>NZ_CADCTE010000010.1 GCF_902805515.1 uncultured Arthrobacter sp. | reverse complement strand
ACTCGGTGACCAAGTCGAAGTTCGATAACAAGTACGGCATCCGGCATTCACTGCCCGACGGCCTCAACCGCGCCACCGACGTGCTCATCGGCGGCAAGGTCGCCGTCGTGTGCGGCTACGGCGACGTCGGCAAGGGCGCAGCCGAGGCCCTGCGCGGCCAGGGTGCGCGCGTGATCGTCACCGAGATCGACCCGATCTGCGCGCTGCAGGCCGCCATGGACGGCTATCAGGTGGCCAAGCTGGAATCCGTGCTGGCCCAGGGTGACATCTTCATCACCACCACCGGCAACAAGGACGTCATCATGGCCTCCCACATGGCGGGCATGAAGCACCAGGCCATCGTCGGGAACATCGGCCACTTCGACAACGAGATCGACATCGCGGGCCTCGCGAAGATTCCCGGGATCACCCGGATCGAGATCAAGCCCCAGGTCCACGAGTGGGTCTTCCCGGAGGACGCCGCCGCAGGCACCGGGGCGCACTCGATCATTATGCTCTCCGAAGGGCGGCTGCTGAACCTCGGCAACGCCACGGGCCACCCGTCCTTCGTCATGAGCAACTCCTTCGCCAACCAGACCATCGCGCAGATCGAACTGTTCACCAAGTGGGAGCTTTCCGACACCGAGGGCTCACCGGTCTACGACAAGCAGGTCTACGTGCTGCCGAAGATCCTCGATGAGAAGGTCGCCCGGCTCCACCTCGACGCCCTGGGTGTCGAGCTGACGGAACTGACGAAGACGCAGGCCGAATACCTCGACCTCGACGCTGCCGGCCCCTACAAGACCGACCAGTACCGGTACTGAGGCTGCCGCCACGCCGATCGTTGGCGGTTCGTAACCGTTCCTGCACGGCGCGGCGGGTCCCGGCACGTAAAATCGCACTTCGGCAGCATTCTTCAAGGAACGGGTTGGGCGTATGACGCAGTCAGCTGGGCAGGGCGGATCGGGCCGGCGCGCAGGGAAGGTCGTGGCGATCGCCGTCGCCGGCCTCCTCGTCGTCGGCGGGGGGATCGGACTGGCGGTCGCCTCGCCCTGGGACGGTTCCCCCAGCGAGGCCGGGCAGGGCCCGTCCGCGCCTGCCGGCCCGAGCTCCACCCCCACCGCGCCCACCACCGCGCCCCCGGCGCGGGACGTCACGGTGAAGGCGGTTCCGGCCGACGGCGCAGCCGCCGTCAATCCAGTGACCGTGGCCGAGGTCAGCGCAGGCAACGGCAGGATCTCCGACGTCACCCTGCAGCCGGTCACCGGCGGCGCCCCGGTCGGCGGAACCCTCTCGGCGGACGGCACGAAGTGGACCGCGGGGGAGCGGCTGGCGTTCAACACCCAGTACGCGTTCACCTACACGGTGAGCGACGCCTCCGGCGGCACGACGACGCGCGAGCAGACCTTCACCACCGTCGAACCGGCCAACGAGGCCGACGCCGCCCTGTACCCGCTCGACGGAACCACCGTGGGCACCGGCCAGCCGCTGGAGATCAACTTCAGCGAGCCCGTGGCGAACAAGGACGCGGTCGAGAAGGCCATCAAGGTCACGAGCACCAGCGGGCAGCCCGGCGCGTTCTACTGGCTCAGCGACACCAAGGTGCGCTACCGGCCCCAGGAGTTCTGGGCACCCAACAGCACCATCACCGTGGACATGAAACTCTTCGGTGTCGACTTCGGCAACGCCATGATCGGAAACTTCGACCGGACGTTCACCGTGAAGACCCACGACACGCGCCTCGCGGTCGTCGATGACAAGACCAAGACCATGAACGTCTACATCGGCGGGAAGCTGCAGCGCACCTTCCCGGTCACCCTTGGCACCCCGGAATGGCCCTCCACCGTGGGCTACCACGTGGTGATGGAGAAGTACGAGTCGACGAAATTCACGGCGGAGTCCATCGGGCTCAAGCCCGGCGACGAAGCCTACTACCCGCCCACGGTGGTCAAGCACGCCAGCCGGCTGAGCAACGGCGGCGCCTTCGTCCACGAGGCGCTGCCCGCCGCTCAGGTGGCCCTCGGCTCGATCAATGTCTCCCACGGCTGCGTCGGCATGTCCCCGGAAGGGGCGAAGTACTTCTACGACAACTTCGGCCCCGGGGACGTGGTGCGGATCCTCAACACGAACTACGGCCCGATGTACGTCCACGACGGTTTCGGTGATTGGAACCTGTCCTGGGAGGACTATGTGAACGGGACCCGGCAGTAGCACCGGTCCGCCCCGCGGGCCGGCCGGCTACCGGCTGAAGGGAAGCCGGTGCAGCCGTTCGGCCGTCGAGCCGACGGCCTCCTTCTGGCGGAGCAGGCGGGAATAGTCCCGCCCGCGGCGGGT
Organism: uncultured Arthrobacter sp.; assembly: GCF_902805515.1. Taxonomy (GTDB): domain Bacteria; phylum Actinomycetota; class Actinomycetes; order Actinomycetales; family Micrococcaceae; genus Arthrobacter_D. The sequence continues at coordinate 16,777 of NZ_CADCTE010000010.1, read as the reverse complement.
GGCGGCCACCGCGGCCAGGAAGTCCTCGGGGTGGGTGCCCCGCGGCGGGGCCGGCGCGACGGCGGTGCCGACCTCCTGGGCCAGCTCGACGGCGAGGGCCCCCCGGGACTGCGGGGTGAGGCGGGGTGCCTGCGCCAGGAACTGGGAGACCCTGCGGGCCAGCGGATCGGGAAGCCGCCCGATATCAGCGGTCGCCGCCCAGGCCTGGAGGTGGTGCGGCACCTCGGGCACCGCACGCGGCTTCACGACCACCCGCTCGCGCAGCGCGTACGTCCCGGCCAGCAGGTCTCCAAGCCGCTTCGAGCGCTCATTGAACAGCGCCACGACGAAGGCGAGCGAGCCGACCAGCATGTAGATCTCGAACACAGCGAGCATGCCGCGGATGAACGCATGCCGGAACCGGATGGCGCCGCCGTCGTCGCGCACGATCCGCAGCCCGAGCATCACCCGGCCCAGGGACTTGCCGCGGGTGAGGGTTTCGATGGTGACCGGCAGGATCAGGAACACCAGGAGGACCAGCACCAGCGTCAGGGCCCGGGTCAGCGCCGGGTCCAGGATCCCGTCGAGGGTGCTCCCGACCAGGAAGATAATGGCGAGGAACACCACGATCTGGGCGACGGTGTCGATGATCGAACTGAGGGCGCGGGCCGCGAAGCCGGCCGAGCGCAGTTCGAGGACCACGGCCTCGCCGGTCACCACTGAATCCACTGACGTTCCCCCTTCGCATCACCGGCTGTCCGGGCTCCACCCTATCCTCCACCGTGCGCTATATGGTGGGCAGCATGGACGTCGACGCCTTCAGTGCAGTGCACCGCCCCGACTGGGAGCGGCTCGATGAGCTGGTCCGGCGCCGCAGCCTCACCGGCGCGGAGGCGGACGAACTGCTGGTCCTGTACCAGCGCGTGTCGACCCACCTGTCGATGATCCGTTCCATCGCCCCCGAGGGGGAACTGTCGGGCGCCCTGTCCATGCGCCTGTCGCGGGCGCGGACCCGCTTCAGCGGCGCCCGCTCCCACTTCCTCGAAGACATCGCGCTGTTCTTCGTCGTTTCGCTCCCCGCCGCGTTCTACCGGGTGCGCTGGCTCACCGTCGTCGTGGGGGTGCTGTTCACCGCCGTCGCCTGGGCGTACGGGGCGTGGGTGGTGAACACTCCGGGCGTGATCGCGGCCCTCGGAACGGACGAAGACCTGCGCCAGTACGTCGAGGAGGACTTCATCGACTACTACTCGGAGAACCCGGCGGCGTCCTTCGCCGGTCTGGTGTGGACCAACAACGCCTGGATCGCCCTCCAGGCGGTCGCGTTCGGGGTCACCGGAATCTGGCCGCCGTTCATCCTGTACCAGAACGCGCAGGGCATCGGTCTCGCCGGCGGGATGATGGCCGCCTTTGACAAGCTCGACGTGTTCTTCCTCTACATCCTTCCCCACGGGTTCATGGAGGTGACGGCCATCTTCATCGCCACGGCCGCGGGGCTGAGGATCTTCTGGGCCTGGGTGTCGCCGGGACGGCGGACCCGGGCCGCAGCGCTGTCCGAGGAGGGACGGTCCCTGATCACCGTGGCCCTCGGACTTGTCCTCGTCCTGTTCATCTCGGGCCTCGTCGAAGGCTTCGTCACCCCCAGCGGGCTGCCGCACTGGGCGCGCCTGGGCATCGGTCTCCTCGTCCTGGCCGCGTACTGGGCCTACACCCTCATCCTCGGCCGGCGCGCCGTCCGGGCCGGGGCCACCGGAGACCTCGCCGCCCTTGACCGGGGAGGGGCGGCGCGCACGGCGTAAGGAACGCCGTGCGGGGCTCCACTTCCGGGTGCACAGGGGTGCGGCCCGGTAGTCTCGAAGGGGAAAGCCGCAACGCGGCGAAGTAAGGCAAAACAAGGAGACATCGCAGTGGCTGAGACCGACGGAACCGGCACCGGGCAGGACCACCAGGGGCGTGCCCCGGAGTCCGCCCCGGCTCCCATCGCCCAGCGCAATTCGCTGCCCATGCGGAGGGCAAGCACCATGCCCGATGTGTCCAGGTATGTCCCCGCCGGGGCCTCCGACAGCGAGTGGCACGGCGCTGCGGCGTCGGCGTCGGCCGCGGCCCAGGCGCCGACGGAATCCGCTCCACGCGGTGCAACCGCCGTAGATCCGGTGCCGACCGGGAACCCCGTGGCCGAACGGACTGCCGCCGACCCGGCACCAGTCGGTGACCCTGTGGCCGAACGGACTGCCGCCGACCCGGCACCGGCCGGTGACCCTGTGGCTGAACCGACTGCCGCCGACCCGGCCCCGGCCGGGTCGGTCCCGGCAGCGCCCGCCGTGGGGGAACAGGAGCCGCAGTCGCCGGGGTCCGGCCCCGAGGGGTCTGAGCCCACCGACTCCGAGCGGGCCACGGACTCCGAGCGGGCCACGGACTCCGAGCCAGCCACGGACTCCGAGCCAGCCACCGACCCTGAACCAGCGACGGACTCTCACCCAGCGACGGACTCTCACCCAGCGACGGAGTCGCAACCAGCCACCGCCGCGCTGCCGGTCAGCGATGCCCCGCGGCAGGAATCGACGTCGGGCGGGATCGGCGCCGAGGACACCGCCGCGGCCGCCGGCGCCACCGCCGTCGGCGCCTCCGCCGGGGAGGCGGAAGGGGTACAAACCCCGCGCGGCGGGACGCACGTGCGCCGGGAGCCGGAGAACGAACCGGATTCCGACACCGGGGCGCTGCTGCTGCGCCCGTCCGAGCAGGAGGTCCGGCGGCGCGCCCTTGAACGGGAACACGCCGTGGCAGCCAAGCCGGCCCTCGCACGGTTCCTGCAGGTGGTGGTCGCCGCAATCTTCCCGATCGTGGTGCTGGCCGGCGCGGTCCGGGCCGTCACTTCCTCCTTCTTCCTCTGGGCCGAATACCACCGCCCGGGCTTTCCTGCCGACGAGTTCGGGTTTTCCACCCAGGACCGCATGACCTACGGGTCATACGCGCTCGACTACGTCCTCAACTTCGCCCCTGCCCGCTACCTGGGCGGGCTGGTCAACCCCGGCGGACAGCAGCTGTTCCTCGACAGCGAGGTAAGCCACATGGCCGACGTGAAAGCCGTACTCCAGCTGTCCTTCGCGGCCGCGTTCGTGCTGCTGGTGATCGCAGTTGTGGCCTGTGCGTACCTTGCCCGCCGGTACAAGGGCGGAGTCCGCAGGGCGCTGTTCTCCGGTGCCGTGCTGACCCTGGTCCTCATCGTGGTCCTTGCCGTGTCGGCGGTGCTGGCCTGGGAGGTCTTCTTCACCTCGGTCCACGCGGTGTTCTTCGCCGACGGCACCTGGACCTTCCGAGTGGACGACACCCTGATCCGGCTCTTCCCCGAGCAGTTCTGGACCGACGCGGCCGCCACCGTGGGCTTCCTGGTGCTTGCGGCGACGCTGCTGACCCTGGTGCTCACCTGGCCCACCCGGCGGCGCCGGGAAAGGTCGCAGGCCGCCCAGGACGAGCTTCAGGCCCGGCACCGCGCGGCGCTGTCCGGCTCCTAGCCACCGGCGTCCGCCGGGTCCCGCCGCTCGGCAGGTGAACCTCGGAAATCTCCTCCCGACCTACCGCACCGCCGTTCCGGGGCCCATAATCGGTGCTGTACCACGGAGCAGGATACCGATCCGGACCGCCAAGCAGCACCGACCTTGAGGAGGAAACGCGATGACCACACGCCTTAACCCATATCTTGGGTTCCGCGATACGGCGAGGGAAGCGATGGAGTTCTACCATTCGGTATTCGGCGGTGAGCTCACCCTGAGCACCTTCGGCGACTTCCAGGCCAGCGAGGATCCTGCGGAGCAGGACAAGATCATGCACGGAATGCTTGAGACCGAGAACGGATTGGTGCTGATGGGGGCCGACACTCCGAACAGCATGGACTACACCGTGGGCACCAACTACTCGGTCTCGCTGAGCGGCACCGACGAGGCGGAACTGCGCGGGTACTGGGACAAGCTCAGCGACGGCGGCACAGTGACGCTGCCGCTCGAACGGGCGCCCTGGGGCGACAGCTTCGGCATGTGCAGCGACAGGTTCGGGGTCAGCTGGCTGGTCAATATCGGCGCGCCGGAATCCTGAGGATGGCAAGCCGCATCGCCGTCATTGCTATTGACGCCGCCGATCCGCGTGCCGTCGCCGCCTTCTGGACGGCGGCTCTCGGCTGGCAGGTGACCGGGGAGGACGAGGGCATCATCAGCATCGCCGCCGCGGACGGCCGGGAGCCGGGTATCGACATCGTTGCGGTGCCCGAACCGAAGACCGGCAAGAACCGCCTCCACCTCGACCTGCGGGCCGACGGCTCCCCGGCCGCGGAGGTGGAGCGCCTCCTCGGGCTGGGCGCGCGCCGGATCGACGTCGGCCAGCCGGCGGACGCGTCCTGGACGGTGCTTGCCGATCCGGAGGGGAACGAGTTCTGCGTCCTGTCCGGACCCGGCGGAGAATAGACCCGGCACGGACCCGCCGCCCGGCCGCAGGAGCGGGCGGCGGGCCCGCGGGGCGGCATGCCATGCCGGGCCGCGGCGCCGGCCGTTGAAACGTTGGGCGCTCCGGCCCGGTCTCCCCAGCGGTCCGCCGGCCGGGTCGCCGCCGATCAGTCCCGCTGGATGCTCAGGTAGCTCAACCCACGCAGGTCGAGGACCGTCCGTCCCCCCGCCTCGGTCAGCCGCAGCAGCACCGATCCGCACCCCCGGCACCGGGCGGTCATCCCCGGGGCGTGGGCATAGACGCGGGTCGTCGCCAGCACGCCCGTCATCCCGCAGTTCTCGCACCGGCCCTCGGCCACGGTGAGATCCCCTGAAGAGAATTCGGAGAGCGGTCCCGCGAGGGCGTTTCCATCGAGGTAGTCCTGCCCGCCGGCCTCCGCTCCCGTGCCGCCGGCCAACCCATCGTCAAGTCCAAGGCTCATGATCCGTCTCCTGTTCCACCGTAGCGTTCGGTCTTGATGCGGCCTTCCGGGTACCCGGCCTCCACGAGCCAGGCCGCAACCGCTTCCACGAAGCCCGTGGCACCGCAGATGAACACGGCCGGGTCGGCCGCCGGCGGCAGGATCCGGGGCATCAGAGTGGCGGGGGAGAGCCGCCCCACGGGCTCCCCGGCCGGCGCCTCCCGGGTGTAGACATACTCCACCGGCAGGGGCGGCGAGGAGGCCTCGAGTTTTTCGAGTTCCCCGCGGTAGATGACGCTCGAGGGGCTGCGGACCGAATAGAGGAGCTGCATCGGCACGGTACTGCCTGCAGCGCGGTGGGAGCGCACCATGGCCATCAGGGGCACCACCCCGGAGCCTCCGCCGATGAGCTGCACCGGGGAGGTGTCCGAGGGCTGCCACACGAACCAGCCGCCGACGGGCCCCCGCATCTCGACCTGGTCGCCCACTGTCAGGTCCCGGACGAGGTAAGGGGACACCTCGCCGTCCTCCAGCTCCTCAACAGTGATTTCAAGGCCGGTCGGCGGCAGGGTCCCGGCCACCGAGTACGACCGCACGGCGGTGTACCCGTCGGGGGCCGTCAGCCGGATATCGACGTGCTGGCCGCCGATGCTGTCGACCGGATCGGGGAACTGGAGGGCGATGGTCCGCGCGGAGGCCGTCTCGAACCGCGCCTCGACGACGTCGGCGGTCCTCCAGGTGCGGCTCACCAGTACCGTTCCTCGAGCCAGGGATCGCCGTGGAGGTTGTAGCCGTTGGTCTCCCAGAAGCCCGGGTCGTTGCGCTCCATCATCCTCAGTCCCCGGACCCACTTGGCGCTCTTCCAGAAGTAGAGGTGGGGGACGAGCAGGCGGGCGGGGCCGCCGTGGGCGGGCTGGAGATCCTCGCCGTCGAACTGGTGGACGATCCACGCCTTGCCGTTGAGGATGTCCTCCATCGGCAGGTTCGTGGTGTAGCCGCCGTAGCTGGAGAACATCGTGTAGGGGTGGGAGGTGTCAACGTCCTGGAAGAAGGTGTCGAGGGACACTCCCTTCCAGCGCGTGCCGAACTTCGACCAGCTGGTCACGCAGTGGATGTCGACGGTGAATTCCTCCTGCGGCAGGTTCTGGAAGTCGTCCCAGGACCAGGAGTGCACCTGCCCGGCCTCGGTGGTGAGCTGGAACTCCCACTCGGCGGTGTCGATCCTCGGCGTCGGACCGGCCGAGAGGACCGGAAAGCTTTCGGTCAGGTACTGCCCGGGCGGCAGACCGGGCTGGTCCTTGTTCCTGCGCCCCCGAAAACCTGATGAGATGATGCCCATGTGTTCCTCCAATCGGATGCGGAGTCCTGCCGTCGGAACGGACAGGCCTTCCCCTCGGGAGCCCTGAACGCTTCGCCGAGCGGTAGGGGTTGCGCCTCGTGGCTCGTTCTATCACTTCGCCGGGGCAATGGAAAGAACAAGTCCCTTTCGTGTCAGCGCCCGCCGGCCGGCGTGGCGCATTCGGCGGCGGCGGCCGGGCCGGGGACGGCGCGTGCACGCGAAAGCGACGGGTGCACCCGGAAGCGACGGGCGGGGCCGGAAAAGCGGGCCGGTTTGTCGCAATGGGACGCTTTCGGAGGCCTCAGTCCGGCCGGCCGGCTGCCGCGGCGTCGAGCAGGGAGATGACCTCTGCTTCCTCCACGGGGGAGAAGTCGCCGTAGTGCTCGCCGACGGACCGGAAGCGGTGGGGGGCTGCGAGGAATACGTGGGCGTCGGCCTCGGGGATGCGGGCGGCGGCATCGAACGGCGCGACCGGTGCCGCAAGGACGACCCGGGCGGCATTGAGGCCGCGCACCACCCTGCAGGCCACCCGGGCGGTGGCGCCGGTGGCGACGCCGTCGTCGACCACCACCGCGGTGCGGCCGGTGAGGTCGATGCGTGCGCGTCCCCGCCGCAGCAGTGCCGTGCGTGCCTGGAGGACGGATCGTTCCCGTTCCTCGACGGCCCGCAGCTCCTCGTCGCTCACGCGGGCGCGCTGAATCACGCGTTCCTCAAGGACGCGGATGCCGTCCTCGCCGATCGCCCCCATTGCCAGTTCGGGCTGGGAGGGCACTCCGAGCTTGCGCACCACCACCACATCCAGCGGCGCCCGCAGGGCCGCCGCGACCTCCGCCGCCACGGGTACCCCGCCGCGGGGCAGGCCGAGGACCACCACCGGGCCCGAAAGATCGGCCAGCCGCCCGGCGAGCTGCCGTCCCGCCTCGATCCGGTCCCGAAAGAGCATTCCCACCCCCGCCCCTCATCCCCGTGCCCTGTTGCTGTGCCCGGCCGTGTTCCTGTGCCCGGCCGTGTTCCTGTGCCCGGCCGTGTTCCTGTGCCCGGCCGTGTTCCTGTGCCCGGCCCTTACAGTATCCGCCGGTGCGCGCCGCCCCTGGAGTGCAGGCTCAGATCCAGCGCGGGAACCACATGCGCTGCCGCCACTGCTCGTAGGGAATCACGTCGGCGGTCCAGATCGGCAGGAAGTAGGCGGAGACGAGGACCGCGGCCGCAAGGAACGCGCCAACGAGCAGGACGCCCACGCGCCGGCGCCGCAGGGAATCCGACGGCCCGCCCAGCACCAGGCCCAGGCAGTAGACCAGGGCGAGGATGAGGAAGGGTTCGAAGGCGACGGCGTAGAAGTAGAACATGGTGCGCTCGGGGTAGAGGAACCACGGCAGGTAGCCGGCGGCGGCGCCGGTGAGGACCGCCGCGGCCCGCCAGTCCCTGCTGCGGATCCAGACCGCCAGCAGGATGAGCAGGGCGAGGGCCGAACTCCACCAGATCAGCGGATTGCCCAGCACCGTGACCGCCTGCGAACACGCCTCTGCGCCGCAGCCGGTCGGCTTCTCGTAGAAGAACGAGGTGGGGCGGCCGAGGATCAGCCACAGTCCCGCATGGGCCTCATACGGGTGGTCCGAGGCCAGGCCCTGGTGGAAGGAGTAGGCGCTGCGGTGGTATTCGGCCAGGGATCTCAGGGCAGGGGGCACCCAGTCCCACTGCGCGGAAGGGTTGGCTGCGGCCCACTGGCGGTCGTAGGCGTCCCGGGAGGCGAACCACCCGGACCAGGTGGCGAGGTAGGTCAGCGCGGCCAGCGGCACGATCGAGACGAACGCCTGCAGGCCGTCTTTCAGCACGGCCCCGCTGGCCCACCGCCGGATCCCGGCGACGCGCCGGGCACCCAGGTCCCACGCCACGGTGAGGAGCCCGAACGCGGCGAGATAGGGAAGGGCCGACCACTTCGTCCCGAGGGCCAGACCGAGGCAGATCCCGGCCGCGATGCGCCAGGGGCGGAGGCCGAGCCACGGGCCGAACCGCAGGTGGGCGGGGGATGGCGGGCCACCCATGCCGCCGGCCACGGCCGCCAGCCGGCGCGCCAGGCGCCTCCGGCCCTGCTCCCGGTCCAGCAGCAGCGCGGCGAACGCCAGCAGCAGCCAGAACATCAGGAAGATGTCAAGGAGTGATGTGCGCGAGTGCACCAGATGGTGGCCGTCGACGGCGAGGAGCAGCCCGGCCACCGCCCCCAGGACCGGAGAGCCAAGGAGGCGCCAGGCGACGAAGGCCAGCAGGAGGATCGAGAGGGTACCGACCAGCGCCGCCGAGAAACGCCACCCGAACGGGTTGCCGGGGCCGAAGAGCAGCAGGCCTCCGGCGATCATCCACTTGCCCAGCGGCGGGTGCACCACGTAGTCGGCGGTCGGAAGGATGACGGACGGATCCCCGGCATTGAAGGAATCGTTGGCGTCCTCGGGCCACTCCCGTTCATAGCCGGAAAGCAGCAGCGAGTAGGCGTCCTTGGCGTAGTAGGTCTCGTCGAAGACGAGGCTGTTCGGATCGCCGAGGCGGACGAAGCGCAGCACCCCGCCCAGGACGGCCAGGGCCACCGGCAGCAGCCAGGCCAGCACACCGCCCGGCGCCGGCGCACCGAGGAGCCGGGCCCGCAGCGCCTGTTCGGTGAAGGCCGCCCGCGGGGAGGCCACCCACCGGTGCGATCCCGGCAGGGACTTCCCGGTCTCCAGGACGGCGGCGTGGCTCACCCTGCCATGCTACCGGGGCGCATCGCTTCCGCCGGGGGCTCTCCTAGTGGGCGAGGCCCTCTTCGTGGAGGCGGTGGCTCGCGGGTTCAATCTGGAAGGTGCTGTGTTCGATGCTGAGATCGAAGTGCTGCCCGACGCACACCTGCAGCTGGTCGAGGACCTTGTGCGCGTTGCCGCTGGTGTAGCACTCGTCCTCCACCACCACGTGGGCGGTCAGGACGGGCAGGCCCGTGGCGATCTGCGTGATGTGGAGGTCGTGGACGTCGGTGACGAAGGCCAGGTTGGAAATATGGGCGCGCACCGCGTCCGGGTCGATGCCCGCGGGCGTCGATTCGAGCAGGACACTGACCGTCTGGCGCAGCAGGCGGAGAGTGCGGGGAACGATCAGCGCCCCGATCAGCAGGGCCACCAGCGCATCGGCGCGCACCCACCCGGTCAGGGTGATGATGACGGCGGCGATAATCACGGCCACCGACCCCAGCGCGTCGTTGAGCACCTCGAGGAAGGCGGCGCGGAGGTTGAAGTTCGCTGAGCGGTGGCGTGCCAGCACCGCCAGCGCCGCAATGTTGCCGGCCAGGCCGATGGCACCGAAGACGATCAGTTCGGGCCCGGCGACGGGGGTCGGCTCGATGAGCCGGCGCACGCCCTCGATAAGCACGTAGAGCCCGACGGCGAGGAGCAGTCCCGCCTGGGCCATGGCGGCGACAACCTCCGCCCGGCGGAAGCCCCAGGTGCGCCGTGCGGTGGCCGGCCGCAGGGCCAGGGTGGCCGCCGCCAGCGCGAGGGAGAGTCCGGCGGCGTCGGTGAAGACGTGGGCCGAGTCGAAGAGCAGGGCCAGGCTGCCCGTCAGGGCGGCGCCAACGACCTGGAGAAGAAAGACGGCCACCGTAATTGCCAGCGCGGCGGCCAGCGGCCCGCGGTGCGTGGAGTCGTGTCCGTGGTGGTGGTTCCCCATGCGCCAAGGGTACCGTGCCCCGCGCGCGGCAGAGGAACCCGCTACGGGGTAAGTCAGCCGTCTGCTTAGCTATTGGACCGATGACGCGGACGTCACTTAGCGTTGACATTGACGGAATGCGGCACCGGCTCCGCGTTGCCGGGTGTAAAGACGAACCCATGGAGGGCGATTGTGAAGACGAAGGCGCAGGACGGCACCACCCAGAGGCTGAAGGCCGTACTCGATGTCCTTGCCGACCGGGCGCAGGGGGCCGCCGGCGGCCCCGGCTCCGCCGTGCTGGCCGAGGCCATCGCCCGCGTGCCCCTGAACGAGCGTGAAAGCGAGCTGCTCAGCGGCGGGGTCCCACGGGGATTCAAGACCCTGACGACGGCGTCGGCGAAGCTCGTCAAGGCGGGCTGGATGGTCAAGGGCCGCAGCGGCTGGACCATCACCGAGGAGGGACTCCGGGCGACCGTTGCCTTCCCCGACGAGGAATCCTTCGCCTCAGCCCTCGCCGCCGGCACGCCGGTGCCCGCGGACACCCCGCTTCCGGCGGCCTCCGGAACGGCGGGCACCGCGGACGGCGCAGCGGAGGAGGCCGACGCCGGCGCCCCGGCCGCGGAGGCCGAAGGCAGCGGACCCGCCTCCGCGGCGGAACAGCATCCCGGCCAGCCGGCGGCTGTGGCGATTGCAGGCAACTTCGGCTCCCACCTCGGGGCGGCCGAAGACTGGGCCCCGCACTTCGATGAGGTGCAGATGGTCTTCGACCAGGACGAGTCGGTCTGGAAGATCACCACCGACCTGCCGGCCGGCGCCTACTCCTACAAGGTGGCCATCGACCGCTCCTGGGTGGAGAACTACGGGGCCTTCGGCGTCCGGGACGGTTCGGACCACGAGCTGCACCACCCCGGCGGGCAGGTCACCTTCCGCTACGACCACGCCACGAAGGACGTCAGCACCACCTGAGCTCCACCTCCCCCGGCGGCGGGGCCGGGCCGCAGCGCAGGGGCTACCCTTGAGTAGTGAATGAACCCGCAGGAAATGCCCCGGCACCCGTCCCCGACGACGCCGCAGGATCGGGGGCGGACACCGCCCGGCCGGCCTTCACCGCCTACCGGGGAACCGCCGGCGACGGCGGAACCCGCGGCCGGGTGGTGCTGGCCGGAACCCCAATCGGCAATATGGGGGATGCGACCGAACGGCTCGTCGGGCTGCTGGGCAGTGCCGACGTGGTTGCCGCCGAAGACACCCGCAGGCTCCACCGGCTGGTGCAGTCACTCGATGTCACCGTAGCCGGGAAGATCGTGAGCTACCACGAGCACAACGAGGCCACCCGCACCGCCGAACTGCTCGAGGAGGTGCGTTCCGGAGCGACCCTCCTGATGGTCACCGACGCCGGCATGCCCTCGGTCTCCGACCCCGGCTACCGCCTGGTGGAGGCCGCAGTGGCCGAAGGGATCGCGGTCACCGCCGCGCCGGGGCCCTCGGCCGTGCTCACGGCCCTGGCGCTCTCCGGGCTTCCCACCGACCGGTTCTGCTTCGAGGGTTTCCTTCCGCGCAAGGCCGGCGAGCGGTCCACCCGGCTCGCCGAACTGGCCGCCGAGCGCCGCACCATGGTCTTCTTCGAGGCGCCGCACCGCCTCGAGGCGATGCTGCGTTCCCTGCGCGCGGCCTTCGGCGGTGACCGGCCGGCGGCGGTGGCCCGCGAGCTGACGAAGGTGCACGAGCAGGTCCTCCGCGGGTCCCTGCTTGAGCTCCTCGAATGGGCGCAGGACGGCGAGGTCCGCGGCGAGATCGCCGTCGTCGTCGGCGGAGCCCCCGCCGCGGCGCCCTCCCGCCCGGAGGACCATGTGGCGGCGGTGCACGAACTGGTGGGGAACGGACTCCGCCTCAAGGAGGCAGTGGCCGCCGTCGCCGAGGACGCCCGGGTCAGCAAGCGCGAGCTCTACGCCGCCGTCATCGCCTCCCGGTAACTCCGGCTGGGCGCACCCCTCGGATCGGAGGGTTGTGCACCTGAACAACACCCCGGGTGTGCCGTGGTGCAACGGAGTCTGGACAGGCCCGGTCGCCCGGCGCTAGCGTGAGCGGGAATCCGGGCCGCGTCCGCCGCAGCTCCAGTGCCGCTTCCACCGCCCCTTACCGTCGAGGAGTTCATTATGACTGTCACCGTCGAGCGCGAACAGGACCTGCTGGCCCGGGTTCCCACCGGACTGCTGATCGGGGGGGAGTGGCGCGATTCCTCAACCGGCGCCTCCTTCAACATCGAGGACCCCGCGACGGGCAAGACCCTGATCTCGATCGCTGACGCCACCCCGGCCGACGGCGCGGCCGCGCTGGACGCCGCCGTCGCCGCGCAGGAGGACTGGGCCCGGACGGCCCCGCGCGAGCGCGGCGAAATTCTCCGCCGGGCCTTCGAACTCGTGACGGCGCGCGCCGACGACTTCGCGCTGCTGATGACGCTCGAGATGGGCAAGCCCCTGGCCGAGGCCCGCGGGGAGGTCACCTACGGCGCCGAGTTCCTCCGCTGGTTCTCCGAGGAGGCGGTCCGGGCCTCCGGGCGGTACTCCATGGCTCCGGACGGGAAGTCCCGGCTGCTCGTCACCAAGAAGCCGGTGGGCCCGTGCCTCTTGATCACGCCCTGGAACTTCCCGCTGGCCATGGCCACGCGCAAGATCGCCCCCGCGGTCGCCGCCGGCTGCACCATGGTGCTCAAGCCCGCGAACCTCACGCCACTGACCTCCTCCCTGTTTGCCCAGGTGATGGAGGAGGCCGGGCTGCCGGCCGGCGTGCTGAACGTCATCCACACCACCGACGCGCAGGGGGTCACCGGTCCGCTGGTCGAGGATCCGCGCCTGCGCAAGCTCTCCTTCACGGGCTCCACCCCGGTAGGGCGCAGCCTGCTGGCGGCCGCGTCGAAGAACGTCCTGCGCACCTCGATGGAACTCGGCGGCAACGCGCCCTTCCTCGTGTTCGAGGACGCCGACCTCGACGCCGCCGTCACCGGCGCGCTCGCGGCGAAGCTGCGCAACATGGGCGAGGCGTGCACCGCCGCGAACCGCTTCCTTGTCCACGAGTCGGTGGCCGACGAGTTCGCAACCCGGCTGGCCGAGCGGATGGCCGGCATGCGCACCGCCCGCGGCACCGAGGACGAATCGAAGCTCGGCCCGCTGATCGACGGCAAGAGCCGGGACAAGGTCCACAGCCTGGTCACGGACGCGCTCGCCGACGGCGCCGAGGCCGTAACCGGCGGTGCGCCGGTCGAGGGCCCCGGCTACTTCTACCAGCCCACGGTCCTGAAGGGCGTGGTCCGGTCCTCCCGCATCCTGAAGGAGGAGATCTTCGGCCCGGTGGCCCCCATCGTCACCTTCTCCACCGAGGACCAGGCGGTGCAGCTGGCCAACGACACCGAGTACGGGCTGGTGGCCTACGTCTTCACCCGCGACCTCAACCGTGGCCTGCGCATGGGCGAACGCCTCGAAACGGGGATGCTTGGCCTGAACGCCGGGGTTATCTCCAATGCTGCGGCCCCGTTCGGCGGGATCAAGCAGTCAGGGCTCGGGCGGGAGGGCGGCTCCGAGGGGATCGAGGAGTACCTCTACACCCAGTACATCGGCATCGCCGACCCCACGGCCTCCTGACCCACGGCCTCCTGACCGGGGCCGCTACCGGGTCTGGCGCAGCAGCGACCGGGGAAGGAAGCGGGCCCGCAGCCGGGACGGCAGGCTGCTCTGCTCCCGCAGTGCAGCGGTCACCCCTGTGACGTCGTCCCAGCTGGCCGCCGGAGCGGACAGGAGGGCAAGGTCCGCCCCGGCGGAGGGTGCCGCCGCGGGGCCGGCGTACTCCTCGCGCTCGAAGGCCCGCTGGAGCCTTTCCAGCGAGTCCGCCGCGGGCCCGTGCAGGCCGGCCTCGGCGCGCAGCCGCTGCGAGAACGCGCGCGGGGTGTCGGTCGGCAGTGCCGGGTGTCCGTAGTCTCCGGCAATCTCCGTTGTCTGGGCCCAGGCGGCGGCCGCGGCACCGGGTCCTTCGCCGGCGAGCACCCGGCGCCGCCGCGCCGCCGTGCGTGCCGAGCGGATCAGCAGGGGCAGGAGAGCAAGCAGGAGACCCGCGGCCACCGCGGTCCCGGCCGCGGCGGCCCGGGACTGGGCGGCGGCCGGATCGGCGGCGCCGGCGGAGGTCTCCTCCGGGTCGGCGGCCGTACCCTGCGGCACGTCCGCGGCGCCGGGGTTGAGGTTGTCGTAGTCGTCGACGCGGACATTGAACGGCGAGGTGATCGTCTGCGCGTAGTCCGGCACGACGCCGCGTGAGGGGGTGGGCTCGAACCGCACCCAGCCGACCCCGTTGAAGTACAGCTCGGGCCAGGCGTGGGCGTTGCGGGAATCCACGGCGAACTCGCGCAGTTCCATGCCGTCGGGCCCGGCCTCCAGGTCGCCGGTGGTGGTGCCCGGGGTGTACCCGACGGCGACCCGGCTGGGGATGCCCGCGGCCCGCGCCATCACCGCCATCGTGCCGGCGTAGTGGACGCAGTAGCCGGCGCGCGTCTCCAGGAACCGGGCCATCACGCCCATGCTGCTTCCGTCGTAGCCGCCCTCGACCGGGGCGTCCACCGAATAGGTGAAGTCCCGGCTCCTCAGGAAGTTCTGGATGGCGATCGCCTGGTCGTAGGGATTCCGCAGCCGCTCGGTGACCTCTTCGGTGGTCTCGAGCACGATGTCGGGGGTGTCCTCCGGCAGGTCCGTGAAGACCGGGGCCACAGCGCCCTTCGGCGCCGGCCGGATTGCGCTCAGGCGCTCCTCGGTGAGGTCGGGCAGCGTGCTGACCACCTCGTACTCCTGGCGCACCGAGGTGCCGCCGTCGTAGGAGAGGATGCTGAGGTTCTTCGGGTCCCAGGTCCAGCGCCCGTTGAGGCTCGCGACGCTGACCGGCGCGTAGGGGGCCAGCAGCCACGGGCTGGTGTAGCTGTCGGTGTTGATCCTCGTGAACGCCGTGGCGCCGAACTCCCCGGCCGAACGGACCGACTCGGAGCCCATGCCCTGGAGCCCGGGCTCGCGTTCGTCCCGGCGCTGGTCGGGTTCCCACCGCTGCCCGGCGAAATCCTCAAGCGTCACTGCCCTTAGGTACACCGGTTCGGGGGAGTTCGTGGCATAGGTGACCCGACCGAAGCCGGCCGGGTTGCGCAGGTCATTGCCGAGGGTTACCGCCGGATTGAGCCCGGAGGAGCTGCCCCACACGTTCAGCCGGGCGCCCTGCGGGAAAGCCCCGCTGTTGAACCCGGGAAGAGCCAGGGGCAGGAGCACCGTGACGGCGACCGCCGCCGCGCCCACCGCCAGGCCGCGCCCGAGGTACCCCGTGGAACCCGTTTCCGCCGAGGCTGCCAGGAGGCCTTCACGCCACTGCGCGCAGCCCAGGAGCAGCAGGTAGGCGGCCACCGTCAGGAGGAACGGCACCATCCCGACGCCCAGCGGCTTCACCACTGCCGGAACCACCATGAGGGCCAGCAGCCCGATGCCGCTGACGGCGGGCATCCGCAGGGTGGTGGCAAGGGTGTCGACGGCGATGGCGATCAGCCCGATGGCGGCGCAGGTCACCAGGAAGATGCCCGCCCCGGGGAGGACCGGTGCCGCCTGTGAGGTGACAGTGTCCTCGGCATGGTTGAGCAGGATCTGCAGCTGGACGCCGGTTCCGGGCCCGGGAATCACCCCGAGGATGCTTTGGTCGGGGACGAACCGCGAGGTCAGGCAGCCGCCCAGGGTGAGCAGGCCCGCGAGGAGGGTGACCAGCCCGGGCAGCCGCAGGGTCCGCGCCAGCGACATGGCGATCATCACGGGTAGCACGGTGTTGAACACCGGCCCGAACCAGGTCCAGGGTTCGATGACGCCGTTGAGGCTGGTGGACGCGGCGAGTACGCCGGCGCCCGCCGCTGCGCTGACGGCCCAGTGCGCGTAGTCGGGACGGGAGGGGCCCTCGGCGGTAGTGCCGGAGGCGTGCCGTGAGTCGGCCACGGGGCGTTCGAGCGTCGCTGTCACCGGAGACCTTCCTGGGTGGAGGTGCGGGGGCCGGCCGGGGCGGCCGGCGCGGCGGTGCCGAGGCCCGCCCAGACGGCCGGCATGTCGGCGCGCGGGGAGGCGGCGGCGAGGCCGCGGCCGATGGCGGCGGTGACGCACAGCAGGGCGAGGGATCGGCGCACGGGCACTCCACGTGGGGTGGCGGTTGGTGGACGGACTGTGACAGGACTAGTCCGAAAGGTCTAGTCCCGGCGTAGTCACCCCTCGCCAATACGATGGTGGGCACCATGACGACGACCGCCCCCCGCACGTACGAGGTCGTGACCTACGGCTGCCAGATGAACGTGCACGACAGCGAGCGGATCGCCGGCCTGCTCGACGAGGCGGGCTACGCCCCGGCGGCCGACGGCGCGACCGCGGACGTCGTCGTGTTCAACACCTGCGCCGTGCGCGAGAACGCCGACAACCGGCTGTACGGCAACCTCGGCCACCTCAAGCCGGTCAAGGACCGCACGCCCGGCATGCAGATCGCCGTCGGCGGCTGCCTGGCGCAGAAGGACCGCGCGGTCATCACGACCCGGGCGCCGTGGGTCGACGTCGTCTTCGGCACCCACAACGTCGGTGCGCTGCCGGTGCTGCTCGAGCGCTCGCGCGTCGAGCAGCGCAGCCAGGTCGAGCTGCTCGAGGCGCTCGAGGTGTTCCCGAGCGCGCTGCCGGCCCGCCGCAGCAGCGCGGCCACCGCCTGGGTCAGCATCAGCGTCGGGTGCGACAACACCTGCACGTTCTGCATCGTGCCGAGCCTGCGCGGCGGCGAGGAGGACCGGCGGCCGGGCGACGTCCTGCGCGAGGTCGAGGTGCTGGCCGAGCAGGGCGTGCTCGAGGTGACGCTGCTCAGTCAGA
>NZ_CADCTE010000009.1 GCF_902805515.1 uncultured Arthrobacter sp. | reverse complement strand
CCGCCTACGCCGACACGGAAGCGGCAGCAGCCGGTGCAGGGGAGGACGCGCCCGCCGCCGAGAAGCCGGTCCGGGCCCGCCGGACCGTACGCACCCGCCGGGCGAAGAGCGACGCCGTGGAGGTTCCCGCGGACAGTGAAGAAGCGGAGGAGGCATCCGCCGGCTCGGCCGACGCCGGATCCAAGGCCCCGACGGCCGCCGCACAGCAGCGGCCCGACGCTGCGCAGGCCGGAAAGACCGAGCCGGGCACGGCGGAAGCCGCCGCCGAACCGGCACCGAAGAGCGCCGAACCCTCGTACGTCGACCCCTTCGCCATCCCGGATTCGCCCCTCTCGCTGCTCTTCCACGCCCCCGACCTGAGCGCCGCGGTCCAGGCCGTCAAGGTCACCGAGCCGGCGCTCGAAGACGACGAGGACGACGACTCCGAAGACTCCGGACCGCGCCGCCGGCGCCGCCGCCGCCGCGGCCGGAACCGCAGCGACAACGGCACCGACGACGCCCAGGACGAAGAGAACGGCGACTCCGGGGAGGGACAGTCCAACGGACCCTCCTCCGAGGCAGGGGACGCCGTCACGTCCCGGCGCCGCCGCCGTCGCCGCCGTGGCGACCAGGACCTCGAACTGACCGGAGGGGAGGACGACGATCCGCCCAACACCGTGACCCGGGTCCGTGCCCCGCGCCAGAGCACCGACGCCCCCTCCGACCGTGTGACCAGCGTCAAGGGCTCCACCCGCCTCGAGGCGAAGAAGCAGCGCCGCCGCGAATCCCGCGACTCCGGCCGCCGCCGCCAGGTCATCACCGAGGCCGAGTTCCTTGCACGCCGCGAATCCGTCGACCGCCAGATGGTGGTGCGCCAGCGCGACGACAGGATCCAGATCGGCGTGCTCGAGGACGGGATCCTTGCCGAGCACTTCGTCTCCAAGACCCAGCAGGACTCGCTGATCGGCAACGTGTACCTCGGGAAGGTGCAGAACGTCCTGCCGAGCATGGAGGCCGCCTTCGTCGACATCGGACGCGGCCGCAACGCCGTGCTCTACGCCGGCGAGGTCAACTGGGACGCCGCCGGCCTCGACGGGCAGCCGCGCCGCATCGAACTGGCGCTGAAGTCCGGCGACCCGGTGCTGGTGCAGGTCACCAAGGACCCCGTGGGCCACAAGGGCGCCCGCCTGACCAGCCAGATCTCCCTCCCGGGCCGCTACCTCGTGTACGTGCCGGGCGGCTCGATGACCGGCATCTCCCGCAAGCTGCCCGACGTCGAGCGCAACCGGCTCAAGCGCATCCTCAAGGACCGCCTGCCCGAGAACGCCGGGGTCATCGTGCGCACCGCGGCCGAAGGCGCCAGCGAAGAGGAACTGACCCACGACATCAACCGGCTGCGCGCCCAGTGGGAGGAGATCGAACGCAAGTCCTCCTCGACCAAGACGCTCGCCCCGGAGCTGCTCTACGGCGAGCCCGACCTCACCATCAAGGTGGTCCGCGACGTCTTCAACGAGGACTTCTCCAAGCTCCTCGTCTCCGGCGAGGAGGCCTGGGACACCATCGAGGCCTACGTCATGTACGTGGCGCCGGACCTGGTGGGCCGCCTTGAGAAGTGGACCTCGGAGGAGGACATCTTCACCGCGAGCCGCATCGACGAGCAGATCCAGAAGGCCCTCGACCGGAAGGTCTACCTTCCCTCCGGCGGTTCGCTGGTGATCGACCGCACCGAGGCGATGACCGTCGTCGACGTCAACACCGGCAAGTTCACCGGCAGCGGCGGCAACCTCGAGGAGACAGTCACCAAGAACAACCTCGAGGCGGCCGAGGAGGTGGTGCGCCAGCTGCGGCTGCGCGACATCGGCGGCATCATCGTCATCGACTTCATCGACATGGTCCTCGAAGCCAACCGCGACCTCGTGCTGCGCCGGCTCGTCGAGTGCCTCGGCAGGGACCGCACCAAGCACCAGGTGGCGGAGGTGACCTCACTGGGGCTCGTCCAGATGACCCGCAAGCGCATGGGCACCGGGCTGCTCGAGGTCTTCGGCGAGGTCTGCGAGCACTGCGCCGGCCGCGGCGTCGTGACCCACGAGGAGCCGGTCGAACACCGCCGCCACGCCGTCTCCACCGAGAACCACCAGCAGCACCTCCGCCAGGAGAAGATGTCCCGCAGCGAGCGCAAGCGGAGGCGCACTCCCGAGCCGGTCGAGGAGCAGCAGGCGGCCCCCGAGCCGCGCGCGGAGAACCCGGAGCGGGCGGCCAAGGCGGAAGCGGCGCGTGCAGCCCTCGCGAGCATCGCCGCGGCCACCCACCATGCCGTACACAGCGAGGACGCACCGGCGGCGCCGGAGAAGGCACCGGCCTCGGAGGTGGCGCCCGCCGCCGAGAGGTCCCGGGACGAGGCAGCCGCGGCGGTCCTCACCATCAACGGTGAGACCGTCACCCTGCCCCGCGCAGACGCGGCCGCGCCGGTGACCGCACCCGAGGGCCCGCGGCTGACGCTTGACAGCCTCGCCGAGGCCTTCGACAGGAAGCCGGCCGGTGAACGGGGTGCGGGAGCCGCGGAGGCCCCGGCGCGGGACACGGCCCAGCGCTCGGAAGCCCCGGCCCAGGCAGCACCTGCCGCCCAGGGGTCCCGCCGCCGCCCGCGGCGCCGTGCCGCCAGCGCCCAGGGCTCGAACGCCTCCATCGAAACGGTGACGGCCTCCGGTGCAGGTGAGGCCCAGCCCGGCGCGCAGCACGTGGCCCGGGCCGGGAAGCCCGCCCCGCGGGAGGAGACCGGGGGAGACGAGCCGATGATCCTCGGCGTCGGCGTCCCCGCCTCCGACCTGTAGGCCAGGACCTGCAGGCCAGGACCTGCAGGCCAGGACCGCGCCTTCCCCGAGCGTAAAGGAGCCGGCCCCCGCACTGCGGGGGCCGGCTCCTTCGCTGTCCGGGGGAGTTTCCGGCGGACCGAGAAGCCGTGCGGCACCGAGGCCGCGCCCGGGCCGCACCGGGGAGGGGGCGTAATTTGCGGGAAGCTGCCCCACTGACGTAACCTTGATCTTCGGTGCGTTCGCCTTCTAACCGGTGTATCCGGGGCGTAGACGCACGGCGCAGATATGGCTCTTTGAAGTGTCCCTCCCGGATGCCAGCCGCAGTGCGCAACCAGTTTTTCACATCAGAAGTCAAGATTGTCGAGAGAAGTGAGTTCCCAAGTGGTGTACGCGATTGTCCGCGCAGGCGGCCGCCAAGAAAAGGTTTCCGTTGGAGACCTCGTTACCCTTGACCGCGTCACCGGTCAGGCAGGAAGCACCTTTGCGCTGCCTGCCCTCCTTCTGGTAGACGGCGACAAGGTTACCTCAGCAGCGAAGGACCTCGAGAAGGTCACTGTCACTGCCGAGATCATTGAGAATCTTCGCGGCCCGAAGATTGTCATCCAGAAGTTCAAGAACAAGACCGGCTACAAGAAGCGCCAGGGTCACCGTTCAGAGCTGACCCGCGTCAAAATCACAGGTATCAAGTAACCCTCTGCGGTTGCTCGGTCGGTCAAACAGTATCTTCAGCGAAGGCAGGCATAACTCATGGCACATAAGAAGGGCGCGAGCTCCACTCGCAACGGTCGCGACTCGAACGCGCAGTACCTCGGCGTAAAGCGCTTCGGCGGCCAGGTCGTCAAGGCCGGCGAAATCATCGTCCGCCAGCGCGGCACCCACTTCCACCCCGGTGCCAATGTTGGCCGCGGCGGAGATGACACGCTGTTCGCCCTCGAAGCAGGTGCCGTTGAGTTCGGTACCCGCCGCGGGCGCCGCGTCGTGAACATCGTTGGAGCAGCCGCGGAGTAATCTGCCGCTTTCAACGCACGATGCTCCAAGCATTGGGGTGGGGTGGGCCGACATGGCTCACCCCGCCTTCTTTTAAGCCGGTCAGACCCGGCACAGTGAAGCATTTTAGAAGGAGATCAACGTGGCCAGCTTCGTTGACCGAGTAGTCCTGCACGTTTCCGGCGGCACAGGCGGCCATGGCTGTGTGTCCGTCAAGCGTGAGAAGTTCAAGCCCCTGGGCGGACCCGACGGCGGCAACGGCGGCGACGGCGGCGATGTGATCCTGCGCGTCGATCCACAGACCACGACGCTCCTCGACTACCACCACGCCCCCCACCGCCATGCCACCAACGGCGGCAACGGCATGGGTGACTGGCGCGGCGGCAAGACCGGCGAGACCCTGATCCTTCCCGTGCCCGACGGCACCGTCGTGAAGGCCAAGGACGGCACGGTCCTCGCCGACCTCGTCGGTGAGGGCGCGGAGTTCATCGCCGCCAGCGGCGGACAGGGCGGCCTCGGCAACTCCTCGCTGTCCTCGCAGAAGCGCAAGGCCCCCGGATTCGCCCTGCTGGGAATCCCCGGCGACGAGCGCGACGTCGTCCTTGAGCTCAAGTCGATCGCCGACATCGCCCTCGTCGGTTTCCCGTCGGCCGGCAAGTCGAGCCTCATCGCCGCGATGTCGGCCGCACGGCCAAAGATCGCCGACTACCCGTTCACCACCCTGGTGCCGAACCTCGGCGTCGTCGAGGCCGGTGCCACCCGCTTCACCATCGCCGACGTTCCCGGCCTGATCGAGGGCGCGAGCGAGGGCAAGGGGCTGGGCCACCACTTCCTGCGCCACGTCGAGCGCTGCGCCGCCCTGGTGCACGTGCTGGACACCGCCGCCCTCGAGGCGGACCGCGATCCGATCAACGACCTCGAGATCATCGAGCGCGAACTCGACAAGTACGCCGTCGACATGAGCTTCGCCGGAGCCGACGGCGAAGTCGTCCCGCTCAACGAGCGCCCGCGCCT
>NZ_CADCTE010000008.1 GCF_902805515.1 uncultured Arthrobacter sp. | reverse complement strand
TCTCACCGCGCCTCCCGGCACCCCTCCCCGCGAAACTGCAGCCCACCACGTGTCCCACCCAAAGCGTGATGACCTGCACACTCGACCGAGTCAGCCCCAAGCTCCACGCTCGCCCCGTTACCTTTTTCGTAGCCCGGGTCCTGTTGCAGGATGAGGGTGTGTTGGCCGGTCGGTCCCGGCATGGTTGCTGCCCCCAGTCATAGATGATCCGGGGGGTGTTGTCACCGGGACCGGCCTGGCGGCAGTTGATCGCTGATAGAGGCACGACGAGGGTTCTTCGTAACGTGGATGCCGACTCCTGCCGCCGCTGACCGGCCAGCACGCGACCGTGACAACGACAGACAAACGAGGGAGCGGGCATGGCGGTGATCGTGGATCAGCAGGACGTGGACGTATTCATCGGTTTGGACGTCGGCAAGTCCGGCCACCATGCCGTGGCCCTGGACCGGGCGGGCAGGAAACTCTTCGATAAGGCCCTGCCCAACGATGAGGTGAAGCTGCAGGAGATCCTCGCCGGGCTCACCGGGCACGGGAGGATCCTGCTGGTGGTGGATCAGCCGGCGACGATCGGGGCCCTGCCGGTCGCGGTCGCCCAGGCCGCCGGCGCCGCGGTGGGCTACCTTCCGGGCCTGGCGATGCGCCGGATCGCGGACCTGCACCCGGGTCAGGCCAAGACCGATGCCCGGGACGCGATGATCATCGCCGAGGCGGCCCGCACCATGCCCCACACGCTGCGCTCGATCGCCCTGGATGATCAGCTTCTGGCCGAACTGGGGGTGCTCTGCGGCTTCGATGACGACCTGGCCGGGCAGATCACCGCCGTCTCCAACCGGATCCGCGGGCTGCTCACCCAGATCCACCCGGCCCTGGAGCGGGCCCTGGGTCCGCACCTTGACCACCCGGCCGTGGCGGACCTGCTCACCCGGTACCCGACCCCGGCCGCGCTGCGCACCGCCGGGCGAGGACACGTCCGGGCCCGGCTGAAGAAACACGCACCGCGGGCCGCTGACCGCCTCACCGAGGCCGTGTTCACCGCACTCGGGCAACAGTCCGTCGTGGTCGTGGGCACCAGCGCGGCCGGGATCGTGCTGCCGAAACTGGCCGAGCAGCTCCTGTCCCTGCGGCGCCAGCGCGATGAGATCACCGCCCAGGTCGAGGCCCTGGTGGAGGCCCACCCTCTTTACCGGGTCCTGACCTCGATGCCCGGTATCGGCGTCAGGACCTGCGCCCGGATCCTCACCGAAGTCACCGGCAAACACTTCGCCAGCGCCGCCCACCTGGCCTCCTACGCCGGCATCGCCCCGGTCACCCGCCGCTCCGGGACCTCGATCCGCGGCGAGCACACCAGCCGGCGCGGCAACAAGAAACTCAAACGCGCCATGTTCCTCTCGGCCTTCGCCGCCCTGCACCACCCGCCCTCACGGGCCTACTACGACCGCAAACGCGCCGAAGGCAAACGCCACAACCAGGCCCTCATCGCCCTCGCCCGCCGCCGCTCCGACGTCCTCTTCGCCATGCTCCGCGACGGAACCCTCTACCAGGACCCCCAACCACGGAACCTGCCATCAGCGGCTTGACGAAAACCATAGAGGCACCCCCCCCGCGGCGGTGAACTACCCTTAAGACGGCACTGCCAACGCTTTGACCACCGTCCCCGCGGTGGAATCTCGACCCCTCCAACCCAAAGGAGCATTTCCATGGCAATCATCGACGCCATCCACGCGAGGGAAATCCTCGACTCCCGCGGCAACCCCACCGTTGAGGTGGAGGTCCTGCTCGACGACGACACCTTCGGCCGCGCCGCCGTCCCCTCCGGCGCCTCCACCGGTGCCTTCGAGGCCAACGAACGCCGCGACGGTGACAAGGCCCGCTACCTGGGCAAGGGCGTCCTGCAGGCTGTCGAGGCGGTCATCGACCAGATCCAGCCCGCTCTCCTCGGCTTCGACGCCGCCGACCAGCGCGCCATCGACCAGGCGATGCTCGACCTCGACGGCACCGAGAACAAGTCAAGCCTCGGCGCCAACGCCATGCTGGGCGTCTCCCTCGCCGTGGCCCGCGCCGCCGCCGAATCCTCGGCCCTGCCGCTCTACCGCTACCTGGGCGGCCCCAACGCGCACGTCCTTCCCGTGCCCCTGATGAACATCCTCAACGGCGGCTCCCACGCTGACTCCGACGTCGACATCCAGGAATTCATGATCGTTCCCCTCGGTGCCGCATCCTTCTCCGAGGGCCTGCGCTGGGGCGTCGAGGTCTACCACGAGCTCAAGGCCGTCCTCAAGGAGAAGGGCCTCGCCACCGGCCTCGGCGACGAGGGGGGCTTCGCGCCGAACCTTCCCTCCAACCGGGACGCGCTCGACCTGATCACCACCGCCGTGGAGCGGGCCGGCTACAAGCCCGGAACCGACATCGCCTTCGCGCTTGACGTCGCGGCCTCCGAGTTCTTCAGCGACGGGGTCTACACGTTCGAGGGCAAGTCCCTCAGCACCGCAGAGATGAGCGCCTACTACGAAGAGCTGGTGCGTGACTACCCGCTGGTGTCCATCGAGGATCCCCTGGACGAGGAGGACTGGGAGGGCTGGAAGGCCCTCACCGCGTCCCTCGGCGACAAGGTGCAGATCGTCGGCGACGACCTGTTCGTCACCAACCCCACCCGCCTCGAGCGCGGCATCACCGCCGACACGGCCAACTCGCTGCTGGTCAAGGTCAACCAGATCGGCACGCTGACCGAAACCCTCGACGCGATCTCGCTGGCCCAGCGCTCCGGCTACACCACGATCACCTCGCACCGCTCCGGCGAGACCGAGGACACCACGATCGCCGACATCTGTGTTGCCACGAACGCCGGCCAGATCAAGACCGGCGCCCCCGCCCGGTCCGAGCGCGTCGCGAAGTACAACCAGCTGCTGCGCATCGAAGAGGAACTCGACGACGCCGCCCGTTATGCCGGGCGCAGCGCCTTCCCGCGTTTCACTGCATAGTTGAACCGGAGGGCAGTTACCCTCGTTAGACGGGGTCCGTAAGGATCCCGTCGCAGCAACCAGCCGAGGAGTGCCATGTCTGCCCGCCGCCCCAACGTGCCGCATGCCGTCCGTCCGTCGCCCCACGCGGCGGACCGGACGGCTGCCGGGGCGCCCCCGGCGAAACCCGGCACCCATCCGGGCTCGGTCGGAGGGCCGCCGGCGGACCGGGTCCGGACCAAGCCCCCCGCCGGCGCGGCACCCGCACCCCAGCCCGTTCCGACCCGGAAGCACGCAACGCCGTCCGAGGTCCGGGCCGCCGAACGTGAGCAGCTCGCCGGGTCCATCCGCAGGACAGGGGCCAGCGCGGTCCGGCCCCGGAACCGCGTGATCGTTCCGGCCGAGGACGCCAAACCCATTCCCGCGCAGTCGTTCTCCGGGCGCCTGCTGGCGCTGGCCCTCGTCCTCGTAGCAGTGATCGTGCTGCTCGTCCCCTCGGTGAGCAACTACCTCCGCCAGCAGGGCGAGGTGTCGGCCCTGCGGGAGCAGATCGCCGAGCAGCAGCAGGCCCAGGAGCAGCACCGGGCGGACCTGGCCCGCTGGGACGACCCCGCCTACATCAAGCAGCAGGCCCGTGAACGCATCTTCCTCGTGATGCCGGGGGAGAAGCGCTACCTCGTCAAGGGCGGCTCGGGCATCGAGGAGTCAACCGGCACCGGCTCCGCCGGACAGCCCGAGGACCTCCCGTGGGTCGATTCGCTGTGGGAATCGGTCTCCCGCGCCGCGACGGACTGACAACACCAGAACACCTGCCCGCACCGGGCAGCACGAAAGGACCCCAAGTGGCTCAGCAGGACGAGCGGACCCCCACGGCCCGGGACCACGAGGTCCTGAGCCGCCAGCTCGGGCGGCCGGTCCGCGACGTCGTCGAGATCGGGGCACGATGCGTGTGCGGCAACCCGCTGGTGGCCGTGACCGCACCCCGCCTCAGCAACGGCATTCCCTTTCCCACCACCTACTACCTGACCCACCCCGTGATCACCTCCGCCGTGTCCCGGCTTGAGGCCGACGGCGTGATGACGGAAATGACGGAGCGGCTCGGCCTTGACGCAGACCTCGCCGAAAAGTACCGGGCCGCACACGAGGCCTACCTTGCCGCCCGCGAGGAGGTCGGGGACCGGGCCGGGACCGGCCCGGTCCCCGAGATCGCCGGGGTATCCGCCGGCGGCATGCCCACCCGGGTGAAATGCCTCCACGTCCTGGTCGGGCACTCACTGGCCGCAGGGCCCGGGGTCAACCCGCTGGGCGACGAGGCGCTCGAGGGCATCGCCGAGTGGTGGACCGCCGACGTGTGCTACTGCACCGGCGCCTGGGACACCTCCGGCGACCCGCCCTCGGCCGACCTCAGCCGGCACACCAAGACCCAGGGACTCAGCCCCGAAGAGCTCGAGCGCAAGCGCGCCGGGCGACGAGCCGAAGCACAGGAGAACCAATGAGGACCGCCGCGGTTGACTGTGGAACGAACTCCATCCGGCTGCTGATCGCCGACATCGAGGACGGCGTGCTGACCGACGTCGAACGGCGCATGAGGGTGGTGCGCCTCGGGGAGGGCGTCGACGCCACCGGGCGGCTCTCCGAGGCCGCCCTGGCGCGGACCTTCGAGGCCACCGAGGAATACGCCGCACTGATCCAACGGCACGGCGCCGATGGGCTCCGCTTCGTCGCCACCTCCGCCTCCCGCGACGCCGAGAACCGGGACGTCTTCGTCGAGGGCATCCGCCAGCGCCTCGGCGTCGAGCCCGAAGTGGTCAGCGGAGACGAGGAGGCGTCGCTGTCCTTCAACGGCGCCGTGAGCGTCCTTGACGTGCCCGACACCGACACCGTGATGGTCGTGGACATCGGCGGCGGCAGCACCGAGTTCGTCGCCGGGCGCGGTGGTGCCGTGACCGCCGCCCGCAGCATGGACATGGGCTGCGTCCGGTTCACCGAACGCTTCCTCCGCTCCGATCCGCCCACCGGAGCCGAAATCGGGGCGATGGAACGCGAGGTCCGCGCGCTGATCAGCGAGGCCGGACGCGAGGTGCCCTTCGGGGAGGTGAGCACCCTGATCGGTGTCGCCGGAAGCATCACCACGGTGACAGCGCACGCGCTGCAGCTTCCCTCGTACCTCCCCGAGCGCATCCACGGCGCACGCCTGAGCACCGCCGCCATCGCCGGAGCCGCCGACGACCTGCTGCGCCGCGACCGGGCCGCCCGCGCGGCCCTGCCCTACATGCACCCCGGCCGGGTCGACGTCATCGGCGCCGGGGCCATGATCTGGAAGTGCGTCGTCGAGTACGTCGCCGAGGCCACCGGCGGCCGGGTCGACTCCGCCGTGGCCAGCGAACACGACATCCTCGACGGCATCGCCCTCAGCGTTCCCGCCCTCCGGAAGTGATTTTTTGACCTTTTCGCACACCAGCACCGCACCTTCACCCACCCGGGCGGCCCGCCGTCGAGCCTCCCGTGCCTCCGCCGCGGTCCTCGCCGCGGCAATGCTGCTGTGCACTGCGGCCCCGGCCCGGGCCGACCATGTCCGGGACAAGCAGTACTGGCTGCAGGACTACGGGGTGACCGAGGCGTGGAAGTCGACCCAGGGCGAGGGGGTCAAGGTCGCCGTGATCGACAGCGGCGTCGACAGCTCCCACCCCGATCTGCGCAGCGCCGTCACCGCCGGGATCGACGCCTCGGGCGCCGGCCGCGGGGACGGCCAGCAGGGCATCGGTGAGGTGCCCGAGCACGGGACCCTCGTCTCCACCCTTCTGGCAGGCAGGGGGCACGGGCAGCGTCCCGCCGAGGGAGCCGCGCCGTCCCCGCTCGCCGCGTACGGCGAGGGCCCCGACGGCATCGTCGGGGTGGCGCCGAAGGCGGACCTGCTCGCCGTGTCGGTCTGGATCGAGGGGCCCAACAGCGGCCCCAACCCGGCGGGGATCGGCACCGACGAGCAGATCCCGAACGCGGTGCGCTGGGCGGTGGACAACGGGGCCAAGGTCATCAACATGTCGCTCGGGAGCACCTCGACCGCCTGGCCCGAGAGCTGGGACGAGGCGTTCCTCTACGCCGAGAAACGCGACGTCGTCATCGTGGCCGCCGCGGGCAACCGGGCCGGCGGGCTTACCCAGGTCGGCGCCCCCGCCACCATCCCCGGCGTTTTGTCGGTCGCGGGTCTTGACCGCAGCGGGGTGGCGAGCAGGGAATCCTCATCCGAGGGCATCAGCATCGCCGTCGCGGCGCCGTCGGAGAACCTCGTCGGCGGGCTGCCCGGGGCGTTCTACGCCGAGTGGTCGGGAACCTCGGGCGCCGCGCCGCTCGTCTCCGGGGTGGCGGCGCTGATCCGCTCCAAGTATCCGGAGCTGAGCGCCGCGCAGGTCATCAACCGCATCGTCGGCACGGCCCGCGACGCCGGAGCGCCGGGCTTCGACACCATTTACGGGCACGGCATCCTCGACGTCGCCGCCGCCGTCGGCCCCGGGGTCGAGGTTCCCGAGGCCAACCAGCTCGGCAGCATCGAGCAGTGGATCCAGGTGTACCGGCGGGGGAAACCGCCCGCCGAGGCGGCACCTCCGGCTCCGGCCGAGAACACCGCCACCCCCGACATTCCGGCTGCCCCGGTCCCGCAGGCCCACGAAGGGGCCGGATCCTCAACGGTGCTGCCTCCGGTGGTGGTCCTGGGCTTCTCCGGCCTGTTCGTCGTGCTCCTGGTGGCCGGAACCGTCCACGTGCTGCGGGTCCGGCGCACCGAGCGCCTGGCGCCCCTGCGGGAGGAGCCGGACACCGGTGCGTTCGACGTCCCGAAGCGGGCCGACCGCCCCGCTGAGACCGGCTCCGGAAGCCCGCGCGGCTGAGCGGCTAGACGTTCTTTACAGTTAGTGAAGACTTTCACAAAGTCCGGTACTATCGAGCCATGGCATCGAACTCACTGTTCTCTGATCGTCCGCGCATCCTCGTCGTCGGAGGCGGCTACGTCGGCCTCTACGTGGCCCACAAGCTGCAGAAGAAGGTGAAGTCCCACGGTGGCATCGTCACCCTGGTCGACCCCCTTCCCTACATGACATACCAGCCGTTCCTCCCCGAGGTGGCCTCCGGAAGCATCGAGGCGCGCCACGCCATCGTCTCGCACCGCGTCCACCTGCCCGAGACCGAGCTCATCAGCGGCCGGGTCACCGGGGTCGACCACGCCGCCCGCACCGCCACGATCGAGCCCGCAGGCGAGGGTGAGCCGTTCACGCTCGGCTACACCGACATCGTCATGGCCGCCGGCGCGATCACCCGCACCTTCCCCATCGAGGGGCTGAAGGACCAGGGCATCGGCCTGAAGACGATCGAAGAGGCCGTCGCGCTGCGCAACCAGATCCTCGAGCGCATCGAGACCGGCTCGCTGCTGCCCGCCGGCCCGGCCCGGGACCGCATGCTGACCTTCGTCGTCGTCGGCGGCGGGTTCGCCGGCATCGAAGCCATCACCGAGATCGAGGACATGGCCCGCGATGCGGTGAAGAAGAACGCCCGCCTCAAGCGCTCCGATGTCCGCTTCGTCCTGATCGAGGCCATGCCGCGCGTCATGCCCGAGGTCACCGAGCAGCAGGCCGTCTGGGTCGTCGAGCACCTGCGCTCACGCGGCATCCAGGTCCTGCTCAACACCTCGCTCGCCAGCGCCGTCGACGGCAACCTGAAGCTGATCAACATGCCGGACAAGACCCCGGCCGACGAGTTCGCCACCGACACCCTCATCTGGACCGCCGGCGTGCAGGCCAACCCGGTCGTCCGCTCCACCGACTTCCCGATCGATGACCGCGGCCGCCTGCGCGCGAACGCCGAACTGCGCATCACCGGCGATGACGGACCTCTCCAGCACGCCTGGACCGCCGGCGACGTCGCGGCCGTGCCCGACCTCAGCGGCGGCGGCGTGGGCGGGTTCTGCGTCCCCAACGCCCAGCACGCGGTCCGCCAGGCGAAGCGCCTCGCGAAGAACATCTACGCCCAGAACTACGGCGTGGGCCGCGTTCAGGAGTACAAGCACACCAACCTGGGCGCCGTCGCTGGCTTCGGTACCTTCAAGGGTGTCGCCAACATCATGGGCTTCGGGATGCGCGGCTTCCCGGCCTGGCTGGCCCACCGCGGGTACCACGGCATGGCCATGCCGATGTTCGAGCGCAAGGCCCGGGTCATCTCCAACTGGTCGATGAGCTTCATCTTCGGCAGGGACCTCGCCCCCATCGCGGACCTGCAGACCCCGCGCCGGCAGTTCCGCAACGCAGCCACCCCGCCGCCGAAGAAGGACACCGCCCTTCAGGCGGCACCTCCGGTCCCGGCCGGAAAGGCGAGCGGCAAGGCCGCCTCGAACGCCTGATTTACCCGGTCCGCCGGACACGACGGTGGGTTCCCGCACAAGCGGGGGCCCGCCGTCGCCGCTTAACCGGTGATGCCCTCCAGCCGGGTTCACCCCGTGCCCTGCGACGCCCGGCCGCGCCTGGAGCGGGGGCGGGTGGTCCGGCGCGATATTCTTGACCTGCGGAGCATCCGCCCCAGTAGCCCAATGGCAGAGGCACCAGACTTAAAATCTGTTCAGTGTCGGTTCGAGTCCGACCTGGGGTACCACCGGGCCCGGCGGCCCGTAACCCGAGCACGACCGTCCGCTGAGGCCTCCAGGCCCGCCCGATCTCCGCCGCGGGCCCCAACCGGCTCTCATCACGCGCAGCATTTCAGCGTCACACCTCGACGCGCCGACCGGGCGCACCGCCGCCCGATCGTCTCCCCACCGCCCCGGTGTCAACCCCGCCGAGGCCTCGGTGTGACGAGCGTTACAAGGTCGTAACCGGATTCCCTTATGTTCGGGCCTTTTTTGCATTAGCTTTTCTACATACCAGGAACACCTGGTGAGTGCAGCGAAGGCTGACAATGCCTTTCGGTCGAGGAGAAAAATTGATGACTGTAACACGCAACCCGATGCGGTCCGGCATTGGGGAGAATGCTCCGCGCGCAGCGAAGATCGCAGCCCTCAGCCTGGGTATTGCACTCTTTGCCTCGGGCTGTGGCGGCGGCGGCGGCGGAAACGCGGCACCCGAGGACGGCGCCGAGCCCGGCGCCTCGGCGACCGCCGAAACCGCGGGCGCACTGTCCTGCCCGCCCAGCGAAGGCGGCGAGGCGGCGGAAGCCGGCGAGAAGGGCGACCCCTCGGCTGTCCCCGAGGCGAAGACCGTCACCGATACGCCCCTGAAGTTCGGATCCATCCTGCCGACCACCGGTGCCCTCGCGTTCCTCGGCCCGCCGGAAATCGCGGGCGTGAACCTCGCGGTCAAGGAAGTCAACGAAGCAGGCGGCGTCCTCGGCAAGGACATCTCGGTGGTCCACCGCGATTCAGGCGACACCACCACCGACATCGCCACCCAGTCGGTCACCGAACTCCTGTCCCAGGATGTCAGCGCCATCATCGGCGCCGCTTCGTCCGGAGTCTCCAAGACCGTCATCAACCAGATCACGGGAGCCGGCGTCGTGCAGTTCTCCCCGGCGAACACCTCCCCGGAGTTCACCGACTGGGACGACAAGGGCCTCTACTGGCGCACCGCACCGTCGGACGTCCTGCAGGGACGCACGCTCGGCAACTACATCATGTCCTGCGGCGCCCAGACCGTCGGCATGATCGTCCTCAACGACGCCTACGGCACCGGCCTTCAGGCCAACATCACCGAAACCGTTGAAGGAGCCGGTGGCAAGGTCGTCGCCGCCGAACTGTTCAACGAAGGCGATTCCCAGTTCAGCAGCCAGGTCGATGCGGTGGTCGCGGCCAAGCCCGACGCCATCGTCATCATCACCTTCGACCAGGCCAAGAGCATCGTTCCGCTGCTCACCGGCAAGGGCATCGAACCCTCGAGCATGTTCATGGTCGACGGCAACACCACCGACTACAGCAAGGACCTGGAGCCGGGCACCCTCGAGGGCGCCCAGGGCACCATCCCCGGCCCCTTCACCGGCGACGAATTCCAGAAGGCGCTGCTTGAGATCGACCCCAAGCTGACCAGCTGGAGCTACGCCGGTGAAAGCTACGACGCCGTCAACCTGATGTCGCTGGCAGCCGAGGCTGCAGGCAGCACCGATGGTACCGCCATCGCAGGGGAGCTCGAGTCCGTCTCGAAGGACGGCGAGAAGTGCTTCGACTTCGCCGGCTGCGTGACCCTGCTGCGCGACGGTGAGGACATCGACTACGACGGTATCTCCGGCCCGGTTTCCTTCGACGAGAACGGCGATCCCACGGAAGCCGCCATCGGCATCTACCAGTACGACGAGAACAACGTGCCGCAGCCGAGCCGTTCCGAGGTTGGCAAGCTCTAACCTCAGGAGCTCGGGTCAGCACACCCGCTGCACCGGAAGGCCCCGTCCACCAGGGCGGGGCCTTCCGCCTGTTCGGGCCTTGCCGCCTGTCCAGGCCCGTTTGCGGACCAGTTAACGACAAACGCACCCGATATATCGGGTGCGTTTGTCGTTAACTGGTGCATGGGTCGTTATCGGGTGCGGTCGTCGGATTCGTTGTGCCGGGGGGAGCGGGCGACGGCGTAGGAGCCCCGGCGCAGCTCCGCGGCCCACTCATAGGTCGACGCCGTGGGCAGGGGATTGCGGACCGGGTCGAACCGCAGGTCCTCCTGGCCCTGGTCGGGGTCAATCGTGAGCATGAGGGTTCCAAACGGGATCCAGCGCCCCAGCGGACTGGCATAGGACAGCTCCATCGACCAGGCACGTCCCGTGAGCGTGCGCCGGAAGGCCGGCAGCGACGCCGGAAGGCGTCCGGGGGTGGTTGACCGCTGCCCGGTGGTCCGCGCGGCCAGCAGGACCGGCCCGTGCGCGCCCCGGTACGGCATCATGGTGGTCAGCGGGGAGCGGGCGATGTTCAGCCGGGGGACCAGCACGAACCGGCCCAGCGGTGAACTTCCCGTCGAGGACAGCAGCAGATCGGCGTGCGCCTCGCCCGAGGGAATCCTCACCGCGAGTCCGATGATGTCCGGCAGGGGACCCGGCAGGCCCACCGACCGTGAGAGCCGCGCCTCGACCGCGGTGCTTCCCGCGGTGTCGAGCCACGGGATGCCGCTTGAGGTGCCGCCGCCGACGGCGAGGTATCCCGTCAGGCGTACCCCGGAGGGATGGATGGGGCGGGAAGGCCTGAGCACCTTCATCGCCCGGAACACTTCCATGAACCCCCTGCCCACCAGCCGGGCCGGTAGTGTGCCCCTCTGCTCTGAGCTCCTCGGTGCCGCGCCCTTCAGCTGCGTCCGCCCTGGTGCCGGGCTCCCGTGTACCGGGTTCATTGTGTCCTTCCCCGTCCGCCGTAAACCGTCAAGGCCCTGCGGTCGAGACGGTCCCCGGCAGTCTAAAGGCCCGCGAGCAGGGCTTCCATCTCCTTGATTTCCGACTCCTGCGCTTGCACTATCGACGCGGCGAGGTCTTTGGCGCCGGGATCGGCGCCCGCCTCCAGCTCCTGTTCCGCCATGTCGATGGCGCCCTTGTGGTGCTCGATCATCCCGGCAAGGAACAGCTGCGACGCTTCGTCACCCTCGGCGCCCGCGAGCTCCTCAAGCTGTTCGCCGCTCATCATCCCGCTGCCTGTGCCTGCGGCCTCCCCGCCGTGTCCGGAACCGTGACCGGCTCCGCTGCCACCGCCAGCGCCGGGCTTTCCCCAGTCATCGAGCCAGGCCTTCATGGTTCGGATCTCCGGTGCCTGGGCAGCCTTTATGCGGGTGGCCAGCGCAGTAACCTCCGGGTCGATCCCGGCCTTGGCGAGCATCGAATCGCTCATCTCCACTGCCTGCTCGTGGTGCGGAATCATTCCGGCGGCGAACTCCACGTCGGCGGCGTTGGACAGCCCGGCCGACACGGTGGGGGAGCCGGACGCCGACGTCGGGGCCTGCCCTGAGTCATGCGCGGAGCCGTGTCCGGCCTCCGGACCGGCCCCACAGCCGGCGAGGACAAGGACCAGGGCGAGGCCGGTCAGGGTTGAATAACGTTTCATGTTCATTCTCCTTTGGGTTCTCGAGGGGACCGACACGTCGGTCCCGAGGTATTCGAGCTCAGCGGGGTGTTCCCGCGAGGTGCCGCGGATCGAGATTGAGCCGGCGCAGCAGCTGGGCGTTGAGTGCCACGACGATCGTCGACACGCTCATCAGCACGGCTCCGGCCGCAGGCGACAGCAGCACCCCGGCGAACGCCAGCACGCCGGCCGCCAGCGGCACGGCGGCCAGGTTGTATCCCGCGGCCCAGACGAGGTTCTGGATCATCTTCCGGTAGCTGGCCCGCGACAGGTCGATCATCGAGAGCACCGCGCGCGGGTCATTGCCGGCAAGCACCACCCCGGCGGTCTCGATGGCGACGTCGGTCCCTCCGCCGATCGCGATCCCGACCTCCGCCCGTGCCAGTGCCGGGGAGTCGTTGACGCCGTCACCGACCATCGCCACCGTCAATCCCCGTGCCTGGAGTTCGGCGACCTTCGCGTCCTTGTCCTGCGGGAGGACCTCGGCGAAGACCTCGTCCACGCCCAGATCGCGGGCCACCGCGTCGGCGACCTGCCGGGCGTCGCCGGTGATCATCGCGACCTTGACCCCGCGGTCCTGCAGCGCCTTCACCGCGGCCCGGGACTCGTCCCGCACCCGGTCCTCAAGCGCCAGCGCTCCGATGACGCTGCCGTCGCGCACTACGGAGAGCACCGACGCTCCGCGGGAGGTCCAGGAGGCCACCGGCCCGACGATGCCCGCAGGGATGTCGAGGGAGAGCTCCCGCAGGAGGTTCGGCCCCCCGACAAGGACCTCGGAGCCTGCCACGGTGGCCCGCACGCCGCGTCCGGTCATCGAGGAGAACCCGGTCCCCGCATAGGCGAGCTCGGTCGCGCCGGCGTCGTCGGCGGCGGCCCTGGCCACGGCCCGCGCCACAGGATGCTCGCTGTCGGCCTCGGCCGCCCCCGCGAGCGCCAGCAGCCGGGAGTGGCTCATGCCGGGCACCGCGGCCACGCCGGTGACTTCCGGGCGGCCCTCGGTGAGGGTCCCGGTCTTGTCGAAGAGCACGACGTCGATGGTGCGCATCCGCTCCAGCGCCAGGCGGTCCTTGATCAGCACCCCGGCCCGGGCAGCCCGTTCGGTCGACAGTGCGATCACCAGGGGGATGGCCAGGCCCAGGGCGTGGGGGCAGGCGATGACCAGCACCGTCACCGTGCGGACGACGGCGTCCTCGGGGCTCCCGAGGGCCAGCCAGGCGAGGAAGGTCACGATGCCGGCGCCCAGGGCGAAGTAGAACAGCAGGGCGGCGGCCCGGTCCGCAAGGGCCTGCGCCCGGGAGGAGGAGGCCTGCGCGTCGGCGACGAGCCGCTGGATGCCCGCCAGCGCGGTGTCACCGCCGACTGCCCTCACCGCCACGCGCACGGCGTTGTCGGTGGCCACGGTGCCCGCCGTCACGGGGTCGCCCTTCCGGCGCAGCACGGTGCGCGATTCGCCGGTGATCATCGATTCGTCGAACTCCGCCGCGCCCTCGGTGACCGTGCCGTCGGCGGGCACCCGGGCCCCGGACCGCACCAGTACGACGTCGCCGGGGGCAAGGGATGACACCGGGACGGTTTCGACCCCGTCCGCGGTGACGCGGTCGGCCTCGTCGGGCAGCAGGGCGGCGAGGGCGTCGAGGGCGCCGGCGGCCGACCCGAGGGCGCGCATCTCCATCCAGTGCCCCAGGAGCATGATGACGATCAGCAGGGCGAGTTCCCACCAGAAGTCCAGGTCGAACCCGCCGAGGCCGAGGGTGGTGGTCCAGGAGGCGGCGAAGGCCACGGTGATGGCCATGGCGATCAGCAGCATCATCCCGGGCCGCCGCGACCTCAGCTCGCCCCACCCGCCGCGGAGGAACGGGGTACCGCCGTAGAGAAAGATGGCCGTGCCGAGCACCGGGGAGATCAGCGCCGCGCCGGGGAAGGTCGGCAGGCTGTACCCCAGGATCATGGCGAACATGGGGCTGAAGGCGACGACCGGGACGGCGAGGGCGAGGCTGATCCAGAACCTGCTGCGGAACATGGCGGTGCTGTGGCCGGCGTGCTGGCCCGAGGCATGGACCTCGTGGTCCCCATGACCGGCATGACCGGCAGGCCCGGCGTGACCGCTGGGCGGGGCGCCGTGGTGTGCCGCCGCGGATGGAGCCTGCTGATGGGACCGGCCGGGCGGAAAACCCGGAGACCCGCCGGGGCCCGGGGGAGAGGCGGGCGCCGCCGGGGGGTGCTGATGCGCCCCG
Organism: uncultured Arthrobacter sp.; assembly: GCF_902805515.1. Taxonomy (GTDB): domain Bacteria; phylum Actinomycetota; class Actinomycetes; order Actinomycetales; family Micrococcaceae; genus Arthrobacter_D. Next base: position 44,721 of record NZ_CADCTE010000008.1, on the reverse strand, counting down.
GGGGAATGCTGGGTTTGGTGCTGCATGGGAGGCTCCTTGACCCGTCCAGTGATGCTGACGTACCGAACATATACCCCTGGGGGGTATGCGTCAAGAGGTCTGATTGAAAAGGGTGGAGGTCCTTCCGCAGGGTTAAACGACTGCGGGCGGCCCGTTTCCGGAGCCGCCCGCAGTTCTGTGCCAAGCAGGTATGTTCCAGGGGGATCAGGCCGTGTCGGCCAGGGTGCCCAGGTACAGCTGGATGACCTTGGGGTCCTTCATCAGTTCGCGGCCGGTGCCGGTGTAGGCGTCCTTGCCCTGGTCGAGCACGTAGGCGCGGTCGCAGATCTGCAGGCACCGCCGCGCGTTCTGCTCAACCATGATCACCGAGACGCCGGCCCGGTTGATCTCATGGACGCGCAGGAAGGTCTCGTCCTGCTTGACGGGGGACAGGCCTGCCGAGGGCTCATCGAGCAGCAGCACCGCCGGTTCCATCATCAACGCCCGGCCCATGGCCACCATCTGGCGCTCGCCGCCGGAGAGGGAGCCGGCCCGCTGGGCGCGCCGCTTGGCCAGTTCCGGGAAAAGGCCGGTGACGAAGTCGAACCGCGTCTTGAAGTCCTTGGGCCGCTGGTACATGCCCATCTGCAGGTTTTCCTCGATGGTCAGCGTCGAGAAGACGTTGTTGTTCTGGGGCACGAAGCCCACGCCCTGGCTGACCAGGCGGTTCGCCTTGAGGCCGGTGAGGTCCTTGCCGCGGACCATCACCTGCCCGGAGTGGATCTTCACCAGGCCGAACATCGCCTTGAGCAGGGTCGACTTGCCTGCGCCGTTCGGTCCGATGATGCCGATCAGTTCGCCCCGGCGGGCCTCGATGCTGCACCCGTTGAGGATGTTGACCCCGGGCAGGTACCCGGCCACCAGGTCGGTGACCTTCACCACTGAGTCGCCTTCGTACTCGCTCATCGCTTTGTCTCCTCAGTGCCGGTCGATCCGGTGCGGGTGGATCCGGGTTCGCTGACCTCGGTGATTGAGTGGCCGAGGATTCCCTCGTCCTCGGTGCCGACGACCGACTCGGAGTCGTGGGCGAGCTCCTCCTCGAGGCGCTCGACACCGGTCGAGTCGCCGAGGTCGACGTCGTGGTGGGCGCCCAGGTAGGCGTCGATGACGGCCTGGTCCTTCATGACGATGTCGGGCGGCCCCTCGGCGACGATCTTCCCCTCGGCCATCACCACCACCCAGTCGGCGATGTGGCGGACCATGTGCATGTCGTGTTCGACGAACAGCACCGTCATGCCTTCGGCCTTGAGGTTCTTGATGTGGTCGAGCAGCGACTGGGTCAGGGCCGGGTTGACGCCGGCCATGGGCTCATCGAGCATCACCAGGCGCGGCTTGACCATGAGGGCCCGTGCCATCTCCAGGAGCTTGCGCTGCCCGCCCGAGAGGGAGGCGGCGTAGTCGTCCCGCTTGGTGTCGAGCTTGAACTTCGCGAGCAGCACCTCGGCCTGGGATGTGATCTCCCTCTCGCGGGCACCCCAGAGGCCCTTGAACAGCGCCTTGGCCAGGCTCTCGCCGGGCTGCTTGGTGGCACCGAGCCGCATGTTCTCGATGACCGTGAGCTTGCCCATCACCTTGGTGAGCTGGAAGGTGCGCACCATGCCCATCCGGGCCACCTTGTACGGCGGGACCTTGGCGAGCGGCTTGCCGTCGAACTCCCAGTCCCCGCTGTTGGGGTTGTCGAATCCGGTGAGCAGGTTGAACAGCGTCGTCTTTCCGGCGCCGTTGGGGCCGATCAGGGCAGTGATCTTGTTGCGCGGAATCTCGAGGTATTCGACGTCGACGGCATTGATGCCGCCGAAGCTGCGGGTGACGTTCTTCGCGACGACGATGGGGTCCCGCTTGCGGCAGCCCGGGCCGGCGTCGCCGCTGGCGATGGGCCGGGTGTCGTTCATGTAGTTCTCGGCCGCGGGGGCCGCGGCGACGGCGGACCCCGCCGTCGTATCCGACGGCGTGGCGCGGTGGGCGCCACCGCCGGACGGGACGTGGTTGGTGGAATTCTCGCTCATGCGAATGCCAGCTCCTTCTTGTTGCCCAGCACGCCCTGCGGTCTAAAGACCATCAGCAGCATCAGGGCGATACCGACGAGGATGTAGCGCAGCTGCCCGGCCTGGGTGTTCGTGAGGAAGGTGATGGCACCCGACTCGATCGCGCCGTACAGGATGCCCTGGGTCAGCGACAGGACCAGCCAGAACATCATGGCGCCGATCACCGGTCCCAGCACGGTGGCCATGCCTCCGAGCAGCAGGCAGGTGTACAGGAAGAACGTGAGTTCGGTCGCGTAGTTGGCCGGCTGGACGGCGCCGCGGGGGAGGGTGAACACCATCCCCGCGAGCGATCCGAGGATGCCGCCGATCACCAGTGCCTGCATCTTGTAGGCGTAGACGTTCTTGCCCAGGGCGCGGACGGCGTTCTCGTCCTCGCGGATGCCCTTGAGGACGCGTCCCCAGGGGCTGCGCATGAGCAGCCACACGGTGAGGCAGGCGAGGATGACGACCGACCAGCCCACGACGCGGATCCAGAAGTTGCGCTCGTTCATCGCCAGGGGGCCGATGTTGTAGGTGCCCGCCGGGAAGGGGTTGAGGGCGTAGAACCCGCCCTCGAAGGCCGCCAGCCCGTTCGCCGAGCCGGTGACCTCGGTGAGGTCGTTGGTGGTGACCACGTACCGGATGATCTCCGCGGCGGCGATGGTGACGATCGCCAGGTAGTCGGTCCGCAGGCGCAGGGTCGGGATGCCCAGCACGATGGCGAAGACCACCGATGCGAGCATTGCGACGAGCACCGCGACCGGCAGCGGGGCGTTGAAGGTCAGCGTGGAGATGGCGAAGCCGTAGGCTCCGACGGCCATGAAGCCGGCCTGCCCGAAGTTCAGCAGGCCCGAGTAGCCGAAGTGGACGGCGAGGCCGAGGGCGGCAAGCGCGTAGGCCGCCGTCGTCGGGCTGATGAGTTCGCCGAAGGCGTTGACAAGGATGTTTCCGAAATCCATTGGAACCCCTAACCTATGCGCTCGCGGCGGCCGAGGATACCCTGCGGCCGGAAGAGGAGCACGAGAATCATGATGAGCAGAGCGCCGACGTACTTCAGGTCGGCCTCAAGCCAGAGCGTTGAGATTTCGACGAACAGCCCCACGATGATTGAGCCGATGAGCGCCCCAAAGACCGTGCCGAGGCCGCCGAGCACAACGCCGGCGAAGATCAGCAGCAGGATCTGCTGGCCCATGTTGAAGGAGACCCCCGGGCGGTAGTAGGCCCACAGGATGCCGCCCAGCGCGGCGAGCATGCCGCCGATCACCCAGACGATCCGGATCACCCGGTCGACGTCGATCCCCGACGCCGCCGCCAGCGCGGGATTGTCGGCCACCGCGCGGGTCGCCTTCCCAATGCGGGTCTTCAGCAGCAGGAACGCCACCAGCAGGATGACAACCAGGCTCACGATGAGCGAGTTCAGGTTGTTCTGCGAGATGGAGAGCGCCCCGAGGTTGATGATCTCGCCCTGGGAGCCGGGAAGCTGGGTGGTCGCCCCGCCGAAGTTGAACTGGATGATGTAGCGCAGCGCCAGCGCCAGGCCGATGCTGACGATCATCATTGGGACGAGGCCGGTGCCGCGGTTCCGCAGCGGCTTCCACAGCCCGGCGTCCTGCACGTAACCGAGCACGCCGCCGCCGATCACCGCCAGGATGATGGCGACCGGCGCGGGGAGTCCGAGCGCGGCGAAACCGAAGGTCAGGACGGCCCCGAGGGTGACCATCTCGCCGTGGGCGAAGTTGGTCAGGCCCGTGGTGCCGAAGATCAGCGAGAGTCCGACGGCGCTCAGCGCGAGGAGGAGCCCGAAGCTGAAGCCCGCAAGTGCGCGTTCGGCGAGGGTGTCCCAGAAGGTTCCGCCCTGGGCGACGATTCCCTCACCGAACAGGAAGAGGGTCGTGGCGTTCGAGGTTCCGGCGAAGGTGACGGTGCGTGGGTTCTCCTGGCCCTCGGCGAGGGTGATTCCCTCGGGGAGGGTGTCTTCGTCGACCTCGACCTCATAGGAGCCCTGTTCCGGCACACCGATTGACCAGAAGCCGTTCTCGCCGGAGGTGGTTTCGCCTTCAAAGCCGTTGCCCGTGGCCGTGATGGTGACGTCGGCGATCGGGCCGTCGACGCCTCGAAGGACGCCGCTGATGCGGTCCTGGAACTCTTCCGCCTGAACAGTTGCAGGTACTGCCGAATTCATCGCCCTCACGGGCGGCTGGGTGGACGCCTGCGCTGACGGTGCGCTGAGAAGCACGGCGAGAAGCACGCTGAAAAGGGCAGCGATCATCTTCCCGAGCCGTGCAGGCGTCGGTTGGGTTATCAAGATAGGAACCTCCACTGTGGGGGCCGCCTGCCGGACGGGCAGGAGATCATGCGTGTGACTGGTGTCACTCAATGTGGAGCTTATGTTACTCGGGCGCTGTTTCCGTTCCGAACCAATCGGCCCCGGCCAGGTAGCGATTGGATAACAACTGCGCGGAACGGCGCGGGAGACGCGGCCCGGGGCGGGAACAAAAGCCCACTTACAGCGTTGATATGGGTAGGGTTGGAACACTTACAGCCCCCTATTGGAGGACTACACAAAATGGCAATCGGCGGAAATCCGGTTTTCAACGGAAAGACCTTCCGTTCTGCCGCCCGCGGCACCAGCCCGGCGGCCTACGGCACGACGACCTTCGCGGGTCAGTCGGCTCTGAACCAGCAGCAGCTGGAGCACATGTACAACCGCCCTGCGGCGGGACCGGCCGAGACCGGCCGGATGACCTACGACGACGTCATCGTCAAGACGATCCTCTCGATCGCAGTCGTTCTCGTGGGCGCGGCCATCCCGGTGTTCCTCGTGCCGGGGCTTGCGCCGGCCCTGATGGTCGTCGGCCTGATCGGCGGACTCGTCCTGGGGCTGGTCAACTCCTTCAAGCGCGAGCCGGTCCCGGCTCTCATCCTTGCCTACTCGGCGCTCCAGGGCCTGTTCCTCGGCGGAATCACCATGTTCCTCGAGGCGGCCTTCCCCGGCATCGCGATCCAGGCGCTCCTCGGCACCGTGACAGTGTTCGCCGTGACCCTGGCGCTGTTCAAGAGCGGCAAGGTGCGTGCGACGCCCAAGGCGATGAAGTTCTTTATGATCGCCATGCTGAGCTACCTGGCGTTCTCGCTGATCAACCTGGGCCTGATGGTCTTCGGCGTCAGCAATGACCCGTGGGGCCTGCGCACCGGTGTGGAGATCTTCGGTATCCCGCTCGGCGTCCTGGTCGGCATTCTCGCCATCGGCCTTGCGGCGTTCTCGCTGATCATCGACTTCACCTCGATCGACGAGGGCGTCAAGAACGGCGCCCCGCAGCGCTACTCCTGGACGGCCGCGTTCGGCCTCACGGTCACCCTGATCTGGCTGTACATCGAGTTCCTGCGCCTGATCGCGATCCTGCGCGGCGACGAGTAACACGGCCGGCACCATCGCTGACTGACTGAAGAAGCTCAAAGGAAGGGCCCGCAGCACCGGCTGCGGGCCCTTCCTGTTTGACACACCGGTGATATCCGCGGATACCACCGGTGTGTCGCGATCAGCTGTCAGCGGCCGGCGCTCAGGCCACCCGGCGGGCCCCGGCGTCGGGCATCACAGCGAAGATCACCGGTGATTTGAACCCGGCGTCGGCGAAGGCAGCCGTGACCGCCTTGGAAACGGCGTCGGCGTCCTCGGTGTTCACGAGGGCAATCGCGGCGCCGCCGAAGCCGCCGCCGGTCATGCGCGCGCCCACCGCACCGGCAGAGACCGCGGTGTCGACGGCGAGGTCGAGTTCGGGGCAGCTGATCTCAAAGTCATCGCGCATCGAGGCGTGGCTCTGGTTCAGCAGCGGCCCCAGGGCGCCCGGGCCCTTGGTGGTCAGCACGGCCACGGCGTCCTCAACCCGGGCGTTCTCGGTCACCACGTGGCGCACCCGCCGGAAGGTCTCCTCGTCGAGGATCCCCGCGGCGTTGCCCAGATCGGCCACCGAGAGATCGCGCAGGGCGGGCACGCCCATCTGCCGGGCGCCCTCCTCGCAGGATGCGCGGCGGGAGGCATAGCCGCCGGTCGAGTGGGAGTGGCTTACCCGGGTGTCCATCACCAGCAGGGTCAGCCCCGCACCGTCGAGGTCGAGCGGCACGAGCATCGTCTCGAGGCTGCGGCAGTCGAGGAAGACGGCGTGGCCCACCTCGCCCAGCAGTGAGGCCGTCTGGTCCATGATGCCGGTGGGCGCGCCGACCATCTCGTTCTCGGCCAGCCGCCCGATCGAGGCCAGCTGGGAGCGCGAGAGCCCCGCCGAGGCAAGGTCATTGGCCGCCGCGGCGACGGCACACTCAAGCGCGGCCGAGGAGGAGAGCCCGGCGCCGACGGGCACCGAGGAGTCGACGAGCAGGTCCATGCCCGGGACCGCGTGGCCCGACCGGCCGAGCGCCCAGAGGACGCCCACCGGGTAGGCGGCCCAGCCCTCGACGTCGCCCGCGGCCAGCCCGTCCAGGTCGGCGGTGACGACATCGCCCTCGCTGAAGGTTGAGGCGACCCGGACGGTGCTGTCGGTGCGGGGCCGGGCGGCGACCATTGTCGAGCGGTCGATGGCGAAGGGAAGCACGAAGCCGTCGTTGTAGTCGGTGTGCTCACCGATCAGGTTCACCCGGCCCGGAGCCGACCAGACGCCGGCCGGCTCGGTGCCGAAGCGGGCGGTGAACGCCGCGGCGAGTTCTGCTGCGGAGAGAGTCATGAGGTTGCCTTTCCTGGGGTTCCCGGCACGGCGTTGCGCAGTCGGTCGGCAACCTGCTCGGGGGTGGTGTCGTTGATGAACGCTCCCATGGCCGCTTCGGAGCCGGCGAGGAACTTCAGCTTGTCCTCCGCACGGCGCGGTGAGGTCAGCTGCAGGTGGAGGTAGCTGGCGGGGCGGATGCGTGCATCCAGGGGTGCCTGCTGCCAGGCGGCGATGTACGGGGTGGGGGTCGAGTACAGGGCGTCGACCTTGCCCAGCAGGTTCAGGTAGACCTCGGTGAGGTCATCGCGCTCGGCCGGGTTCAGCGCCGCGAGGTCCGGGACCTGGCGGTGCGGCACGAGGTGCACCTCAAGCGGCCAGCGCGCGGCGAAGGGGACAAACGCGCTGAAGTGCTTGCCCTCGAGGATCATCCGCTCCCCGGAGTCCCGCTCCTTCTTCAGGGCAGCGCCCATCAGCGTCTCGCGTCCGCCGGAGGTCTCGTAGAACGCGGTTGCCTGCGCGCCGAGCTGCGCCGCACGCGGCGGGATGAAGGGGTAGGCGTAGATCTGCCCGTGCGGGTGGAGCAGGGTGACGCCGATCTCGGCGCCGCGGTTCTCGAAGGGGAAGACCTGACGGATGCCTTCCATCGCCGAGAGGGCCTCGGTGCGCTGTGCCCACGCGTCGATGACGGTGCGGGCACGCTCGGGGGAGAGCGAGGCGAAGGAGCCGTCGTGTGCCGGGTCGAAGGCGATGACCTCGCAGCGGCCGAAGGCCGTCGTCGTCGTGCCCCACTCGGGGGTATCCGGCAGCGAGCCGAGCTGCGGGCCGAAGGAGGCGAACCGGTTCTCGAACACCACGACCTCGTAGTCCGGGGCCGGGATCTCGGAGGCGTAGCGCTCGTTCGAGGCGCACAGCGGGCACTGGTCGGCCGGGGGGAGGTGCGTGCGGGTCTGGCGGTGCGCGGCCACGGCGACCCACTCGCCGCTGAGCGCGTCGTAACGGGCATCGCCGGTGGCGGTGCCGCGGGGGTCGAGGCCACGGCTGTCGGCCGTCGCGGCGGGGTCGGCGTGCAGCCGGGCCGAATCCTCCGAGGCGTCGAAGTAGATGAGCTCACGGCCGTCCGAGAGCGTGGTGGGGGTGATATGCGTCATGTGAGGGCTTTCCTTGCGTCCTTGATGGTCTCGGGGGTGGTGACGAGCGTGTGCCGTGCGAAGCCGGGCTCCGCAGGGAGGGTGTCGGTGATCAGGCAGGAGGTTTCCTCGAGGCCCGCAATGCGGGCCAGGCTCACGACGCCGAACTTGGTCGAGTCGGCAAGCACCACGAGGTGCCCGCAGCCATCGGCGAAGGCCCGGTTCGTGTCGGCCTCGGCGAGGTTCGGGGTGGTGATGCCGGCGTCGACGTCGACGCCGTGGACACCCATGAAGCACAGGTCGACGTTGAGTGCGCGGATGGCGGCCGTGGCCAGCGGGCCCACGAGGGCCTCGGAGGGCGAACGTTCCCCGCCGGTGAGCAGCACGGCAGGCCCGCGGCCGCCGGCGGTGAGCCGGTAGAACCGGTCGGCGGCAGGCAGGGAGTTGGTGACGACGGTAAGCCCTTCGATCTGCGCCAGGTGGTCAACGAGCTGGACGGTCGTGGTGCCGCCGGTCACCGAGACGGTCATGCCCGGGAGCACCAGCTGGGTCGCCGCCCGGGCGATGGCCCGTTTCTGGGCCGCCTGGCGCCGCGCATTGGCGGGGAAGCCCGGCTCGGCCGCCGCCAGCACCCCTGCGCGCGCTGCGCCGCCATGGATGCGGTGGACCGAGCCGGCGGCGGAGAGGGCATCGATATCGCGCCTCACGGTCATCTCGGAGACCCCGAGCTTGCCGGCGAGCTCCGTGACGCGCACCACCGGGCGGCCGTCGAGGGCGGCGAGGATGGCGGCGTGCCGTTCGGCAGCGAGCATTCCACCTCCCGGGCAGAGGGACAGCAAGGCGCCGAACAGCCTCGGCGCTCATAACAAAATCGAACAGAAACAAACATATCCGAAAGTAGCGGCCGGGGGAAGCGCGTCCTCCCCGGGCTGCCGTCCGGGCGGGCGCGCTCATCCCGGCGGCGGTAGCATCGGTGCATGGATACTCCGCGGCGGCCGGCCTCCGGCACGAACTACCTCCTGACCTCCGGCAGTTCCACGGTGGTGATCGCCTCCCTCGCGGCGGCCCTCCGCTCCTACACCGTGGACGGGGTGCAGCTGACCGAGACCTGGGGTGAGAATTCGATTCCCGCCGGCGGCGCGGGGATTCTCCTCGCCCCCTGGGCCAACCGCGTCGACCGCGGACTGTGGACGCTGGATGGCGCCGAGCAGCGCCTCGACATCACCGAGCCGTCCAAGGGCAACGCCAGCCACGGACTGCTGCGCAACACCGGCTACTACGCCCAGTCGGTGGCCGAGGACGCCGTCGTCCTGGCCGCCGAGATCTTCCCCCAGCACGGCTACCCGTTCCACCTGACCCACACCGCGTCCTACGAGCTCAACGGCGGGGGACTGCAGGTCACCCAGTCGCTGACCAACCACTCCGACGCCCGGGCACCGTTCGGCCTGGGCGCCCACCCCTACCTGAAGATCTCCGGGGTGCCCACCGAGGACCTCACCCTCACCGTGAACGCCGACACCGTCTTCGACACCGACGAACGCTCAATTCCCGTGGGCCGGGTGTCGGTCTCCGGCGACCGGGACCTGCGCGGCGGGAAGCGGGTCGGCGACATCGAGTTCGATTCGGCCTTCACCGGGCTCACCACCGTCGACGGACGCTTCGAGCACACCCTCACCGCGCCGGACGGCCGGTCGGTCACCCTGTGGGCCGACCCGGAGTTCGAGTTCGTGCATGTGTTCATCAGCCGGACCTACCCGGGGGTTGACCGGGCGGTCGCCGTCGAACCGATGACGGCGCCGGCCAACGCCTTCAACTCGGGCCACGGCCTGAGGTGGCTCGAGCCCGGGACGACCTTCGCTGCCCGGTGGGGAATCCGCCCGCGTCTCGGATAACTCGCGGCGCAGGCTTGTGTGGAAAGATTGGCTCATGCAGCGACTCTCCGGAGGTTTCCCCAAGCGGGCCCTCCAGCGCGCCGTTCCCGCCGCCGCCACCCCCGGCGCCGCTGACGGCGCGGCTGCACCACCCGCCACCGCCCCCACCGGGGCGGGCGGCCCCGCCGGAAAGTCCTCCCGCGCATCCCGCGGTGCTGACGGCGGAGCCCCTGCACGGCGCGGACGTTCGGCGCCCCAGGACGACGTTCCCTACGCCTTGAGGGTCGGCGCCGCCTGGTCCTGGCGCGTGGGCATTGTCGTGGTCGTCGCCGGCGTCCTGATCTGGCTGCTCAGCCACATCACGCTGATCGTCATCCCCCTGATGATTGCGGGCCTGCTCGCTTCGCTGCTGCTGCCGCTGACCACCTTCATGATCCGCCACAAGGTGCCCACCGGGCTGGCGGTCACCCTCACGGTCCTCGGGCTCGTCGTCCTCGTCGTCGGAGCGCTCTCACTCGTCGGCCGGCAGCTGGCGCTGGGCTTCTCGAGCCTGTGGGGGGAGACCCGCACCGGGATCGAGCAGATCCTCGCCGGACTGTCCGACGGGCCGCTGAACATCACCACGGACGAGGTGGTCGGTTTCCTGCAGGAGGCAGGGGACGCCCTCCAGAACAACGGTGGAACCATCGTCAGCGGGGCGTTGTCTTTCGGGTCGAGCGCCGGACACTTCGCGGCCGGTTCGCTGCTGACGCTGTTCGCCCTGTTCTTCTTCCTGATCGACGGCGGACGGATCTGGCGCTTTCTTGTCGATCTGGCCCCGGTGCGCGCCCGGGCGGCGATTGACGGCGCGGGCCGGCGCGGCTGGACCTCGATGGGCAGCTATGTCCGGGTCCAGCTGCTCGTCGCCTTCGTTGACGCCGCCTGCATCGGTGCAGGTGCGGCCATCATCGGTGTACCGCTGGCCCTCCCGCTGGCGGTGCTGGTGTTCATCGGCTCCTTCATCCCGATCGTTGGAGCCCTCGCCACCGGTATCGTCGCGGTGCTGCTGGCCCTGGTGGCCAACGGCTGGGTCAACGCCCTGATCATGCTCGCGATCGTGCTCATCGTCCAGCAACTCGAGGGAAACTTCCTGCAGCCGATGATCATGGGGCCGGCGGTCGCCCTGCACCCCCTCGCGGTGGTGCTCGCGGTGACCGGGGGCACCCTCGTCGCGGGGATTCCGGGCGCCCTGTTCTCCGTGCCGCTGCTCGCCGTGCTGAACACCTCCGTGAAATACATTGCGCGGCGGGCCTGGGAGACCGACCCTGCCCTGAGCGGGTCGCACCCGGCCCCGGGTCCGCTGCCGCTCCCCTAACCCCGAAAAGGAACACCCTGTGACAGAGCAGACCGCCCTCGGCGCCGCGTCCACCCACACCCTCGAAGAGATGTCCCGGCTTCCGGTGACCCTCGGGGACATCGAGGCCGCCCAGGAGCTGCTGGCGGGCGTCATTGCGCGGACCCCCATCGAGGAGTCCCGGGCGCTGGGCCGGCTCATTGGGGCCAACGTCTGGCTCAAGTGCGAGAACCTCCAGCGGGCCGGCTCCTTCAAGGTGCGCGGGGCCTACACCCGGATGGCGAAGCTCACCCCGGCCGAACGCGCCCGCGGCGTGGTCGCGGCCAGCGCCGGCAACCACGCCCAGGGTGTGGCGGTTGCGGCCAGCCGGCTGGGCATCCAGGCCCGGATCTTCATGCCGCTGGGGGTGGCGCTGCCCAAGCTCGCCGCCACCCGCGGACACGGCGCGGAGGTGGTCCTCCACGGGCACAACGTGGACGAGGCGCTGGCCGAAGCCAAGCGCTACGCCGACGAGACCGGCGCGGTCTTCGTCCACCCCTTCGACAATGTCGACGTCGTCGCCGGGCAGGGAACGATCGGCCTTGAAATCCTCGAGCAGTGCCCCGAGGTCGACACCATCCTGATGGGCGTGGGGGGCGGCGGGCTCCTGGCCGGGGTGGCTGTGGCGGTCAAGGCCCGGGCGCGCGAACTCGGCCGGAACATCCGCATCATCGGCGTGCAGGCCGAAAACGCCGCCGCCTACCCGCCCTCGCTCGCCGCCGACGCGCTCGTGCCCCTGACGAAGGTCTCGACCATCGCCGACGGCATCGCCGTGGGCCGGCCGGGCCAGCTGCCGTTCTCCATCATCCGCGAACTCGTTGACGACGTCGTCACCGTCAGCGAGGACTCCCTCGCGCGGGCCCTGATCTTCCTGCTCGAACGCACCAAGATGGTCGTCGAACCGGCCGGCGCCGTCGGGGTCGCCGCGCTGCTCGACGGCAAGCTCACCGAGAACGGCGTCCTGCCGGGCAACACCGCCGTCGTGCTCTCCGGGGGCAACATCGACCCCATGCTGATGCTTAAGGTGATCCAGCGCGGCCTCGCCGCCGCCGGCCGCTACCTCGTGGTCCGCATGCTGCTCGATGACCGGCCCGGCTCGCTGGCCACGATCTCGCGGATCATCGCCGAATCCGACGCCAACGTCACCGGCGTGGACCACACCCGGGTGGGCGGCTCCATCAGCATGGGCGACGTCGCCATCACCATCAATATGGAGACCAAGGGCGATGAGCACTGCGAACAGGTCCTGAGCAACCTGCGGGCCGAAGGTTTCCAGCCCGTCGTGATCCAGGGCTGAGATGCTGGCCCGGCGCGCGAAGCTCGGCCTCACCACCGTCCTGGCCTTTGCCGCGGTGCTGTGGGCGCTCTACCTCATCGACACGTTCTCCGGGCGGGGGCTTACCTCGGTCCTCGCCATTGAACCGCGCCGGGTCCGCGGGCTTGACGGGATCCTGTTCGCACCCCTGCTCCACGGCGGCGTCGGTCACCTGCTGAGCAATACGCTGCCGCTGGTGGTGCTCGGGTTCCTCGCGTTCCTCGAGGGCCTCCGGCGGTTCGCGGTGGCCCTGGGCACCAGCTGGCTGGCCAGCGGGCTCGGCGTCTGGCTCACCGGCGGAGGGCTGACCATCGGCGCCTCGGGGGTGGTGTTCGGCCTGTTCACGTACCTTGTGGCCCGCGGCTTCTACAACCGCAACTGGAGGCAGATCCTCCTGGCGGTGCTGCTGTTCCTGATGTACGGGTCGATCCTCTGGGGGGTCCTGCCCGTGGTCGGCTCGAACGTCTCGTGGCAGGCGCACCTGTTCGGCGCCCTCGGCGGAATCCTCGCGGCGTTCCTGCTGCGGAAGCGGCCCGTCCCTTCCGGAACGGGCCGCGTCCTGCGCCGCTGAGCCGCCGCCGGCCGGGCCGGCTGCGGGGGAGTGCTGCTAGCCCGCGTAGGGCTTGGCGGAGAGAATCTCCACAGTGATGTTCCGGCCGTTGGGTGCGGTGTAGCTGACGGTGTCGCCGGCCTTCTTGCCCTGGATGGCGGCACCGAGGGGCGAGCGCTCGCTGTAGACGTCGATGTCGGTGTCTCCGGCAACCTCGCGGCTGCCCAGGAGGAAGGACTCGACGTCGCCGGCGATCTTCGCCTCGACCATCATGCCGGGCTCCACCACGCCGTCGTCGGCGGGCGCCTGGCCGACCTGGGCGTTGTTGAGCAGCTCGGTGAGCTGGCGAATGCGGGCCTCGGCCTTGCCCTGCTCCTCCTTGGCGGCGTGGTAGCCGCCGTTCTCCTTGAGGTCTCCCTCGGAGCGGGCCTGCTCGATGCGAGCAACGATCTCTGTGCGCCCGGGCCCGGAGAGGTGTTCCAGCTCGGCCTTGAGGCGCGTGTAGGACTCCTGCGTGAGCCAGGCAACGGGTGCGCTGTTAGTCGACACGGGGCATCTCCTTAGGTATGTCCGGACCCGCTGAGGCGGGCCGGCTCTTGATGTTCTGCCGCCGGCCGGCACTGAAAGGCCGACCACAAGCAAGAACCCCGCCGTCTGGGTGACCGCGGGGGTCTCCGTCGGGGCGGGGTGGGTATGCCTCCAGTCTAGTCAGCACTTGCAGATAACCCAAGAAAAAACCCAGCGCCCTTCTTTTTGCCCCGGCCCTTGCGACGCCGGGGCGGGTTCGGGGGCGCGGTTTCCCGCCGAGTGTGCAGCTCACCACCCTTTGGGCGGGGCGAAGCGTGGTGAGCTGCAGTTTCGGCGGATGGCCCTCCCGCCGAGTGTGCAGCTCACCACCCTTTGGGCGGGACGAAGCGTGGTGACATGCAGTTTCGGCGGGCGGAAACCCGTCAGTCGCGGGTTCCGGCGATCCAGCAGCTGTCCACGCCGCCCGAAACGCCCGGGGAGTCGGTGCGCAGCTCGACCTGCTGCGCCGTCGTGCGCCCGCCGCCGGCACCCGCGGGCCCGATGGTCACAACCTTCCACCCGACGACGGCGTAGTTTTCGCTCAGCACCTGCACCGCGCAGTGGGCGGTGGCGTCGGTGGGCTTGGTCACCTCGAAGTCCACCCGTGCCTGCTCGTCGGAGGAGAAGGAGAACCCGACGTCCTTAAAGGAAACCCGCGGGCCCACGTTGGAAAAGGCGAAGATTCCAATGGCGATGACGGCCGCGGCGAGGGCGCCGATGACCCACCAGCGGCGCCGTCCGGCCGCACGGACCGGCTTGGGGGCACCGTAGCGATTGGCTACTCTTGGGGTAGGCGCATTTCCGGAGCTCACCTCCGTATTTTACCGTCGATTCGCTGGGCGGTTTGCCTGCGCCGCGGACCGCACCCCTGCCTCACCCGACCCTCACCAGGAGCCTCCTTGTTCAGCACGGATAACCCCGCCGCGTCCCGTTCCGGCTTCCGCCTCCTGGCGGTCCATGCCCACCCCGACGACGAGTCGAGCAAGGGCGCGGCGACCATGGCGAAGTACGCGGCCGCCGGCGTCGACGTGCTCGTTGCCACCTGCACGGGAGGCGAACGCGGATCCATCCTGAACGCGGCAATGGAGGGCGACCCCCACGCCCGGCGCGACCTGGCCGGGCTGCGGCGCCTGGAGATGGCCCGCGCCGCGGAGATCCTCTCGGTGAAGCAGCGCTGGCTGGGCTTTGCCGACTCGGGGCTGCCCGAAGGGGACCCGCTGCCGGACCTGCCGGTGGGCTGCTTCGCCCTGCAGCCGCTGGAACGCGCCGCCGCGCCGCTGGTCCGGCTCGTGCGGGAGTTCCGCCCGCACGTGATCCTCAGCTATGACGAGAACGGCGGGTATCCCCACCCGGACCACATCATGGCCCACCGGGTCGCCGTCGAGGCTTTCGAGGCGGCAGCGGACCCCTCCCGCTACCCCGGCACCGGCGAGGCCTGGCGCGTCGACAAGCTCTACTACGACCGCGCCTTCAACCCCGAGCGTTTCCGTGCCCTGCACTTCGCCCTCGAGGAGGCAGGGATCCAGTCGCCCTACTCCGAGCGCATCGCCCAGTGGCTCGAGGCCGACGCCGAGGGGCACCAGCCGCCGGCACCCACGCACGCGACCACCACGCAGATCGATGCCGGCGACTACTTCGGACTGCGGGACAAGGCGCTGATGTCGCACCGCACGCAGGTCGACCCCGAGGGGTTCTTCTTCGCCGTCTCCGCCGACATGCAGCGCAAGGTGTGGCCCTGGGAGGACTATTCGCTGATCCACTCCCACGTTGGGTCCACCCTTCCGGAGGATGACCTGTTCGCCGGAATACCGGAGCCGCGCTGAGCCCGGGCCACGTAGAATTGGAAGGTGGCGGGCTTTCCGCCGTCGGATGTGAAAGTGGTGCAAAGTGAACCTCCCGCTCAACCTGGCCGCCGCCGTGGCTTCCTCGACCGGGGATGACCTTCGGCCGGGTCTCGACCCGGAGTCCGTGACGCCGGGAACCCTGGGCTTCATCTTCACCGTGGTGATCGTCGTCGCCGTCATCTTCCTCATCCGGGATATGAGCAAGCGGGTCCGCCGCGTCCGGTACAACTCAATGCTCGACGAGAACGGGGCCGGACCCGATGCCGCCCGCCCGGCAGCACAGAACCGGCCGGAGTCCACAGATCGTCCGGAGTCCACAGACCGTCCGGAGTCAACGAACCGGTCCGAGTCCGGTCCGGGCGCAGGCACCGGGACGGCTCCCGGAACGGCCGGACGGGACTGACCGGTGGGCGGGCGGCTGAAGGCGCAGGCGTCGGCCTACCTCCGCCAGCACGCGGACAACCCGGTCGACTGGTGGCCGTTCGGGGATGAGGCGTTCGCAGAGGCCCGCATCCGGGACGTTCCGGTGTTCCTCTCCGTCGGCTACGCCGCCTGCCACTGGTGCCACGTCATGGCCCATGAGTCCTTCGAGGACGACGTCGTGGCACAGTACCTCAACCAGCGGTTCGTCAGCATCAAGGTGGACCGCGAGGAGCGCCCGGACGTCGACGCCGTCTACATGGGGGCGACCCAGGCCATGACCGGCCAGGGCGGGTGGCCGATGAGCGTCTTCGCCCTCCCCGATGGCCGCGCCTTTTTCGCCGGAACCTACTTCCCACCCCTGCCCATTGCCGGGCGCCCGTCCTTCCGCCAGGTCCTCGAAGCGGTCTCCGAGGCGTGGGACCAGCGCAGGGAGGAGGTCGAGCGCAGCGCCGCGGCGCTCGCCGAGGGCCTGGGCGCGGCGCAGCGGCAGAAGAGCGACCTCGTCGGAGTCCTCGGCCTGGACTGGGAACCGGATCCGGTGCGCATCCCCGCCGGGTCCGGCACACCCGTCGACGACGCACTGCTTGAGGCGGCGGTGCGCGCCCTGGCCGAAGGGGAGGACCGGGTGTACGCCGGCTTCGGCGGCGCGCCCAAGTTCCCGCCCTCCACCGCGCTCCGGTTCGTGCTCGCCCACGCCCGGAGCGCCTCCGCCACGGCCGAAGAGGCCGCCGGGCTCGCCGGCCGGACCCTCGAGGCCATGGCCGTCTCCGGTATCTACGACCGCGTTGGCGGCGGCTTTGCCCGCTACGCGGTCGACCGGGCCTGGGCGGTGCCCCACTTCGAGAAGATGCTCTACGACAATGCCCAGCTGCTGCGCCTCTACGCCGAATTCGCGCTGACCGCGCGCACCGACGGCCAGCGGGCGCTCGCCGCCGACGTCGTTCGCGGCACGGCGCAGTGGCTGCTCGGGGAGATGGTGGTCGACGGCGGCGCCTTCGCCTCATCGCTCGACGCCGACACGATCATCGACGGGCGCTCGGTCGAGGGCGGGACCTACACCTGGACCCGCGGGGAGCTGGAGGCCGCGCTCGGCGCCGACGCGCAGGCCGTCACGGACCTGTTCGACACCGCCGCCGGCGCCGTCGAGGACGGCGCCTTCACCCTGCACGCCGGAAGGGCCTTCACCGCCGCCGAACGCCGGGTCTGGGACCGGGCGGCACCCCGGCTCCGCGCGGCCCGCGCGGCGCGCCCGCAGCCGGGCCGCGACAGCAAGGTCGTGGCGGGGTGGAACGGCCTGGCCATCGCGGCGCTGGCCGACTCCGGGGCGGCCCTTGGCGAGCGGCAGCTGATCGACGCGGCCGCCGCCGCGGCCTCCTACCTGCTGAAGGTGCACTGGGACGGCGCGGTGCTGCGCCGGGTTTCCCACGAGGGGAGCGCCATCGGCATCGAGGGACTCCTCGAGGACTACGCCGGCTGCGCGGAGGGACTCTTCGCCCTGTTCGCCGCGACGGGGGACACCGCCTGGTACACCGCCGCGGAGCGGCTCCTGCTCACCGCCGAACGGCGGTTCCTGCGCGGCGGACGCCTGGCCGACTCCGCCTCCCCGGACGGGCCGCTGCTCGCCGCCCAGGGCTCCGAGGAGGGCTCCGACCCCCTCGACGGCCCCACCCCGAGCGGCACGGCGCTGTTCGCCGCGGCCCTGCTCACCTACTCCGCCTACAGCGGGTCCGCCCGGCACCGGGCCCTGTCCGCCGAGATCCTGCGCTACGCGGCCCATCTGGCCGACCGCGCCCCGTCCGCCGTCGGCTGGGCGCTGGCCGCGGCCCAGGCCTTCGCCGCCGGCCCGCAGGAGCTCGCCGTCGTCGGGGGAACACCCGAGGCCGCGGCGGCGCTCGCCGACGCGGGACGGCGTTTCGGCCGGGCCGGCCTGGTCCTCGCCCCTGCGGGTCCGGACGGCGCGGCGGACGGTGCCGTGCCGCTGCTCGCGGGCAGGACGCCGGGGGAGGCCGGGGCATCGCGGGCCTATCTGTGCCGGGGGATGGTCTGCCAGCGCCCGGTTGAAACCCCGGCGGAACTCGTGGAACTCCTGTCGGCGCCCTGAGGGCGGCCGCGGGTCAGGCGGTGGCAGGGTCGAGCACGGCGAGCAGGATTGCCGTGAAATGGGCGGCGAACGCGGCCACGGTGAAGGCGTGGAAAAGCTCGTGGAAGCCGAAGCGTTCGACGCTGAAGTTCGGGCGGCGCAGCGCGTAGAACACCGCCCCGGCGATGTAGAGCGCGCCGCCGGCCAGGATGAGCACCGTGACCAGCGGGTCGGCCGCCCAGAACGCGGGGAGGTAGAACAGGGCGCCCATGCCAAGGGCCACATAGACCGGCACGTAGAGCCAGCGCGGCGCGTTGAGCCACAGGATCCGGAACAGGACCCCGATGAGCGCGCCCGCCCAGATGATCCACAGCAGGGTCACCGCGGTGCTGCGCTCGAGCATCGCCCAGGCCAGCGGCGTATAGGACCCGGCGATGACCAGCATGATGTTGGTGTGGTCCAGCCGCTTGAGCACCAGGCGCGTCCGCGCACTCCAGTTCCCGCGGTGGTAGACCGCGCTGACTCCAAAGAGCAGGACGCCGGTGGCGGCATAGACCGCCGATGCCACCCGGAGTCCGCCCGTCGGGGCGGCGAGGATGAGCACGATGCCCGCCGCGAAGGCCAGGGGAGTGGCGACCGCATGGATCCAGCCACGCCAGGACGGCTTCGCCGCCAGGGCCTCGGCCACGTCGTCGAGGGCCGCCTCCACCGGTCCCGGCCGGTCCGAGGGGGCTGGCTTCTTCCGGCGCTGAGAAGGCGAAGTCATGCAAAGAGAGTAACCTACGGTCGCGTAAGTTACCGACGGGTAGCGATGTGGGAGGGTCAACCTCCGGGTGATTTCCCGCCGGGCCGGTACCGTAGGGGTAGCGCTCCCGAAGGCGCGCGGACATTGGACCGAAAGGAAGGGCGACCCGGGCGTGTTCCTGAAAATCCCAGAATTCGCCTACAGCTTTTATGAGCGGCGGCTCCAGCGGGGGCTGAGCCCGGCGCGCATTCCGCACCACATCGGCGTCATGGTCGACGGCAACCGGCGGTGGGCGAAACTCGCCGGCGCCCCGACGAGCCACGGGCACCAGGCCGGGGCCGACAAGATCCACGAGTTCCTCGGCTGGTGCGAGGAACTCGGCGTGGACGTCGTCACCCTCTACATGCTCTCCACCGACAATATGGGCCGGCCGCAGGAGGAGATCGAGCAGCTCCTCGACATCATCGCCAACACCCTCGACCGGCTCGGCGAGAGCCACCGGGTCCGCGTCCAGCCCGTGGGCGCCCTCGAACTGCTCCCCGAGGACCTCGCCGGGAAGCTTGCGGACCTCGCGGCCCAGACAGCGGAGATCGATGGAGTCCACGTCAACGTCGCCGTGGGCTACGGCGGACGGCGGGAGATCGTCGACGCCGTCAAGGAACTCCTGCTGAACTCCGCGGAGAAGGGTAAATCCCTCGAGCAGCTCGCGGGGGAGCTGACCGATGAGCACATCTCGTCGTTCCTCTACACGCGCGGCCAGCAGGATCCCGACCTGGTCATCCGCACCTCGGGGGAGCAGCGCCTCTCCGGGTTCCTGATGTGGCAGAGCGCGTACAGCGAGTTCTACTTCTGCGAGGCGCTCTGGCCGGACTTCCGCCGCGTCGACTTCCTCCGCGCCCTGCGCGACTTCGGGCGCCGGCAGCGCCGCTTCGGTTCATAACGGTTCATCGGCAATTCATTTTCGACACGGGTTTTCTGCTGCTCGTCCCGGCCGCTGTCGGCGTAGTCTTTCTCCATCCACCGGCGCCTCCGCCGGCGGACGGAGAGGCCGCCCATGACGCCGGAACGCACACCCGTTCCGCACAGCCCGGGGAGGCCGGACCCGGCCTCGGCCCGGGCCGCCTCGCCCCACCTCGAACTCGGGGTGCCCGCACCCCGGAGCGGAGTCCACGTGGCACCATCCAACACCTCCCCATCTCCGGCCGCCGATGGCCGGCGCAGCTACGTCATCGACACCTCGGTCCTGCTGTCGGACCCGCGGGCGGTGCTGCGGTTCGCCGAGCACGAGGTGATCCTTCCCGTCGTCGTCATCTCCGAGCTCGAGGGCAAGCGCCACGACCCGGAGCTCGGCTACTTCGCGCGGAAGGCGCTGCGGCTGCTCGATGACCTGCGGGTCAAACATGGCGGGCTGGACACGGCGGTCCCTCTCGGGGAAGAGGGCGGAACGCTGAAGGTCGAGCTCAACCATGTCTCGCCGGAGGTCCTTCCTGTCGGGTTCCGCAGCGCCGACAACGACGCACGGATCCTGGCCGTGGCCAAGCACCTCTCCCTCGAGGGCCGGGACGTCACCGTGGTCTCGAAGGACCTGCCCATGCGGGTCAAGGCCTCCGCCATGGGACTGCTGGCCGACGAGTACCGCAATGAACTCGTCAAGGACTCGGGCTGGACCGGGGTGGCCGAACTCGATGTGTCGGTGGAGGACCTCAACGCCCTCTACGACCACCGGCCGGTGCACTCGGACGCCGGCGCGGAGCTGCCCGTCAACACCGGTACGATCCTCCATTCGCCCCGCGGTTCGGGGCTGGCGCGGGTCGGTGCGGACAAACAGCTCCGCGTGGTGCGGGCCGACCGGGACGTCTTCGGGCTCTCCGGCCGCTCCGCCGAACAGCGCCTGGCGATCGACCTGCTGCTCGATAAGGAGGTCGGCATCGTGTCCCTGGGCGGACGGGCAGGCACCGGCAAGTCGGCGCTGGCCCTGTGCGCAGGGCTGGAGGCCGTCCTGGAGCGGCGGGAGCACCGCAAGGTCGTCGTCTTCCGGCCGCTGTACGCCGTGGGCGGGCAGGAGCTCGGGTACCTTCCCGGCAGCGAGAACGACAAGATGAACCCGTGGGCGCAGGCGGTCTTCGACACCCTCGGCGCGCTGGTCTCGCAGGAGGTCGTCGAGGAGGTGCTCGACCGCGGCATGCTCGAGGTGCTTCCGCTGACCCACATCCGCGGGCGCAGCCTCCACGACTCCTTCGTCATCGTCGATGAGGCGCAGTCCCTCGAGAAGAACGTGCTCCTGACGGTGATGAGCCGGATCGGGCAAAACTCGCGGGTCGTACTCACCCACGACATCGCCCAGCGCGACAACCTTCGGGTGGGCCGGCACGACGGCATCGCCGCCGTCGTCGAGACCCTGAAGGGCCACCCCCTGTTCGGGCACATCACCCTCACGCGGTCGGAGCGCTCGCCCATCGCGGCGCTGGTCACCGACCTGCTCGAAGGCGCCGAGATCTAGGGGCGCACTTTGGGCGGCACCCCGGCCGGGGCTGTGGACGGACCGGGGTGCGACGGCCGGACTGTGAACGGCCGGGCTGCGCCGGTGACGTAGGGTATTCTGCATGCCTACACCCGACTTCGTCCTTGAACTGAGGGAAAAGATCGGCCACGCCCCGCTCTGGCTGCCAGGGGTGGGCGCGGTGGTCTACAACGCGGCGGGGGAGGTGCTGCTGGGCCGGCGCGCGGACAACGGCCGGTGGACGATCATCACCGGCATGGTCGACCCGGGGGAGGAACCGGCCGAGGCGATGCGCCGCGAGGTGTACGAGGAGACCGGCGTGGACGTTGAGGTCGAGGTCCTCCTCAACGTCGGCGTCGTCGGCCCGATCACCTTCCCCAACGGCGATGTCTGCACCTTCCTGAACCTCGACTTCCGCTGCCGCTACCTCGGCGGGGAGGCCCGCGTGAACGACGACGAATCCCTGGAGGTGGGCTGGTTCGCCCTCGACGCCCTCCCGGAGCTCAATCAGCGCCACCGGGAACTGGTCCTCACGGCCGCCGACGCCGACGGCGTGCCATCCTTCCACCGCTGACCCCGCCCGGACGCACCCGTTAACGACAACCGCACCCGTTAACGACGAACGCACCGGATATAACCGGTGCGTTCGTCGTTAACGGGTGCGCTGGACGCGTTCGGGCGCGCGGAAGGCGTCAGCCCTGCGGCGGGCGGGTCATCGACAGGACGTCGAGTGCCGAATCGAGCTGCTCCTCGGTGAGCTCGCCGCGCTCCACGAAGCCCAGGGCGACGACGGCCTCACGCACGGTGAGCCCCTCCGCGACGGCCTTCTTGGCGATCTTCGCGGCGTTCTCGTAGCCGATGTACTTGTTCAGCGGAGTGACGATCGACGGCGAGGCCTCGGCGAGGAAGCGGGCCCGCTCCACGTTCGCGGTGATGCCGTCGACCATGCGGTCCGCCGAGACGCGGCAGGAGTTGCTGAGCAGGCGGATGGACTCGAGCACGTTGCGGGCGATCACCGGGATGCCGACATTGAGCTCGAACGCGCCGTTGGTGCCGGCCCAGGCCACCGTGGCGTCATTGCCGATGACCTGCGCGCAGACCATGAGCACGGCCTCCGGGATGACCGGGTTGACCTTGCCCGGCATGATCGAGGAGCCGGGCTGCAGGTCGGGCAGGGCGATCTCCCCGAGGCCCGTGTTGGGGCCGGAGCCGAGCCAGCGCAGGTCGTTGTGGATCTTCGTCAGGGACACGGCGATGGTGCGCAGCATCCCGGAGACCTCGACGAGGCCGTCACGGTTCGCCTGGGCCTCGAAGTGGTCGCGGGCCTCGGTCAGCGGAAGGGCGGTGTCGGCGGCGAGCAGTTCGATCACGCGCGCCGAGAAACCGGCCGGGGTGTTGATGCCGGTGCCGACGGCGGTGCCGCCCAGGGGAACCTCGGCGACGCGGGGCAGGGAGGCGGAGATCCGCTCGATGCCGTAGCGGACCTGCGCGGCGTAGCCGCCGAACTCCTGGCCGAGGGTGACCGGGGTGGCGTCCATCAGGTGGGTGCGCCCGGACTTCACCACGGTGCTGAACTCCCCGGCCTTGCGCTCCAGCGCCGCGGCGAGGTGCTCAAGGGCCGGGATCAGGTCGTTGGTCAGCGCCGAGGTCGCCGCGACGTGCACCGAGGTCGGGAAGACATCGTTAGAGGATTGGGAGGCGTTGACGTGGTCGTTGGGGTGGACCGTCACAGTGCTGCCGGCGGCCTCGAGGGCGCGCGTGGCCAGGGTCGCGATGACTTCGTTGGCGTTCATGTTCGAGGAGGTCCCCGAGCCGGTCTGGTAGATGTCGACGGGGAAGTCGCCGTCGTACTGACCCGCCGCCACCTCCTCGGCTGCGGCTTCGATGGCCCGGGCGCGCTCGCCGTCGAGCACCCCCAGTTCGGCGTTGGCGGTCGCGGCTGCCTTCTTGATGCGGGCCAGCGCTTCGATGTGCGCCCGCTCAAGGGTGGTGCCGGAGATCGGGAAGTTTTCAACGGCGCGCTGGGTCTGCGCGCGGTACAGGGCGTTGGCCGGAACGCGGACCTCGCCCATGGTGTCGTGCTCGATCCGGAATCCGGCGTCCTGGGAAGTGGTGTTCGGGGTTGGCGTCATGGGCCAATTCTCGCCTCAGCGCTTACAGTGCGCCAAATCCGGAGACCCGCACGACCCTGCCCTCCGCCAGCCGGTACGATACGCCGACGACGGCGGTCGAGCCGGACTCTACGGCGTCGGCGATGACCCGGGAGCTGTCCACCAGGCGCTTGGAGGTCTGCCGCACGTGTTCGACGGCGGTGCCGTTGACCTCCGTCGTTCCATCGCGCCGGGCCGTGAGCACGGAGGGGGTGATGCGCTCCACGAGGTCCCGCAGGAACCCTGTGGGCATGTTCCCGGTGTCGATGGCGTCCATCGTCGCAGTGACTGCCCCGCAGTTGTCGTGCCCGAGGATGACGATCAGCGGCACGCCCAGCACGCTCACGCTGTATTCGAGGGAACCGAGCACGGCGTCGTCGATCACCTGGCCGGCGGTGCGGACGACGAACACGTCGCCGAGGCCGAGGTCGAAGATGATTTCGGCGGCGAGCCGGGAGTCGGAGCACCCGAAGATCACGGCGAAGGGGTTCTGGTTGTGCACCAGGGAGGTTCGGCGCGAGGCGTCCTGGTTGGGGTGGGAGGAATCCGCGGCGACGAAGCGCGCGTTGCCTTCCTGAAGTCGGAGCCAGGCCTGGGCGGGGGTCAGTTGCTCGGTCACGCCCCCCACTCTACCGGTGGGTCAGGGAGCCCCGGCAGCCGGCGGCGCGGGCTCGACGTCGGCCAGGACCGCCTTGGCGAGCACGTCGAATTCGGCGAGGTCGGCCTCGCCGCTGAGGATGAGGGTGGACCCGTCCACCTCGGAGGTGAGCACCGTGTCGCCGTTTGAGGCATCGAGCAGCTCCCACTCGACCCCGCCGATGGTGCGTCCGCCGGAGACCTGCGCCTCACCGGCCTGCTGGGCCGTCCAGGACGGGTTGCCCTCGACCGTCTGGGTGAACTGGATGAAGCCCTTGTCCGGGGTGAGGTAGCCGACCTCCCAGTAGTCGACGCCGTCGCTGGTGCCCGCAGTCCAGCGCGCGAAGTTCGAGTTCCAGTCCTCGGGCAGTTCCGGGGCGGCCGGCGCGTAGCCTGCGTCGCCCGCGGCCTGGCCGGCGACCCGCTCGACGTCGATGTCGCGCTGGTAGGTCTCGGCGGTGTGCGTGGGATTGATCAGGACGACCGGGACGACGATTGCGACGGTCGCGGCCACCGCCATCACCATGCCCACCACCGTCGAGTTGGCACGTTTGGCCTGGGCGGGGGTCAGGACCGGCTTGGGAGCCGGGGTGTCGGCGCCGGGCCGGGCGCCGTCGGGCCCTGCGGTCTCCTGCTGTGCATCGCTCACCTTCCCATTTTCCCCCACCGGAGGCCCCCGGCCTAAACGGGATGCCCGAAGCGCGGCTCCACTGGCGGACGGGCCCCACTATGATGGGTTCAGGGACTGTGCCGGCCCCGCCGGCGCAACCGGACCTGCGACAACACTGCCTTCAACGAACGCTGCCTTCAACGACGAGGACCCACGTGACCGACAACGCCGCAAACCCCACCGCCCAGAACGCCCGGTACTCCACCCTGTCGCCGGCCCTTGCCGTCGGCGACCAGGAGCCTGACCGCAACCTCGCGCTGGAGCTGGTGCGCGTCACCGAGGCCGCGGCCATCGCCGGCGGGCATTGGGTGGGCTTCGGTGACAAGAACCTCGCGGACGGCGCCGCGGTCGACGCCATGCGCTCCCTGCTCTCGACGGTGCACTTCAACGGCATCGTCGTCATCGGCGAGGGCGAGAAGGACGAAGCGCCGATGCTCTTCAACGGCGAGCGGGTCGGTGACGGCAGCGGCCCGCTGTGCGACGTCGCGGTTGACCCCATCGACGGCACCCGGCTGACCGCCCTGGGGATCAACAATGCGCTCGCCGTGCTCGCCGTCGCCGAACGCGGCACAATGTTCGACCCGTCGGCGGTCTTCTACATGGAGAAGCTCGTCACCGGCCCGGAGGCCGCGGACATGGTCGACCTGCGCCTGCCGGTAAAGCAGAACCTCCACCTGATCGCCAAGTCCAAGGGCAAGAAGGTCAGTCAGCTCAACGTCATGGTGCTCGACCGGGACCGGCACAAGCCGCTGATCGAGGAGATCCGCACCGCCGGGGCCCGCACGAAGTTCATCATGGACGGCGACGTCGCCGGCGCGATCGCCGCGGCCCGCGAAGGCACCGACGTCGATGCCCTGATGGGCATCGGCGGAACGCCCGAGGGCATCGTGGCCGCCTGCGCCATCAAGACCCTCGGCGGCGTCATCCAGGGCCGGCTGTGGCCCACCAGCGACGAGGAGAAGCAGAAGGCCATCGACGCCGGACACGACCTCGACCGGGTCCTCTCGACGGACGACCTCGTCACCAGCGACAACTGCTACTTCGCCGCGACGGGCATCACCGACGGCGACCTGCTGCGCGGAGTGCGGTACAACAAGGACAAGGTCCTCACCCAGTCGATCGTCATGCGCTCAAAGTCCGGGACCATCCGCGTGGTGGACGGCGAGCACCAGGCCCACAAGTGGGAGAGCTACGCCCGCATCAAGTAGGCAGATCGAGCAGGCAGATCAAGCAGGGCGCCGGCCTCCGCCGGGGAAAGGGCCGGTGATGGCGATGGCTCCGCAGCGTGACTCGACCCGCCCGCTGGGCGTGGCCGTGATCGGCTACGCGTTCATGGGCAAGGCGCACTCCCATGCCTGGCGCAATGTCGCCGGGTACTTCGAGGTGCCGGCCTTCGAACAGAAGGTCCTCGTCGGGCGGGACGCCGATTCGGTGGCCGACGCGGCCCGGCGGTACGGCTGGCAGGAATCCGAGACCGACTGGCGGAAGGTGATCGCCCGCCCCGACATCGACATCGTCGATATCTGCACGCCGGGGTGGCTGCACGCCGAGATCGCCGTGGCCGCCCTTGAGGCCGGCAAGCACGTCCTGGTGGAGAAGCCGCTGGCCAATACCGTCGCGGAGGCCGAAACCATGGTCGCGGCCGCCCGCGCGGCCCGGGCGCGCGGCGTCCAGTCGATGGTCGGGTTCAACTTCCGGCGGGTCCCCGCGCTCGCCCTGGCCCGCACACTCATCGCCGAGGGCCGGCTCGGGGAGATCCGCCAGGTCCGCACGGCGTACCTCCAGGACTGGCTGGCCGACGCCGAGGCGCCCATGGTGTGGCGGCTGCAGAAGGAGAAGGCGGGCTCCGGGGCGCTGGGGGACATCGCCTCCCACGCCATCGACCAGGTGCAGTTCCTGCTGGGGGACACCGTCGCCGATGTCACCGGCCGGATGCGCACCTTCGTGGGGTCCCGCCGCGGGCCCGAGGGCCCGCAGGAGGTCACCGTCGACGACGCGGTCTGGGCGAGCCTTTCACTGACCTCGGGCGCGGTGGCGAGCGTCGAGGTGTCCCGGATGGCGCTGGGCCGGAAGAACGCCCTGCGGATCGAGGTGTTCGGCACCCGCGGGTCCCTTTCCTTCGACTCCGAGTCGCTCAACGAGCTCTCCGTGTTCGACGGCGCGGTCGCCACCGCCGGGCAGGGGTTCACCCGCGTCCTGGTCACCGAACCCGAACACCCCTACCTCGAGGCGTGGTGGCCGCAGGGCCACCTGCTCGGCTGGGAGCACTCCTTCACCCACGAGATCCGCGACTTCCTGGTGGCCGTGGCGGCCGGCGCGGAGCCGAGCCCGTCCTTCGAGGACGGGCTGCAGCTCCAGCGGGTGCTTGCCGCGGTCGCCGAGAGCGCGGCGTCGGGCAGCGCGATCGTGAAGGTCGCCTGACGCGCTTACTGCAGCTGCCGCCGGCGGCCGCGGAGGAGCCGGGCGCGCCGCTGCCGGGCTTCACGGAGGGACGCCGGGCGGGTGCGCCGCTGTCGGGCCTCGCGCAGCGACGACGGGCGGGCGCCCGTCACGGCAGGGTCCCGGACCAGGTCCATCATCAGCGCCGCGCACAGGCCGATCATGATGAGCAGGAACGGCGCGGCGGCGATGATGGTCAGCGTCTGCAGGGCCTGCAGGCTTCCCACCCAGAGCAGGGTGGCCGCCACCGCCCCCGTGAGCAGTCCCCACAGCACGGTGATCCACTTCGGCGGCACGGCCGCGCCGAAGGAGGACAGCGAGCCGAGGACGATGTAGGAGGCGTCGGCGCCGGAAATGAAGAACACGGCGACGAGGAGCACCACGACGACGGACGTGATGGCCGCCAGCGGGTAGTCGGCCAGCAGGGCGAACATCGCCGACTCCTGGCTTTCGGCGTTCGCGGCCGCGATGTCGGTGCCCGAGTCCTGTGCGGTGATGGCGGTCCCGCCCCAGACGCTGAACCAGAGGACGCTGATGGCGCTGGGCACCGCGACGACGCCGATCACGAACTCCCGGATGGTGCGCCCGCGGGAGATCTTGGCGAGGAAAGAGCCGACGAAGGGGGTCCAGGAGACCCACCAGGCCCAGTAGAAGATGGTCCAGGTGGAGAGCCACTCATGGCCGCCGAACGCCCCGGTGCGCGAGGCCATCTGCGGCAGGCTGACGAGGTAGCTGCCGGCGGAGGCGGGAATCAGTTCAAGGATGAACACCGTGGGTCCGACGACGAAGAGGAAGAACAGCAGGGCCAGGGCGAGGATCATATTGCCGTTGGAGAGCCACTTGATGCCGCGGCTGATGCCGCTGACGGCGGAGATGACGAAGCAGATCGTCAGCAGGGCGATGATGCCGATCTGCAGACCGAGGCTGCTTCCGGTGCCGAAGACCTCGGTGAGGCCGCCGTTGATCTGCATCACGCCGAGGCCCAGGGAGGTGGCCGATCCGAAGAGCGTGGCGAAGATGGCGAAGACGTCGATGGCGCGCAGCGCGCCGGGGGCCGGCCTGCCGCGGAACAGAGGGAGGAACGCGCCGCTGAAGCCGGCTCCGCGGCCCTTGCGGTAGGCGGAGTAGGCGAGGGCCAGGCCGACGACCGCATAGATGGCCCACGGGTGGATGGCCCAGTGGAACAGCGTGTAGTTCATGGCCTGGCGGGCGGCGGCCGGGCTGCCCGGTTCGATGCCCTCAACGGGCGGCGTCAGGTAGTGGGAGATGGGCTCGGTGACGCCGTAGAACATCAGGCCGATGCCCATTCCGGCGCTGAACATCATGGCGATCCAGGACAGCGTCGAGTAGCGGGGTTTCTCGTCGTCCCGGCCGAGCCGGATCCTGCCGTACCGGCTGAAGACGAGGAAGAGGGCGAAGGCGACAAAGCCGGTAGCGGTCGCCACGAAGGCCCAGCCGAAGTTGGTGACGAGGCCGGCGAGGACGGCGGCGGTGACGTCGGTGAATTCCGACGGGAAGATCGCCGCGGCCAAAACGAGTGCGGTGACGACGCCGAGGGCGGTGAAGAACACCGGCCGGTCAAGCCGGGCGGAGCCTGCGGCGGAGGCTGGGTCGGGTTCCGGCAGGGCGGGAGCCGGGCCGGCATCGAGGCTGGATTCGGGGAGGTCGGTAGCCGGTGTGTCGTGCTGTCCGGGTGGTCCTTCAGATCGTGCGGCGGTTCTAAGCATACTTTCCAGCCTACGCGCGGGTACGCCGCGGGCTTGCCCGGAGCCGCCTCTGGGTGTCTCTTGTCACACCCGTAAGCGCGCCCGAACTCCTGCGGCCGGAGGGCACCGTCGGCCCCGAGAGTGCGGTAGGAACGGTGCCGGGGGTGGCTGCGCGGTCGGTGCTGCACTCTCGATGGGGGTGGCCCGGACGGCGCCGACCCGGGGTGCCGTCCCGATAGAGTTGGCCCATGAGCCTCTCCGTAACGCCCTGCCTTGACCGCGCCCTCTGGGATGCCGGTGTGAACGCCCTGTCCGGTCATCCCCAGCAGCTGTGGGGGTGGGGCCAGACAAAGGCGGACCACGGGTGGTCGGTGGAGCGCGTCGAGGTGCGCGACGGCGACGCAACGGTCGGCTCGGCGCAGGTGCTGCTGCGGAAGCTCCCGTTCCCCCTGCGCAGCCTCGCCTACATTCCGCGCGGACCGCAGTCAGTCGAAGGCCGCGAGGTCGAGGTCCTCGACGCCGTGGCGGCGCACGTCTCCTCGGCCCACGGCTCCGTCGCGCTCTCGATCGAACCCGACCGGGAGGCCGGCAGTACGGTCGAGGCGCGGCTGGCCTCCGCCGGCTGGAAGCGCAGCGCCAATACGATCCTGATCGGACGCACCCTGATCCTTGACCTCACGCAGTCCACCGAGGACCTGCTGGCGGGGATGAGCAAGAAGCACCGCCAGTACATCCGCAAGTCGGGCCGGGAGGCGCTCGACTACCGGCGGGTCGTCCGCGCGGAGCTGCCGGCCTGCCTGGCCGTCTACCGCCAGACCGCCGAGCGGGCCGGTTTCGGGATCCACGAGGACTCCTACTACTTCGACATCTTCGACAACCTGGGCGAAGCCTCCCCGGTGTACGCGGCCTTCAGCGGCACCGAGGTGGTGGCCTTCCTGTGGCTCTCCGCCAGCGATGCCACATCCTTTGAGCTGTACGGCGGGATGACCGAGGAGGGCGAGCGGCTCCGTGCGAACTACGCCCTGAAGTGGTTCGCCATCGAGGAGATGAAGCGCCGGGGGATCACCCGCTACGACTTCAACGGCCTCCTCAACGACGGCGTCTCGAAGTTCAAGATGGGCTGGGCCGGCCACGAGGACCAGCTGATGGGCACCTGGGACAAGGCGCTCTCGCCCCTGTACCCGGTGTTCGCGTCGGCCCTGCCGCTGGCCAAGACGGCGGTGCGGGGCGGCCGGGTGCTGGTCGGCGCGGCGGCCGCCAAACTGCGCCGCTGACCGGGCCCCGGCCGGGCGCCGGACTCAGGCGCCGTCGACTCCGTCCGCGTCTCCACCGACGGTGACGGCGAAGGCGAGGACGCCCTCGTCGGTGCTTTCCCCGGCCGGCCGCACCAGGACCGGCGCCTCCCCGGCGGGGATGAAGGCGCTCTGGCCCCGGGTCAGCAGCAGGTCCGAGGCGGGGGAGTCGATCAGGATCGAGCCGGAGACGGCGAGGACCACCGTGGGCCCGTGCTGCGCCAGCGGAACGTGGGAGGGGGCCATGCTTCCCTCCTGCCCGGGCCCGGAGACCGGGTCGAGGGCGATGCGCTGAAGCTGGAACTCCGCGAACGGCGGGCGGTACAACTCCTGCCCGAGCAGAGTGCGCTCGGGCTGCAGCGCCGGGGGTGCGAGCGGCTCGAACACGACGGTCCTCAGGAGCTCGCGCGTGTCGACGTGCTTGGGGGTCAGCCCGCCGCGGAGCACATTGTCCGAGGAGGCCATCACCTCGATGCCCAGCCCGCTGAGGTAGGCATGGATGTTCCCGGCAGGGAGGTAGAGGACCTCCCCGGGCTGCAGCGAGACGCGGTTGAGCAGCAGGGCGATCAGGACGCCGGGATCGCCGGGGTACTGCGAGCCGAGTTCGGCCACGGTGGCCAGGTCCCGGGTGAAGCGGGGGTCACCGGCATCCCCGGACCCCTCCGGCGGGGCAGACACGGCCGCCTCGACCGCCGCGACGATCTCCGGACGGGCGGTGAGGAGCATCTCGAAGCCCGACCGGAGCCCGGCGTCGCCGGAGCCGAGTTCCGCAGCCACCGCGCCGAGCACCTCGGCCTCCTCGGAGCCCGGCTCCACCAGGGTCTCGAGGTGGGCGAAGACGGCGGCGGCTTCGGCCAGCGGCCGGAACCCGCACAGCGCCTCGAAGGGGGAGAGGGCGAACACCATCTCGGGCTTGGCGCTGCGGTCCTTGTAGTTGCGCTCCGGCGCGTCCGCCGGGACGCCGGCGCTCTCCTCGGCGTCGAAGCCCGCCTCGGCCTGCGCGGTGCTGGGGTGCACCTGCAGCGAGAGCGCCGACCCGGCGGCGAGCACCTTCATCAGGTAGGGGAGCCGGCGCCCGAAACGTGCCGCCACCTCCGCGCCCAGGGTTGCGTCGGTGTCGGCATCGATGACCGCGTCCAGCGGGGAGCGTCCGTCCGGCAGTTCCGCAACGGACGGCGCCCCGGGGTGGGCGCCGATCCACAGTTCGGCCTCCGGCCCGCCGGAGGGCGCCCTGCCCAGGAGCTCGGCGATCGCGGTCCGGGAGCCCCACGCATAGGGCCGGATGGTGTTCTCGAGCAGGTACATGGCGCTCCTCTTCGTCGGGGTCAGGCCGGGGAGCATTCCCCGTTGTTGGCCAGCAGGGTGCTCAGGGTGGCGTCGTCGCCGATGGCGGCGAGCTGGTCGAGGTACTCCTGGGTGATGCCCGGATCCGTGGTCTGTGCAGGCAGCACGGTGGTCAGGCCGGCGCGCTCAAGACCGGGCAGTTCCCCGGCGGCTCCGGCATCGGTTCCGGAGGCCGCGGCGAGCTCCTGCTGGACGCGGGAGTGGATCTCGTCGAAGTCGGGGTAGGTGACGAAGTTGTCGGCGGGGGTGCCGAAGTCCGGTGGGCCGATGGTCAGGCGGCGCGTCTCGTGCTCCTTGGCCTTCAGCGCCAGGTCCACGAAGCTTCCGAGCTGGTCCTGGGGGATGTCGGTCTCGACGACCTGGGTGCCGGCCGCGGCGATCGCCTGGAAATGGGTGAGCAGCGTCGCCGGGTCGAGCTGGGCGATCATGGCCTGCTGCACGCACTGCTGCCGCGAGATGCGGTCATAGTCGGTGACGAACTCGCGCGACCGGGCGTACCAGAGGGCGTGGAAGCCGTCGAGGGTCTGGACTCCCGGCGGGATCCAGCCCTCGGGCGGGTAGTGGCGCACCGGGTCGGTGCCGGGGATGTCGGGGCCCGAAATGGGGACCCAGCCGCCGGCGTCGATGCGGATGCCGCCCATTGCGTCGATGAGCTCCTCGAAGCCGTTGAGGTCGACGAGGAGGTAGCCCTGCACCTCGAGCCCAAGCACTCCGGACGCGGCGTCCATCATGGCCTCGGCGCCGGGATCCTTGCTGTCCGGGTAGAGGTCGGCGTAGTTCTGGGACACCGTGGTGTAGAGGCTGTTGATGATGCACTCGTCGCCGCAGTTGTAACCGTCGGGGTACACCTCCCGCAGGGGCGAATCCTCCGGGAACGGAGCGTTCTGGAAGTTCCGCGGAATGCTGAAGGTGATCGTCGCCCCGGTCTTGGCGTCGACGCTGATGACGGAGATGCTGTCGGGGCGGCGTCCGGTGCGGTCCTCCCCGGCGTCGCCTCCCATCAGCAGGAAGTTGTAGCGGCCGTCGACGGGTTCGAAGGCCGGCCCGGCCTGGAAGATCGAGCCGACGGTGGACTGGCCCAGCCCCAGGAGGTAGGCGCCGTAGGCGAGCGAGCCGCTGGTGACGAACATGACGCCGGCCAGGGCAGCCGCCACCAGGGGCCGCACTCCGCGCTCAAGCAGCGGCAGGCAGATGATCCGCAGCGTGTTGATGAACAGGAACGCCCAGCCGGCGGCCAGCGCCAGCAGCACGGCGATCAGCAGCAGCGACCACAGCCGGTGGGTCACGAGGGTCACGAGGATCTGCCGGTTCGAGGCGGCCAGGACGGCCCCGGCGATGGCCAGGACCCAGACGGTGAAGGTGACCCGGAGCGCCCGGCGGCCGAGGCGCCGGTCACCGGCGACGATCTGGGCCGAACCGGGGAGGAACAGCGTCAGGACGAGCAGGAAGAAGGCACGCTTGGTCCGTACCTCGGGCGGGGCCGACTGGGGATAGCGCACCGGATCGGTGAGCTGTCCGCGGACGCCCCGCGCGGGGGTGGAGGCACTGGGGTTGTCGATCATGGGGTCTCCGTCGCCCGGCGGGCAGTCCGCCCGCGCAGGGCGGCGCCCTTCGCCGTGGCCGTCTCTTTCAGCTCCGCTGCGAAGGAGACGAGCTGGGCCCTCAGCCTTTCGGCGGTGTCGCCCTCACCGGCGGCGAGGATGCGGGCGGCGAGCAGTCCCGCGTTGCGGGCTCCGCCGATCGAGACGGTGGCCACGGGCACACCCGCGGGCATCTGGACGATGGAGAGCAGCGAGTCCATGCCGTCGAGGTACTTCAGCGGGACGGGCACACCGATCACCGGCAGCGGGGTGACGGAGGCGAGCATCCCGGGCAGGTGCGCGGCTCCGCCGGCTCCGGCGATCAGGACGCGCAGCCCGCGGTCGTGCGCCTGCCGGCCGTACTCGATCATTTCCACGGGCATCCGGTGCGCCGAAACGACGTCGGCCTCGTAGGCGATCCCGAACTCGTCGAGGGCCGCGGCCGCCTGCTCCATGACGGGCCAGTCCGAATCCGAACCCATCACCAGTCCCACCAGGGGGTTGATCACTATTTTTCCTTCCAGGAATCGGTGCCGTCGCGCAGGATCGCAGCGGTCCTGCCGGCGCGGGCCCGAACCGTCTTGAGGTCCTCACCCGCCGCGGCAACGACGTTCACGTGGCCGATCTTGCGGCCGGGGCGCACCTCTTTGCCGTAGAAGTGCACTTTAGCCGACGGTTCCGCGGCGAGGGCCTCGGCGTAGGCGCCGAAAATGTCGGTGTTGGCCCCGCCCAGGTAGTTCTTCATCACCACGACCGGCCCGGTCGGGGAGGTGTCCCCGAGCGGAAGGTCGAGGACGGCGCGCAGGTGCTGTTCGAACTGGCCGGTGACGGAGCCGTCCATCGTCCAGTGCCCCGAGTTGTGGGGGCGCATTGCCAGTTCATTGATCAGGAAGCCGGCGGGGGAAGCGGGCGTTTCGAAGAGTTCAACGGCCATCACTCCGGTCACTTCCAGCGCCTCGGCGAGCCGCAGCGCCGCCTTGGTGGCGGCGGCCGCCACCGAGGGGTCGAGCCCCTGCGCCGGTGCGATGACCTCGTCGCAGACGCTGGCGACCTGGATCGAGTGAACGACGGGCCAGGCCCGGGTCCGGCCCGACGGTGTGCGTGCCACGAGGACCGACAGCTCGCGCTCGAACGGCACGAACTGCTCCGCGAGGAGGTCGCCCGCTCCGAACCAGTCGGCGGCCCGGGGGAGGTCCGCGGGCGTCTCCAGGACGAGGACGCCCTTGCCGTCATAGCCGCCGCGGGGGGTCTTCAGGACCACGGGCCAGCCGGCGGTGCGGCCGAAGGCCTCAAGGGCGCCGAGGTCGGCGACGGGGGCCCAGCGTGGGTTGGGCAGGCCGAGGTCCTCGACCGCGCGGCGCATCCGCAGCTTGTCCTGCGCATGGGCGAGGGCCGAGGGGCGCGGCTGCACATTGACGCCTTCGGCGGTGAGCTGCTCCAGCAGCTCCCCGGGCACGTGCTCGTGGTCGAAGGTGAGCACATCGACCCCTGCGGCGAACTCGCGCAGCGCCTGGAGATCGGTGTAGTCGCCGACGGTTGACGAGGCGACGGCGGCCACGGCCGACACGCCGGGCCCCTCTGCCAGGACCCTCAGTTCGAGGCCGAGCTCAATCGCCGGCGCTGCCATCATGCGGGCCAGCTGGCCACCGCCCACTACGCCAATTACGGGAAAAGTCACTATCTCAGGGTACCTACCAGCGCAGCCATCGCTGGGATGCGGGGGGCAGGACGGAGCCGAAGAGGTAGGAAACGCACAGGTTTGGACCGTAAGATGAGGGCTCGTACGCCACGCGCCGGCGCGGAGCGGGACGCCGCCCGGTGTTCCGCCGGGCCGCCTGCAGTGGCGAGCCCGACGCTCTGCGGTGGACGGTAATTACCCTTGGACCGCGGAGGTCACATGTCAGCAGTTATGGAACGCATCCGGGGCCTCGTCTCCCTCTTCTGGCGGGAACTGGCCAAATTCGGGGCCGTTGGAGGAGTGGCGTTTGTCATAGACAACGGGATGTTCTGGTGGCTGATCCACGGCCCGATGGCCGGCAGCGAGGTCAAGGCCCGTCTGGTGTCCGCCTCCGTGGCGACCCTTTTCGCCTGGGTCGCCAACCGCTACTGGACCTTCCGCCACCGCAGGCAGCCCAACCCGCTGCGCGAATTCTCGATGTTCGTCCTGATCAACGTGATTGGAATGGGCATCGCCGCCGGCTGCGTGTGGCTCGCCAAGTACCCCTTCGGGATCCTCGATCCCAACCTGCTGTTCCTCGCCGGCATCGCGGGCACGGTGCTCGCGACCGCCGTGCGTTTCGTGGCCTACCGGTTCTGGGTCTTCAATGTCGAACTCGATGCTGACCCGAACTTCAGCCAGGACCACGAGCTCCTGCACGTTCACACCGGCACCCTGCCCGAGGCGGGGGCTGCCGGAAACGTCCGCATCGGCACCGGGGATCCGGACCCGAAGTAGCCCGTTCCCGGCCCTGCCTCAGCCTGCGTCCGGGGCGAAGGCCGCCCGGGCGCCCACGCGTTCGCCGTCGAGCAGGCTCTGCGTGATTGGAACCTCCGGATGGACGACGACGAGGGTCCCGTCGACGCTCCAGACCGCAAGTGCCGCCGCGAGGGCCCGGGACAGGGACGTGTCCGCTCCCAGGAGCACGACACCGGTTGGCTCAGGCGCCGCCGCATACAGCCGGTTCAGCCCGGCGACCGTCAGGGGATCCGCCGGCCCGGCGCCGTCCGGTCCGGCACCGTCGAACAGGACGGTGGAGGCGTCCTGCGCCACGGCGTCGGCGAAGTAGTCGCCGTAGGAACGCACCTCGGCGGCGTAGTCGACCGCCCCCGCCGGCAGCGGAGCGGGCCAGCGCAGGGCCAGCGCGCCAAGGGCGACGGCCACCTGCACCGCCGGCGGGGCCACCTCCCGCTCGGCCGAGGTCACCACAAGGTCGGCGCCTGCTGCCGGGCCGGGATCGGCTCCCGGCGGAGCGGATGGAGGGACCAGGACCGCCCCCACCTGCCAGCAGGCCAGCGCCCACACCAGGGACTTCCAGTGAACCGGCAGGTCGAGCTCGACGCGCGTACCGGCCTCGGCGTCGAGTTCCTCAACGAGCAGGTTCGCTGTTTTCGCGACCCAGTTGTCGAACACCCTGCCCGACAGTTCGATGCGGCCGTCGGGGCCGTACCAGACGAGGCGCGGCGAGGTCGCTTCCCGCAGGCGGGAGAGGACGGCCGTGGGAAGAGCGTGCTGGTCCATTGGTATTTCTCCAGGTTGGGGCGGGTGACGCCGCGATTAGAGGCGTGTGCGCTTCCCAGCATAGAATTGATGGGACGTACGCACCGCGGAGAGGGCAGCCCCGGCATACCGGATCCTATCCAAGTAGTGCGGCGGGTAATTCGAGTAGGTTCTCCCGCGTGGCGTTCGCCCGCAAATGGAATTCTGCTCTGTAAAATTGCCGCCCCCGCTTGACTCCTGTGTATTACACCCTTGTAATTAGGTATCGGATTTTTTCCAGCACCCCGGCGCGAGCGTCGACCGGGATGAGGCTGGGATGGGGACACCGGAAGGGCTGACTATGGGGAATCCAGAACGCGTCGAGGACCAACGCCACATCGCAGCGCATGCTTCGGCGCGCTACGGTTCGCGGGGGGTGCCCGACGACTGGTTCATTGACCCCGCCGACCCCGGTGCGGCCGAGCGGTACCGGGAGGATACGCGCAGTCCCCTCGAGGACCAGGCCACGGCCTTCCTGGCCGCCCACGAAGCACTGACCGGCCTGCCGGAAGTGGAGCAGGGCCCAAGCAGCCTCCTCGTCCTGCCGGGCCGCTCCGACGACGCTTGGAACGCGCCGGAAGCCGCCCCTGGCGAGCGGAAGGCCCAGCCCGAGTGGCCCGGCCTGCCGCCGGCCGGCGGCTACGACGACGGCGAACTCGGCTGGCAGTCGGATGCGCTGTGCGCCCAGACCGACCCCGAGGCCTTCTTCCCCGAAAAGGGCGGCTCCACCCGCGACGCCAAGAAGGTCTGCGGTGCCTGCATGGTGCGCTCGGAATGCCTCGAGTACGCACTTGAGAACGACGAGCGCTTCGGCATCTGGGGCGGACTCTCGGAGCGCGAGCGGCGCCGGTTGCGGAAGCGAGCAGTCTGATTCTGCTTGACCTCCGCGTTACGGCCGTCGTCGTGGCCCACAACGGCGCCCGCTTTCTTTCCACCACCCTCGAGGCCCTCGCCGGGCAAACCCGCCCGGTCGACTTCTGTGTCGGCGTTGACACCGGCTCCACCGACGATTCGGCGTCGACCCTCCAGCTCGGCCTTCCCGTCGGCACGCCCGTTGTGGGCTCACCGGCGCGGGCCGGCTTTGGTGCCGCCGTCCGGACGGCCGTAGCGCAGATTCCCCCGCGGAAGGCCGCCGCGGAGGGTTCAGAGAACCAGGACTGGCTCTGGCTGCTGCACGACGACTCGGCACCCGGGCCCACGGCGCTCGAGGAGCTCCTCCTTGCCGTCGAGCGCGCACCCTCGGTGACGGTCGCCGGGACCAAGCAGGTTCACTGGGACAACCCTCGGGAACTCCTCGACGTCGGGCTCTCCATCAGCCGGTGGGCGGAGCGGCTCACCCTTATCGACGTCGATGAGCACGACCAGGGCCAGTACGACGCCCGCAGCGACATCTTCGCCGTGAACTCCGCCGGGATGCTCATCCGCCGGGACGTCTGGGATG
Organism: uncultured Arthrobacter sp.; assembly: GCF_902805515.1. Lineage (GTDB taxonomy): Bacteria > Actinomycetota > Actinomycetes > Actinomycetales > Micrococcaceae > Arthrobacter_D. The sequence continues at coordinate 7,053 of NZ_CADCTE010000008.1, read as the reverse complement.
CCCTGGGCGGGTTCGATCCGGCACTGCCGGGCGTGGGCGACGACATCGACTTCTGCTGGCGCAACCGCCTCGCCGGGCACCGGGTGGTCGTGGTGCCGGCCGCAGTGCTTCATCATGCCTCCTCCCGCGGGACCGGGCCGGTCGGCAGCCGGGCCGCCCGCCGGGCCGAGGTTTTCCTTCGGCTCAAGCATGCCCCGTTGTGGCAGGTGCCCTTCCTCGCCGTCGGCGCGGTGCTCGGTGGTTTCGGCCGGCTCCTGCTTGGACTGCTCGCCAAGGATCCCGCCCACGGTACGGGGCAGCTTCTGGCGAGCCTTGCCGCAGCGCTTCGTCCGGTGGTCCTGGCCCGGTCCCGGCGCAGCGCCCGACGGACCCGGCGGCTGCCGCGGGGCGTCGTGCGGCCGCTGCTCACTCCGCGCCGCGAGGTCTGGGCGCACCGCCGGTCCGTCCTCGAGGCGTTCACCGCCCGTGGGGCGGTTGCCGGGGGAGGCGGCATGGGGGCCGTTCCCGAGCAGGACGTCCCGGCCGGCGACAGCAATGACGATTTCGCGGCGCTGACGGCGCCGGGCCGGGCCTGGGTCGGGGCGGGGGCTCTTGCCGCCGCGGCCGTGCTGCTCGGTGTATCCCTGGTGGCCCTGCGCGGCTGGATCGGAGCCCCGTCCCTCGCCGGGGGAGCGCTGCTGCCCCTTCCGCCCACGCCGGCGGAGATCTGGGAGAAGGCCTCGGCGTGGTGGGTGCCCCTGGGCTCCGGGGCGCCCGGGCATGGCAGCCCCTTCTCCTACCTGCTCTGGGCGCTCTCGGCGCTCGGGCTGGGAAACCCCAATGCAGCGCTCGTCACCATCCACCTGCTCGCGCTGCCGCTGGCCGGGCTCGCCGCCTGGTTTGCGGCGGGCGCGCTCACCCGCTCGCGCGGGCTGCGCCTGTGGGCGGCATTCTTCTGGGCTGCGGTGCCGGCCCTTCAGGTCGCGCTCGGCAGCGGCAGGCTCGGCGCCCTGCTTGCCCACCTCCTGCTGCCGCTCGTGCTCCTGGGCCTGGTCCGTGCCGTCGGCGCCGCCGCCTCCGCGCCGTCCGCAACCGGTGAGGTCCGGCTGCGGCCCGGCACGAACGGGGTGCCGAGCTGGACCGCCGCCGCAGCGGCAGGCCTTGCCCTGGCCGCAGCCACCTCGGCGGCGCCCTCACTGCTGCCCGCCGCCGTCCTCGGCATCGCCGCGGCATGCCTGATCCTGCGCCGGAGGGCCCGGACCCTCTGGTGGTCGCTGCTTCCTCCCCTCGTCCTGGCCCTGCCGGTCGCCCTCTCCGCGGGGCTCGAGCCCCGGGGCATCCTCGGGGACCCGGGAGTGCCGCTTCAGTTCTCCGCTGCCGCGCCCTGGCAGCAGGTGCTGGGCTACCCGGTGTCCTTTGACGCTCTGGCCGCCCCGGCCGGCATCCCGGCCGCCGGACCGTGGGCCCTGGCGGCCGCGCTCGTCGTGGGAGCGCCGGCCGTCCTGCTCGCCGCCGGCGCGCTGTTCTCCTGGCGCATCCGGCCGGCGGCGCTGTCCGCGTGGGCCTTCGCCCTCCTGGTGCTGGCCTGCAGCGCGGCCTCGGCCCACCTGCCCGTTGCGGCCGGCCCGACCTCCCTCATCCCGCCCTTCCCCGGCCCCCTGGTCTCGGCCTTCAGCCTGGCCGTGCTCGCCGCCGCGCTTCTAGGCGCCGACCGCTTCGCCGCCCGGACGGCGCCCGCCGGAGCGCTCCGGCGCGGGGTCCGGCCGCTGCTGGCGGCGGGGGCGGTCGTGCTGGCCCTCGGTCCGGCAGTCAGCCTTGGGCTGTGGACCCTTCCCTCGATGCTTGCGGCGCCGGCCTCCGGCACGGCGGCATCCGCTTCCGGCGGGGAAGCCCCTGCAGGGAACGGAACGGCGGGGAAGGGGACCGCGGACACCGTTCCAGGGGGTACGGCGGCCTCCGGCACCCGGTTCGGAGCCGACCTCCAGGTCTCACCCACCCCGGCCCGGACCCTGCCGGCGACCGCCGCCGACCGCGGCAATGGCCCGGACCGCACCCGCACCCTGGTGCTCGAACGAACGGAAGAGGGCGCCATCGAGGCCGCCCTGGTCCGCGGCGGCGGCACCACCCTCGATGCGCTGTCCCCGCTGTACGCCGCCCGCGCCGTGCAGGGGCCCCCGGGCCGGACGGACGTGCGCGGCGACGACGATGCGACGGGAGCGCTCCGTACCACCGTCGCGGTGATCACCGGGGGAACGGGGACCGACCCGCGGGAGGACCTCCGCGCACTTGGCGTCGGCTATGTCGTGCTCCAGCAGAGCGGAACGGCAGCGGAACTGCTGGCCGGGCAGCTGGACTCCGTCCCGGGACTTGCCGCCGTCGGCAGTACACCCTCCGGCTGGCTCTGGCGCGTGGTGCCCCCGGCAACACCGGCCGGCGTTGAGGACGCCGGCGCCCAGACCGCTCGGGTGCGCATCCTCGACGCCTCCGGCAGCGCCGAGGCACTCGTTCCCTCCGGCCCGCTCACCGTTGACGCCGACATCCCGTCCGGGTCCGAGGGCCGCACCCTGGTGCTCGCGGAACGGGCGGATCCGGGCTGGAAGGCCACCCTCAACGGGCGGGCCCTGGACAGCCAGTCGACCGGATGGGCCCAGGCCTTCGCGCTGCCCGCCGCCGGCGGTGAGCTCGAAGTGAGGTTCCTCAGCCCCTGGCAGCCGTGGGTCGAGGCCGGCCAGGCCGCGGTCCTGCTCATCACGCTGCTGCTCGCGCTTCCCCTTCCGACCGGTCTGAAGCTGGCACGCGTGCCCGCGGCGGTGCGTCCGGAGCAGGGGCGGCCCGCCGCTCCAACGGCACCCCGAAGCGGGCATCCACCGGAGGAGCCCATGCGGCACGGGTCGGGGTCCCTGAAGGCGGACGGCGGAAGGGGCCAGCGCGGGACCGGTCCCGGTCTCGTAGGATCGAACTCTGGAAAGACGGAAGCATGAGCGGCGGAACCGACAGGGGAACCGGGAACGGACGCACCGAGGGCGGGAGCCCCGGACAGCCCGCCCCCCACGAGGGACTTCCGCGGGAGGGACTTCCCCGGGAGGAAGCCTCCCAGGCGGGAGGAAAGCGGGAGGAAGTATTCCAGGAGGAGGTGTCCCAGGAGGAGGTGTCCCAGGAGGGCAGTGCCCAGCGCGCGTCGGAACCCGTTGGCCCCGACGCTGCTGCGGTCCCTGGCCCCGACGCTGCGGCCGCCCAGGATCCCGCTCCCAATGCCGCATCTTCCGAAGCGGCGGCCGCGACGGCCGCCCGGGGCCCCCGTCGCCGTGGACTGCAGGGGCCGCAGGGTGCCGCGGCCGCGGTGCTGGTGCTCGGAGCCACGGCGGCGATGGCCGCGGGCGTCATGATTCCCCGCCCGGCGGCGGATGCCCTCGGCTATGACCTGGCAGAGACGGCGGTGCCCGCCGGGGACTACACGGCGGTCTGCGCCGGACCGCCCCGGCTGTTCGGCGCAGATGCCGGAGGCATCGACCCGGAATTCAGCCCCGTCTCCAAATCGGCCAGGAGCCTGGTCAGTGCAATGGTGCTGGGCGATCTCTCGGGAGCGCTTCCGGGCAGCGCCCTTTCCCCCCTCGGCGGCGGCGACCCGCTCGCAGTGCTCTCGAAGGGACCCTCGGAGGGTGCGGCGGCCGCCCCTCCGGCGAGCAGCGACTCCACCGGGCTCACCAGCCGGACCGCCGGAGTGGCCGGCGGTACGGCCGTGCAGGATGCCTCCGTGTTCCGGGCCGAACCGCTTGGCGCGCAGACTCCGGTGGCGGGCGCCATGTTCAGCTACACCGCCAGGGACGGCGACCTGCGCGGGCTCGCCGCCGCCCCCTGCCAGGCGCCCTCGAACGACTTGTGGATCCTCGGGGCCGACACCACCGTCGGCTCAACCTCGGTGCTTTTCCTGTCCAACCCCACCTCGACCCCGGCGACCGTCGACCTCGAACTGACCGGCGCCGAGGGGCCGCTGAAGCCCGCCGGCGGCACCGGGCTGCTCGTGCCACCGGGCCAGACCCGCCAGCTGGTCCTTGGCGGTCTCGCTGCCGACCAGGAGCAGCTGGCGGTGCGGGTGCGCAGCACCGGCGGCCGGGTCGCCGCCTATATCCAGCAGAGCGTGCTGCGGGGGCTCACCCCCGGAGGGGTGGAGCTGCTGACGCCGACCGCCGGTCCCGCGGACACCCAGGTCCTTCCCGGGGTGTCCATCCAGGACGCCGCCACCGCGCGGCGCATCCGGGAGCAAAAGGGGTACGAAGGGGCCGCCCCGGCTCTGCAGGTGCTGGTGCCCGGAACCAGCGACGCCGTCCTCGACGTGGTGGTCCTCGGTCCCGACGGAGAGCGGGCCCTCGACGGCGGGGGCGTCGTCACGGCCCGGGCGGGAGCGCTGACGACGCTGCCGCTCGATGAACTGCCCGAGGGGAACTACACCGTCGCCGTCAGTGCCGATGTTCCGGTCTCGGCGGCCGTACGGGTCAGCCGGGGGACGGGCCCGGGCAAACCCGTCGATCAGGGACTTGCCGTTGCCGCGGCGCGGATCGGCGGAGATTCGAGTGTCGTCTTCGCCGACGGCACGAACGCCTCGCTGGTCTTCGGTTCGCCGTCCGGCCGCTCGGAAGTGAGCGTGACCGGTATCCGGGCCGACGGGACCCTGGGCACCCCGAAAATCTTCAACCTCGCCGGCGGCACCTCCGTGGCCGTGCCTGCGTCGGAACTGATGGAGGGTGCCGCCGCGGCGGTCATCAGCGCCACGGGGGATCCCGTGTACGGCGCCCAGGTCAACACCCTCGCCGGTGCCGCCGGCATCTCGGTGAGCGCAGTGCCCCCCGGGGCCACGGGACGCGAGAGCATCCCGGTCATCCTCGGGTACTGAACCTCGCGTATTCAACCTCGCCCGACCACCCTCGCCCGACCACCCTCGCTGCGGCGGCCGCTGCGAGGCGGCGCAGGGCCGGCAGCCGGCGCGGGTAAGCGCGGCCGGTCAGGCCTGGGAGCGCCCGTAGGCCGGGTCAACGGCCTCAGGCGCCATGCCGAGCAGCTCAGCGGCCTGCTCGACGACGACATCGTGCACCAGTTCGTTGACCGGCATCACGCCCTTGGCCGCCATCTCCACCGGGTGGCGGTATACGGTGATCGCCGCCGGGCGGCCCGGCGCGGCCGGGGTCGCGGAGCCGAGCAGGTCCCGTATCTTCTCCCGGGTCATGTCCTCGAGCCCGTCGGGAATCTCCTGGACGATGATCTGAAGGTCCTGGATCCGCTCGCCCCAGAGCCGCTCGAGGCGCTGGGCCGATTCCATCACCCAGTCGTCGAACCGCTCCGCCCGCGTCCGGAAGCCCGGCAGATGCGACCCGATCAGGTCCCCCCGAAGGCCCCGGCCACGCCGGTTTCTGCGGCGCTCGAAATAGGAACGGCCCCCACGGGGCCCCGCCGCCTCGGCGCCGGAGAGGTTAACCGAAAATGTTGAAGCATCCCGCATGGTAGAACTGTATGCCCATCACACCATCGATGCATCCATCCGGGTTCCCGCCGCGGCGGTGCTCCCGGAGTTTGGCCCAGGCAGCGGGTAGGCTTGCCGATCGTGGGATCCCTCCGAACATGCTCTCGTTCCGCGTGCCAGCGCCCTGCCTTCGCCACGCTCACCTATGTCTATGCCGACTCGACGGCCGTGCTCGGGCCGCTGGCGACCTATGCGGAGCCGCACTGCTACGACCTGTGCGCCCAGCACGCCGAAACCCTGACGGTGCCCCGCGGCTGGGAAGTGGTCCACCTGATGCTTCCCTCGACACCCCCCGGGCCGAACCCCGACGACCTGCTCGCCCTGGCCGACGCCGTCCGCGAGGCCGGCGTCGACCGCGCCCCCGAGCCGGGGCAGGTCTCCCAGCGCTCGAGCAGGACCCCCATCGAGCCGCCCGCCGAGGGCGCCGGACCGCGCCGCGGACACCTGCGCATCCTTAAGGAATAGGCGCACCTCCTGAGGGTTTCCCGCCTCCACCGGCCCGGCGGTAGGCTGGAGGAAGGCCTCCACCCCTCTCCAGAAAGCTTCCTTCCATGGCACATCTGTCCAAGCAGCTGCTCGAGGTGCTGCGCTGCCCGGTCACCGGAGCCGCGCTGGTGGAGCAGGACGGCGTCCTGGTCTCCGGTGCGTCCGGCCCCGACGGGCTCCGGCGCACCTACCGTCTTGAGGAAGGCATCCCGGTGCTCCTTGCCTCCGAAGCACAGACAGCGGCATCCGATGCCGCCCATCCCGGCACACGATGAGGAACCCCATGACCTTCGATTACAAGATCGCCGACATCTCCCTCGCCGAGGCCGGCCGGCACCAGATCCGCCTGGCCGAACACGAGATGCCCGGGCTGATGGCACTGCGCCGCGAGTACGCCGATTCTCAGCCGCTCAAGGGGGCGCGCATCGCCGGCTCCCTGCACATGACGGTGCAGACCGCCGTCCTCATCGAGACCCTCACCGCGCTCGGCGCCGAGGTGCGCTGGGCCTCCTGCAACATCTTCTCCACCCAGGACGAGGCGGCGGCCGCCGTCGTCGTGGGCGCAGGCACAGTGAACGAGCCGGCCGGCGTGCCCGTGTTCGCCTGGAAGAACGAGTCCCTCGAGGAATACTGGTGGACCGCGGCCCAGATCCTCACCTGGCCCGGTTCGGCCGAGGGCCTCGGCCCGAACATGATCCTCGACGACGGCGGCGACGCCACCATGCTCGTGCACAAGGGCGCCGAGTTCGAGGCCGCCGGGGCCGTCCCGGCGAACCCGGCCGAAAACGATGTCGACTACTCCCACGAGTACACCGTGTTCCTCGACGTGCTGCGCAGCACCATCGACACCGAGCCCGGGAAGTGGACCGCGATTGCCGCAGGTATCAAGGGCGTCACCGAAGAGACCACGACCGGCGTGCACCGCCTGTACCAGCTGGCGGCACAGGGCAAGCTGTTGTTCCCGGCGATCAACGTCAACGACTCGGTGACCAAGTCGAAGTTCGACAACAAGTACGGCATCCGGCATTCACTGCCCGACGGCCTCAACCGCGCCACCGACGTTCTCACCGGCG
>NZ_CADCTE010000007.1 GCF_902805515.1 uncultured Arthrobacter sp. | reverse complement strand
CGAGATCTCTCGCGCGGGAGCTGCTCGACGTCCGGCCGCGCTGAGGTCCCGCTTACCGGTTCCTCGCGGCCGAAAGGTCCCCCTCCAGGCCGAAGCGACGGCGAGCGGTCGGACCAGCCTCGGTGGAGTCCGGAGCCGAGGGTCTCTGTTGCTTTGCGGAGGTTTTGCCGGTCCTGGCTCCACGCGTCCGTTGCGCCGTTTAAGGCCAGGTTCGGCAGGAAGGCTACGAGATCGCGGAGAGGCCGAGGTCCGCGTGCGGCCCTCCGCACCGGGTTCGCAGAAGTGGCTTGACAACCAGTAATAAGTATGCTAATTGTTAGCTATGACAGATACAGAGCGAACCGCCTTCGAAGTCGTGCGGCGCAGGGAGGCGGGGAAGGACGGTGGGGAGCCGGACGGCGGTCTCTTCGCGATCGAGGAGAGCCTTGGCTACCTCATGAACTACGCCGCCCGCGCCTTCAGCCGGGAGCTATCCCCACGGCTCGCGGCGCACGGTGCCCGTATGGGGCAGTGGGCGGTGCTGATGTTCCTATGGGCTCAAGACGGGCAGACGCAGCGGGAGTTGAGCCGCGAGGTTGCCATCGAGGACGCCACGATGGTCCGCACGCTGGATCGCATGGAGAGGGACGGCCTGGTCCGGCGCGAACGCAACCCGCGCGATCGTCGGCAGATCAACATCTTCCTCACGGAGAAGGGTTGGGCCCTGCGCGACACGCTCGTCCCCGAGGCGATCGAGGGAAATCGGTCGGCGTCCCGACGGTTGAGCGAGGACGAGCGGCGCCAGTTGCTCGATCTGCTGGGCCGGGTGATCGGGGCGTTGGAGGAGCAGCCCCGCGGCTAGAAGGAAGGGGATCGGTGATGCCCTCATGACAACCTCGAACGAACGGATGCGCGACATTCAGCACTTCGTCCACCTCGCCGCGGGACTACTCGTGATAGCCTACATCTACACTCCGTTGAACAGACCTCGCCATAAACCCTTAGTTCTGTCGGCCTTTTGGTGATCCGCGAAAACCGAAGCTCACATCCGTCCCCCAGACGCGCTCGAAGACCCGTTGATCGGTAGCAAGGCGTTGCCACCATGTTTCAAACACGCCCGCATCCGGGCGTCTCGGTTCGTTTCTGACCGCCTTCACCAAGAAACCGACAGAGCCGCACTCAATGGCGAGGTCTGCCTCGTAGGAGGATCGCTCTCCGAGGTCCGGGCGTAGGGTTCTCGGAAGTCTGCCAAGCCCCGATCCATCCACCCAGACACGAGCGGTCCCGCCACCCTACACCCCCCTTGGGCTACACCCCCCTTGGGTTACTTGAAGGACGGAACGGCGCCCGGTCCAGATCACGTCCCCCATCGTGCTTCTCTGGCGAGAGCCGCTCCGAGCGGACGGCGATCCGCTACGGGTGTGGCTCGATGGGAGAAGATTCAGCGATCGGGGCGGATGCCGCACAGAAGGACATTCGTGTAGCGGTCGATCTCGGCTTCGTCGCTGCTTCCCGCCCGCACCGCCTGCACGATGCCGCACGACAGGCGCCGGACGTCATCAGCCCCGATCTCCGGCCGGATGGCGCCGGCCTCGCGGGCGCGCTCCAGCAGCCGGCCCACGGCCTTCAACAGGTCGGCCCGCAACCGCGAAGTCCGCGCGCAGGCGCACTCGGGGGACCGCAGCACGGCCGCGAGGCCGACGTCGCCGAGTTGGAGTCGTATCCCGTAGCGCAGCAAGCGCTCCAGGCCCGCGCCGGGGTCGTCGTCGGCCGCGGCCGACTGGGCCTCGGCGAGGAGTTGCTCGAAGCCACCCATCACCGCCGACTCCAGCAACGCCTGCCGGGTCGGGAAGTGCCGGTAGACCGTGCCAATCCCCACCCCCGCCAGCCGGGCTATGGTATTCATCGGCAACGTCGCTTCGCCCGCCGCGAGCAGCTCGCGGGCGACTTCCAGCACCCGGGCGCGGTTGCGGGCCGCGTCCGCACGCAGATCGTCGACGGTTGTGGGCCGCACTGTCACGTGCCTATGTTACCAAACGGATACCCCGTCCGTCTGATCGACTCCAACCGCCGCACGCAAATCGGATGCACTCTCCGCTTGTGCTATCATGCCATAAGCGGACGCACCGTCCGTCTAGCAAAAGGGAGGCGGAGGGCGACATGGAAGTTCCGATAAGCGCGCAAGGCGCGACGGTAGATACCATGGGACGGGCCGTACACGTTAACCGGCGCGGTGGCCCTGAGGTACTGGCCGTCCGCGAGGTGCGCGTTCCGTCCCCTGGCGACGGTGAGGTGCTCGTTCGGGTCGAAGCGGCCGGGGTGGCCTTCGGGGACATCGCGCTGCGGGAAGGGCTTCGCAACGCGGGCTCGCGGCCCGCCATCCCGGGTTACGATGCGGTGGGAACGGTGGCCTCGGTCGGCGCGCGCGTCGAGGGTCTGGCGGAGGGCGACAGGGTGGCCGTGTGGACTTCGGGCTCGGGCGGCTACGCGACTCACGTCGTGGTCCCCGCCTGGGCGGCCGTGCCCTACCCCGATCACGTGGACAGCCGCGCGGTGGTCAGCCTCGTTTTGAACTACCTCGCCGCCTGGCAGCTGCTGTCCCGGACCGCCGTCGTGGCGGACGGGTCCACGATCCTTGTGCACTCGGCGGCCGGCGGGGTCGGTAGTGCGCTGCTGGAGCTGGCGGCGCTGCGCGGCATGAGGGTCATCGGCACCGCCAGCGCGCGCAAGGCCGACCTTGTCGAGCGCCTCGGCGCCGTCCCCGTCGACTACCGCACCCAGGACGTCGCCGCCGAGGTCAAACGCCTCGCGCCGGGCGGGGTCGACGCCGTCTTCGACGCGTTGGGTAGTGTCAGCTGGCGGCGGGCCCTGCCCTTGCTGCGCCCCGGCGGCCACTTGATCGCCTACGGCGTGTCCAGCGCTTTCAGTGGGGGTCGCCGGAGCCTGACGAAGCTGATCGGCAACGCGCTTCGCGTTCCCCGCACCAGCTACCTGACCTACCTCACCCAGAGCATCGGTGTCAGCGGGTACCGGTCCGACGTCATGGTGGAGGCCCACCACGACTGGTACCGCCAGGATCTGGGGAGCCTGATCGAGCTGCTTGCCGCAGGCTCCATCGACCCGGTCATCCACCGAACCTACCCACTGGAACAGGCCGGACAGGCGCAGGCAGAACTCGGCGCGGGTCGCGCGACGGGCAAGATCGTCCTCGACGTCAGGTAATTGATGCTGCACATGGCGAGGCCCGCGGAGCGGAATAGCCGTGCCCGGGATATCCAAAGGTCCGACCGGGCGCTCCGGCGCGGAAGAAGGACGCGACTAGGGCAGACCAGCTCGCCAGTCTAGCCGGCGGTGGTGTACCGCGTGGTGCACACGACTCATTCCCCATGTCAAACTCGTCAATTTTCTCTGTTTTTTACCTTACTCACGCGGAATTGGAGAGGGTGACCGACGGGGCTCGAATCCGCGACCTTCGGAGCCACAATCCGCCGACAACCGTTTCCGAGTATTGCTGTACGTTGCAGAAAACCGCTCACTAGGCCGACCTTGTCACGCGCGGTTGCCCACCGTTTCTGTGTATTTCGCGCTCGGAGGTGTCAGAAGTGGTGTAAAAACCATCATCATGTAATTGTCACACCTCGTGCTCTTGGGGGTCGATACCCCCGTTGCCCGAAAGGATCACCGCAACGCCGCGAGGAAGGGGCAGACCCCGGAGACCTCCCTCGACGCCTGGGCGAAGCTGATCAAATCGGGAGACGAGCTCCTCAGGGACCTGCCGTCGGACAGCATTAGGCTTGCCGGGTCTCACGGGAGACCAACGCGCTCGTCACCGCGGGGGAGCCTTGCCCGCTGCGTACGGGCGCGTTGGCAAGACGGCTACGGTGCCGAAGTTGGCGAACCCCGCGAGGGCGAAGGTGACGATGGCCACGGTCTTCTCGGAGAATTCGCCAACTCGCAGGCCGAAGGTGAAGTACGCGACGAACTCGCTGAGGATGGCCTTCTGTCCGATGAAGCTGCCGCCGTCCGGGGCGCCCAGCGGGAGGTTCACGTAACCGTGGTGGCGACGCACTAGGCCCCAATCGGGCACGAGGAGCAGGCCCCTCGTGCCCGGGATGATCTTCTGTACGTGCTTATGGGGGCAGTGGCGCCTTCGTCACCGGAGACGATATCGGCCGATGAAGGCGCGGTTCTCGCACTCCGACTTGCGGGGGTTTAGGTGTCCGGTTCTACCCTTTGCCTGTTTTCGTCCCCGGTTCGCCCCCGAAGAAGGTGCTCCAGGGCATGTCCAACGGCTCGTCCGCAACGACCACGGAGTGCAGGTACCTCATCAGGGGGAAGTCTTCCGGTCCGACGATCCCGCGCTCGGCAAGCTTCGGAAGCGCGCCGCCGATGACCTCGATGGCCGCCGCCCCCTCGAGCGTTACCCCCGGCATACGCCCGCGTGCTTCCGAGAAGCGCAACCCCGAGCCGACCAGCCGGCCCACCTTAACGTTGCGCCCCCCCATGCTGGTGACGAACATGTCACCGACCCCGGCCAGCCCGTAGGGCGTCTCCGGCTCGCCGCCGAGCAGCTCCATGAATTGGCCGAGCTCCCGCGTCGCCTGCCCGAAGAGCGCCGCCCCGTAGTCGAAGTTGCGGTATCTTGCCTCGGTCTCGCCCTTGCCGTCCAGGATACCCTCCATGAAACCGGCCCCCAGAGCGTAGCAGTTCTTGGTCGCCGCGCACACCTCGACGCCGACGAAATCGGTCGAGGTCCACACGTGATAGGAGGGCGTTCGGAAGAGGGCCGACATCTCTGCCAGCACGCTCGCGTCGCGGCCCGTGAAGACCACGCAGGTGTCCCTACCCACGGCCACCTCGCCGGCGATCGACGGTCCCGCGACGGCCGACCACGAGACCTGCTCTCGCAACTCTTCGGGGACCCGTTCGGCCAGCACTTCGGGCAGGATGCGCAGGTCGCCGTTCTCCTCGGC
>NZ_CADCTE010000006.1 GCF_902805515.1 uncultured Arthrobacter sp. | reverse complement strand
CGACTGCGTCTTCAGGAGGTAACGGCTTCGCTCAGCCGACCGGTTTGGACCGCGGTCCCGAGACGACCAGGGTTCCCCGACCGTCCGAGGGGTCCGCGTTCGGTGCGGAGCCACCGGTGCCCGGGGCGGACGGATCCGCTGGTGCCGGGGGCGCGGCGGCCGGAGGTTGGACGTCAACGGTGCGTCGCAGCGGGGTTTCCCTGATGAGCAGGACGCTGAGCAGGGCCAGGGCGGCGATGCCGGCGGTGATCAGGAAGATCAGGGCCGTGCTTTCCCCATAGGCGGCCCGGATGATGTCCCCCACCGCTGCGGGCAATCCGGCCGGATCGGGCGAACCGCCGTGTGCTCCGGAGGAATCGGTGGGGAGCCCGGCCGCCCGGAGGCCTTCCGCGGTCCGGGCCGCTGTCGAGTCGCCGAGGACGGCGCCGAGCGCGGCGACGCCGGCGGCGCCACCGATGGTGCGGAAGAATGCCACCGATGCGCTGGCGGAGCCGACATCCTTCAGGGACACAGTATTCTGCACGGCGAGCACGAGGTTCTGCATCAGCAGCCCCAGGCCCAGCCCAAAGAGGAAGATGAAGCTTCCGACGAACCAGAGGCTGGTGAGCTCGTCGATAGTGCCCGCGAGGGCGAGCCCGAGGATCAGCAGGACCGACCCGCCGACGAGGAAGCGCTTCCACCGCCCGAAGCGGGTGATCAGCTGCCCGGAGGCGACGGAGCCAATCAGGTTACCGGCGATCATGGGGAGCGTCAGCAGACCGGCGTCGGTCGCGGTTAAGCCGCGTGCCCCCTGATAGTACTGGCCGAGGTACGTCGTCGAAGCGAACATAGCGACCCCCACGGCCAGGGAGGCGACAATTGCCAGAGCGGTGGTGCGCTCGGTGATGATCTTCAGGGGAATCACCGGTTCGGCGGCCCTCGACTCCACGAGGACCAACAGGCCCAGGAGCAGCACGCTGCCGCCAACCATCAGCCCGCTCTGCCAGGAGACCCACCCGAAGGTGTTCTCCTTGCCGACGAAGGAAACCCAGATCAAAAGGGTGCTCACTCCCGCTGTCAGGAGGACCGAGCCAAGCCAGTCAATGGTGACTCGGCGGGCGGTGTGGGTGAGCCGAAGTGTCAGCTGGAGCAGGGCGAGGGCAATGACGGCCAACGGCACGACGACAAAGAAGGTCCACCGCCAGCCCAGGGGCGAGTCCACGATGATGCCGCCCAGCAGCGGTCCTGCCGCGGTCGCGACGGCGATGACTCCTCCGAGGTACCCCGAATAGCGACCCCGTTCCCGGGGCGAGACCATGGCGCCGATGATCGCCATTGATACAGCGGTCAGCCCGCCCATGGCTATGCCCTGGATGGCGCGGCCCGCCAGCAGGACGGGGATGGTCGAGGCGAATCCCGCAAGCACCGAGCCCGCCACGAAAACGGCAATGCTCAGCTGCACCAGAAGCTTCTTGTCGAACAGGTCCGCCAGCTTTCCCCATAGAGGAGTGGTCACCGCGCCGGCGAGCAGAGCGGCGGTGATCACCCAGGCGAAGTCGGTCTGTGAGCCGTTGAGGTCCGAAATGATGGCCGGCAGGGCGTTGGCCACGATGGTGCTGCTGAGGATCGCCGTGAAAAGTCCGGCGAAGAGGCCGGTGAGGGCCTGCAGAACCTGCCGCTGGGACATTGCGGCACGTGGTTGCGGTGGCGGGGTGGGGGAGGGGGCTGGGGGAGTCGTCATGGTGTTGCCTTAGGTCGGGTGGGGTGTTCGGTGGGGAGGGCCGCTCAGCCGGCGGCCCGATCGAGGAGTTCCTGGAACGGAACCGGGCCCTGGCCGGTCCGGAAAGGGCGGGGAGAATTGCTCAGTACTCCGCCGAGTTCCCGGGCTGCACGGTGGATCCGCTGCTCCAAGGGCTGGATTGACGCCTCGCCTGCACCCCAGTCCTCCGGTGAGGCGTAGACGGCGGTGGGGACGACAACCGCCCGGAGGTAACTGAACAGGGGGCGCATCGCGTGATCGAGCATCAGGGCGTGGCGGGCGCTTCCCCCGGTGGCCCCCATCAGCACCGGCATCCCCTCGAGGGCGGTGGGGTCCAATACATCGAAGAAAGACTTCAGCAGCCCGCTGTAGGAGCCGGAGAAGACAGGACTCACGACGATAAGGGCGTCGGCGCGGGTCAGACGATCGATGACCGAGGCAAGTGCGGGCGCAGGAAAGCCGGTTAGGAAGTTGCTGGCGATGTCCACGGCGTGGTCCCGCAGCTCCACCGCCTCGACCTCGACCGGCTGGTTGCGGAGCGCCAATTCCGCCCGAACCCCGTCAGCCAACTGATCGGCAAGCATCCGGCTGGAGGACGGTGCACCCAGACCTGCGGACACTGCCAGAATCCTTTGTGTAGTCATTTTGATTGTCCTTCCAATCGAACTTTTATGTTGCCGAACACGTATCTATAACCGGCACCGGGATGGTTCGATTCCCCAGCATGTCGCCTGGGTCCGGGGAATAACCGGGCCCGGCTCACCAGTTGTGTGGTTGGCAACCTAAAGGCGAAAACAGAGACGCCGCCGCAATGCCGGAGACGGCTGCGGCCTCGGCGCCGTGAGATGGAGGAATCATGCAGATTGGTATTTTCAGCGTCGGTGACCGCACGGCGGATCCCGCAACGGGCCGGCTTCCGACGGAACGTGAACGCATCAAGGGAACTGTTGAGATAGCGCTCCGCGCGGAGCAGGCGGGCCTCGATGTATTCGCAACCGGAGAACACCACATCCCGCCCTACATCACCTCATCACCCACAACGCTTCTCAGCTATATCGCGGCCAAAACCAGTACCCTCCACCTGTCCACTTCGACCACCCTGATCACCACGAACGATCCTGTGAAGATTGCCGAGGACTACGCGATGCTCCAGCATCTCGCGGACGGCCGCCTCGACCTGATGCTTGGCCGCGGCAACAGCGGTCCTGTCTACGGGTGGTTCGGTAAGGATTCACGCAAGGGTGTCGACGTGGCGATTGAGAATTATGCGTTGCTGCGGCGGTTGTGGGATGAGGACGTGGTCACCTGGGGTGGGAAGTACCGCACGCCGCTGCAGAACTTCACCTCCACTCCCCGCCCGTTGGGTGGTGCCGCACCCTTTGTCTGGCACGGCTCAGTGAAGACCCCCGAGATCGCCGAGCAGGCCGCCTACTACGGGGATGGCTTCTTCGCGAACCACATTTTCGGTCCGCCGCAGCGCACCGCCCGGATGATCGGCCTGTACCGTGAACGGTTCGAGCACTACGGGCACGGACCTGCGGACCAGGCCATCGTGGGCCTTGGGGCGCACGCATTCATCAGGAAGAACTCCCAGGATGCCGTTCGTGACTTCCAGCCCTACTTCGACAATGCGCCAATGTTTCCGGGGGGCTCGGCGCTGGCGGACTACATGGCGCAGACTCCCACTATTGCCGGCAGCCCCCAGCAGGTCATCGAGAAGACGTTGTCCTTCCGCGAGTATGCGGGGGATGCCCGGCGCATCCTGTTCGCCCTGGAAGTCGGGGGAGTGCCGTTGGGAACCACGCTTGAGCAGATCGACCTGCTCGGGGAGTATGTGGTCCCCGAGCTCCGGAAGGAACTCGCCGCGGACACGGCTGGGGAATAATCCGCCCACCAGATCCGCTATACATGTGGCTGGCAACCTAAGCAAACGTTGGCCCCCTCCGGCCCGAAGTCATTCCCGACCCCGCAGGCCTGGGAATATCTCCGGAACCTTATTCGCTATACATGTGGCCGGCAACCTAAATGTAAGCCTCCGCCCTCGAATCCACCACCCCAGCGGCCTCAGGGCCGCAAACCATGCAGCACCGACACCTAACGATTGGACAAACATCATGACGAACCTCTGGGATCCCATCTCCTTCGGCAACATCTCCCTGAACCACCGCCTCGCGATGGCTCCAATGACCCGCAGCCGGGCCAACGACGACGGCACGCCCGGACCGCTGACGGCCGAGTACTACACCCAGCGGGCCTCTCTGGGCCTGCTGATTACCGAGGGGGTCCAGCCTTCGGATGACGGCCAGGGCTACCTGAACACCCCGGGCATCTACACCGACGCCCACGTCGAGGGCTGGCGTGAAGTGATCACCGCGGTGCACGAGGCCGGCGCCTCGATGTTTATGCAGCTGATGCACGCCGGGCGGATGTCGCACCCCGACAACACGCCCCACCACCGCACGGCGGTGGCCCCGTCGGCTATCGCGCCGGGCGTGCCGATGTTCACTCGAACCGGGGCGCAGGACATTCCCACCCCGCGGGAGCTGAGCGTTGAGGAGATTGCCGCCACAGTGAAGGACTTCCGCACCGCCGCTGCGGCCGCGATCCGGGCCGGGGCCGACGGCGTCGAGCTCCACGGTGCCAACGGGTACCTCCTGCAGCAGTTCTTCGCCCCCAACGCGAATGTGCGCACGGACCAGTACGGGGGGTCGATCGAGAATCGCGCCCGCTTTGCCCTTGAGGTCGCCCGCGGCGTTGCCGAGGAAATCGGCGCCGAGCGCACCGGCATCCGCCTCTCCCCGGGCCTGACCCTTGGTGGATTGGATGAGGGCCCTGAGTCGGCCGATCTCTACCGTTACCTCGTCGGTGAGCTGGCCAAGCTCAACCTGGCCTATGTGCACGTGCTGCACATTGGCGATGAGGACCTGCTGGGTGACATCCGGGCCGCCTTCCCCAATACGCTGCTGGTGCTGCGTGCCGGGCGGACCCCTGAAGACGTGGCCGTTGACGTCGAGGCCGGGCTGGCAGACATCGCCCCGATTGCGTCCTGGGCCCTGGCCAATCCGGATGTCGTCGAGCGCCTGAAGACCGGAGCGGAACTGAATAAGGGCAACCCGGCAACGTACTACGGCGGCGGCGCAGCCGGCTACACGGACTATCCCGTCCTGGAGACCGCCGGCAAGTAATTCCGAAGCGGACTCACCGGTGCGGAGGTGCCGGTGGATAGGCACCGATGGGTGGAGGGGCTTCGGCTTCTCCACCCATTGGTTACCACCCCTCGGTCCTCCAGCATGGCATCCTCCCCGGGCCCCTCAGCGGCTAACGCCTTGGCCTGCCAGGTCCTGCCTCGCCGGCCCGCGCCGTCCGGGCACCCCGTCTGGGGGAATGCTAGGGTTGAGCCGCTTGGGCGCGGGTGGCGCGACGCGGTTGTGCCGCCCGTTCCACACCTCAGAAAACGAACCAAAGGCAGCAATCGTGAAAACCCCGAACGGATCTGCGGAGACCCTGTCCTCCATAGCGCGCGACTTCCCCGCCAGCTGGGCGATCTACAGCCTGGCCCGCTCACACCGGGGGCTGGCCGCTTCCATGCTTTCGGACCTTGGACTTTTTCCCAGCCAGGAATTGATCCTCATGCAGCTCTGGGATGAGGATGGTCAGTCCCAGAAGGCGCTCGGCCAGACCCAGCGCTTCGACCATTCCACGATCGCCAAGTCCGTGCGCCGCCTCGAAACCGCGGGTCTGGTTCGGCGGGAAAAATCCAGCATCGACGGCAGGGTCACCCTTGTGTTCCTCACCGACGCCGGCCAGGCACTCAAGGACCGTACCCTCGCGATCTGGGAGGAGCTCGAGCGCAAGACCGTGCAGAGCCTTACGGCCAAGGAGCAGGCGCAGCTCGTCGCCCTCGCACGCAAGATCATCCCCAACCTCGAATAGCAGGTTCGCCGCTCCTGGCCCTTCACCGCAGACAGCACGCACCCGGCACTTTGCAGCTACGGGCACTGAACCTTCGCGCCATTGACCTCGACCGGTGCTCCCGAGGCCAGGCCCTGGCACTGCTCGGTCAGCTCGACGAAGTTCGGCCCGAGTGACATGACGACGAAGGCGCCGACCACCAGGATCGCCGTGCCGAGAAGCCCCACGATAATTCCGGCCAGGGCCAGTCCGTTGCCGGTGCCGCTCCTGCGGGCCTTCACCATTGCAACGATGCTGATGACAAGTCCGACCGGGCTGATGAGGAACGCGAGAACGAGGCCGGTGATGCTCAGGGTCCTGCCCCCGGACGAGCGCTGGACGGTGCCTCCTCCGCCGGGAGCCCGGCTGCTATTCTTTGCTTCGGTGTCGTGAAACTGATAGTTCGACATGTATTCCTAACGGCCGGAGGCGGCATGGTTAATTGTGCGACGGCGGCATTTTTGAGAACCGGGCCGCGCTTTCTTTTCCAACCTATCCCGCCGGCACTTCCCATGACCGCCGAAAAGGTGAAGATCGTCCTCTGGAAGTAGGAATGTCATCCAAAGTGCTGAGGGTCCCCGCGGGCGCCTGCTTGATGGGAAGGCCGCTGCCGTTACCGAAGGAGAGCGGGCGCCGCAGGACTGTCGATTGGACCGGTCCGGTTGAGGTGGATCGAGGCGACCATCGGGGCACGGAACGCCAATCGGAACACTGGGCATTGATCCCACCACAGAACACCGGTCCGACCACAGAACACTGATCCGACCACAGAGCACCGTCCGATCAGAGAATGCTGATCCGAACACCAACAATAGGTGGGGCGGAATGCATGAGCATTGGGAGTTGCTCCTCGAGCCCGCCGATTATTCCAAAGAAATGCATTCCCGCCGGCTGGCCGGCAATACCGATATGCTCGCGATAAATTCGGGTGATGCGACTACCGTACTCTGCCGTGATCCTCGAGGTGATTCCCGCAGTTATTGCGCCTGCTATGCAGCTGCCAGCTACTTTTGCCGGCACGTGCCTTTCCATCGGCGCGTTCCGTCGCGCCCGCTCGCACCTGGTTCGCGGGCGGAACCGGGGAGCTGCCAGGTCGTCCACAGTTTGCTTCCGGGGAATATGCTTTCCGGGAGAAGAATTGTCGGTGACGACCCAGCAGGAAAGGTGCGAGATGTCATCCCGCGAAGCGAGCTCTACACCGGTGCCCAGCGACGAGGAGGTCATCGCCGAGTGGGGCCAGGTGATCCGGGGATTTTCCGTCACCAACAAGAAGCTCCACTTGGCCGTCGCCGCCCAGTTCAATCTTGACGAACCCGAGACCGAAACCATGCTCCGCCTTGGGAGCAGCCCCCTTCGTCGGGTGCCGATGACGGTGTTGGCCCGGGAGGCCGCGTTCAGCTCGGGAGGCTTCACCAAGGTTGCCGACCGCCTGGCCCGCCGCCACCTCGTTCAGCGTTCGCCGGGTGCGGATGACCGCCGGATCACCTACCTCGAGTTGACCCCTGCGGGCGAGGAGATGGCCGCCGGCCTCCATCGTCTTGTGGCCGACGTCGTGCGCTCCATCTACGTCGATATCCTCGGCGCCGAGCGTGCCGCCGTTGTAGCCTCGGCCATGCGCGACCTCCGGAAGGCCCACCGCGACGTCGCCTGACTGACGTCGCCTGACTGACGTCGCCTGATCGTAGCGAATCCAGGCGTCGGCCTTACCGTCTCACCTCGTAGATGAGTTGGGCGAACTGCCCCTGCTGGGTCGCTTCCTTCAGCACCAGGGCGTCCGGATTGACCCGTCGGGGAAACAGCGGAGCGCCGCCGGTCAAAGCCGCAGGGGCCACCGAGAGCTGGATTTCGTCGAGATGCCCGCTGTCGAGGAACTGCCCGGCGAGGTCGCCCCCGCCGACAATCCAGATGTCCCGGTCTCCGGCTGCCTCGGTCAGGCGCTCAATCACCGTGTCAACCGCCCCGCTGACGAAGCGGACGTCCGCTCCCTCCGGAACGGGCAGGGTACGGGAGGTGAAAACAAAGGTCGGCCGGGGTCCAAAATAGGTGGGCCACTTTTCGGGTGCCTCCAGCAGATTCTCCTCCCGGAGAACCCATTCGTAGGTTGTCGAGCCCTGGACCAGCACGCCGATGCCGGAGAGGAACCGTTTATGGACGGCCGGCTCGGGGGCTTCCACGGCGAAGAGCCAGTCAAGCGAGTTGGACTCATCGGCGATGAACCCGTTGAACGAGGTGGCGGTGTTGTAAATGACGCGCGGCATGACAGCAGGGTAGTTGTTTTGCCCAGCCGGGGCACCCTTCCCGGCACCCGGTCCCGGCGCTCCTGCCCGAGCGCCCGGACCTTCTTTTGGGGAGACCTGGTGATTTTGGGGTTCAGGGAGCCCCGGTCACGGCCTCGACCGGGTTCTCCTGCACATAGCGGTAGTACTCACGCAGCGTGAGCTGCTGGGCTGCTTCCTCGTCAATGACCAGGGTGGCCCGCGGATGCAGCTGCAGCACCGACGCCGGGCACATGCTCGACACCGGTCCCTCGACCGCCCGGGCGATCGCCTCAGCCTTGGCCGTCCCCTGTGCCACGAGGAGTACCTCCCGTGCCTCGAGGATGGTGCCGAGCCCCTGGGTCACGCAGTGGCGCGGCACCTGGTGTTCGTCCGGAAAGAACCGCGAATTGTCGACCCGGGTGGCGGACATCAGGGTCTTAACGCGGGTCCGGGAGGCAAGGGAGGAGGTCGGCTCGTTGAAGCCGATGTGCCCGTTGCGTCCAATCCCAAGGATCTGCAGGTCGATCCCGCCAGCGGCAGCGATGGCTGCCTCGAATTCGGCGCACGCCGCCGCCAGATCCGGCGCGTTGCCCTGCGGCACGTGGACCTTCGCGGGGTCGAGCTTGAGCCGGTCGGTGACCTCCCGCCGGATCACCGAGGCGTAGCTTTCGGGGTGGCCCGGAGGCAGCCCGACGTACTCATCGAGCGCGAACGCGTTCAGCGCGCCCAGCGCCGGTGTCCACCTTCGCTCGAGTTCCTTGTAGAGGGACAGCGGCGAGGATCCCGTCGCCACCCCGAGGGTGCGGAGCGTTCCGGCGGCTAAGCGCTTGAGGATGCGGTCGCTGGCGTACCCGCCGATGTCGGCGGCAGTTTCGAGGATGACGATGCGCATGGTGGGCCAATCCTTACGGCGGATTCGGGTGTCGGTCAGAGCGGCGCGGGCGGGGCGACGAGCACCTTGGTGCCGCCGGCTTCAAACGCTTTCTTCTGGGCGGCGGTGATGCCGCTGTCGGTGATGAGATTGTTGAAGACATAACCGGTCATTGTCGCGAAGCTCCGCATCCCGATTTTCGACGAGTCGGCGACGATGTAGGTGTCGGAGGCGCGGCGGGCCATCAGGGCGTTGACCGCCGCTTCGCCCTCGTCGTTGACGGTGGGACCGATTTCCGGATCAAGGCCGTTCACCCCGACGAAGGCGAGGTCGAGTGCGACCCGCTGCAGGATCACGTCGGTGTACGGGCCCACCAGCTCGTAGGAGCGCGGATTCACCACTCCGCCGGTGACCATGATGCGGATGTTCGGCCGCACCACGAGCTGCACCGCGATGTTGATGGCGTTCGTCACCACGGTGAGGGTCGGCTTGTTCGAGGGCTCGAGCAGGTCGGGCCGCATGCCCAGGGCCTGGGCGATGGCGGTGCTTGTGGTGCCACCGCAGAGCCCGATCACCGCTCCCTTGGGAACCAGGGCGCTGGCGGCCTGGGCGATGGCCTGCTTCTGGGCCGTGTGGTCGTCGCGGTTGTAACGGGTGGGAAGGTCGTAGGCGACCGACTCCATGGTGGCCCCACCGCGGGTCCGGGTGAGCAGGCGTTGGGCGGCGAGGCTGTCCAGGTCCCTGCGGGCCGTGGCGGGGGATACCTTCAGCTCGCGGACGATATCTTCGACCTGCACGTGGCCGTCGGCGGCGAGCAGGTCGAGGATCGCGTTGAGCCGCTCGGTCTTTTCCATCGTTCAGCTCCCGCCCGATTCGAGGGCAAGCAGCCGCAGGAGCCGCGCCGCCTCGGGCGCCAGGGCCCGCCGTCCGGCACCGAGGTAGCGCCGCGAGTCAACAAGGTTCGGCTGCTCCTCGAGCACCCCGCGCACCGCGCGGGTGAAGAAGCCGTTGAGGTGGGTCGAGACGTTGATCTTCGTCATCCCGGCCTTGACCGCCGCGACGAGCGTCTCATCGGGAACGCCCGAGGATCCGTGAAGCACGAGCGGAACCTCAAGCACCGCGCGCAGTTCCCGCACGAGGTCGACATCCAGGGACGCGGTCCGCTCGGTCATGGCGTGGGAGGATCCGACCGCAACCGCGAGGGCATCGACCCCTGTCGCCGCGACGAAGCTGCGCGCCTCGCCAGGATCGGTGCGGACGCCGGGTGCGTGGGCGCCGTCTTTGCCGCCGATCCGTCCCAGCTCCGCCTCCACCAGCACGCCGGCGTCGCGGGCCCGCCGTGCCACCCGGGCCGTGGATCGAACATTCTCGGCGTAGGGGAGGGTTGACCCGTCGTACATCACCGACCCGAAGCCCAGCTCGATGGCCTCGTCGACGAGCCGTTCGTCCTCGGCATGGTCGAGGTGGAGTGCCACCGGCACCCGGGCGCCCGCCGCGACGGCACGGCAGGCGAGGGCGAGGGGCGCGAGCGCGCCGTGGTAGTCCGCGCAGTTCTGCGAGATCTGGAGGATCACTGGGAGCCCCGCTGCCTCGGCGCCTTCGACAATCGCCTCGGCGGTCTCGAGGTGCAGCACGTTGAACCCGCCGATTCCGGTCCCCGCGGCGAAGGCGGCGTCGAGGATCTCGCGTGTGGGGGTCAGGCCCATCAGGATTCCTTTCCAACGGGTTTAGTGCCCGGGCTGCTCTGCCCGGTCGGGGAGGCGTCGTCGTGCCGGGTCACCGAGACCTCGGCGGCCAGACGTACGTGGTCTGGGTGGATGTCACCGGCCGTCGGCATGAGCACCGCTGCCGCCGACCAGGCGGTGGCCCGGCGGAGCATTTCCGAGACATCCCCCGATCCGGCCGCGAGCAGTGTCGCCAGGGCCGCAACGGCCGCATCGCCGGCGCCGGTGGCGTTCCCATGCAGCGGTTCCGGGAGGGCGGCGCGGAGGTGGCGGTCCGGCGCGTCGGCCGTTAAGGCGAGCATTCCGTCCTCCCCCCAGCTGACGAAGACACGGCGGGCTCCGAGTCCGAGCAGGAGCCGTGCGCCGCGGGCCGGATCAGCTTCCCCCGTCGCCTCGCGGAGTTCTCCCGCATTGGGCTTCAGCAGGTCCGCGCCGGCTGCGGCGGCCCGGAGCAGTCCCGGGCCGGAGGTGTCGATGATGCAGCGAACTCCGGCTCCCGCACACCGGCGCACCAGGGCCGCGTAGAAGTCGGTCGGCGCCCCCGGAGGGAGGCTTCCCGAGCCGACGACGCAGCCCGCACCGGGGAGGGCATCGTCGATCCGGGCCCACAGCCGGGCCCACTCCGCCGCTTCGAGCGCGTTGCCGGTCTCGTTGAACAGGCTTGTGCTGCCGGACGTCGAATCGTGGAAGGCAAGGCTGCGGCGGGTGGGGGCGGTGGCCGGCTCGAGGACCGAGGGGATGCCGCTTGAGGCGAGCTCGGCGGTGTACTGCTCGCCTGTTGGTCCGCCGACAGCCGCCAGGGCGAGCGTCGGATAGCCCTGCTGGTGCAGGACCCTGGAGACATTGACGCCCTTCCCTCCGGCCCTTACAGCCGGTGCCGCAACGCGGTGGGTGGTCCCCAGGACGATGGCCGGCACGGTGTAGGTCTCGTCGAGGGCTGGATTCGGGGTCACCGTGACGACGGTTCCCGCCGTGCCCGCAGGAGGCGGCCCCGTCATGGCCTGGCCACCAGGTCCCGGGCCCGCAGTCCCGCGCCGATGAGGCCTGCGTCCTGGCCAAGGACCGAGGTGAGAATCCTGGGTGTCCGCAGGAAGGACAGCCTCGATTCGACCCGGGCCTGGAGGGGCTCGACCAGTGCCGGGCCGGCCTGCGCGAGCCCCCCGCCGAGGATGACGGCTTCGGTGCCGAGGATGGCTGTGAGCTGGCAGATGCTGAAGGCAAGCGCATTCACCGCGTCGTCCCAGACCTGCACCGCGTGCAGGTCTCCGCTCTGTGCCGCCGTCAGGACGGTCTCCGCCCCTGCTGCGGCCTTCCCCGAGAGGGCGTTGTACCGCCTCGTGATGGCACCTGCGGAGCCGATGGTTTCGAGGCAACCGAACGCCCCGCAGGGGCACTCGGTCCCTCCGGGGACCTCGGCGTGACCGATCTCCCCGGCATACCCTCCGGCGCGCACCCGCTGACCTTCGCAGAACACCGCACCGGCGATTCCGGTGCCGATGACCATCACGACGACGTCGCGCAGGCCCCGCCCGGCGCCGGCGCGCATCTCGGCCTCCCCGGCGATGCTCACGTCGTGCCCGAACGCCACAGGAAGGCCTGTGGCGCGGGTGAGGTGCTCCCCGAAGGGATAGTCCCGCCAGCCAAGGTTGGCTGACATCAGGCCGATGCCTGCCTCTTCGTCGACGAGGCCGGGCACAATGAGACCGATCGACTCGACGGCACACCCGGGATATTCGGCGCGGTAGTTTTCGGTCAGTGCGGCGACCTTTGCGACGACGACATCCCCGGGGAACTGCCCGTCCCGGGGCGTGGGGATGCGCAGGAGGGAGTGGAGCCGGCCCGCATCGTCAACGAGGGCCGCCTTCATGTCGGTCCCGCCGACGTCGAAGGCAAGGACCGCGCGGGCGGGAGGCTCCCCGCTACCTGCGTCGGGCCCGGACACCGGATCCGCCGGCAGCCCCACCTGCGGGCCGGTCCAGGTGCCAGGACCGGTGCTGGCGCTTCCCCCACCTCTCACCGAAACTCAGCCTTCGAGGATGACGGAGCGGGAAAGGTTGCGCGGCACATCGGGGTTCAGGCCGCGGGCCAGGGCGCGTTCAAGCGTCACCTTGTGCACCCGCACCAGCTCAGCGAGCGGGTGGAGCCCCGAGTTGACGAACGACGCTCCGGTGGCGGCGACCTCGGCGTCCAACCCATCGGGTGCATCGCCAAATGCCCAGGTGACCCGTCCGGGAGCGGCGATGGCGATGGGGCCGTGGCGGTATTCCATGGCGGGGTAGGACTCGGTCCAGCCCTGGACTCCCTCCCGCATCTTGAGCGCGGCTTCGTGGGCCAGCCCCACCGTCCAGCCGGTGCCGAGGAAGCTGAACTGCTCCGCGTCGAGCAGGTCCCGGTCCGTGGCGTCCTGCAGCACGCTCCGGGCATCCGCCACGGCGCTGGTGAGGTCCTCGCCCAGGGTCGTCAGGAGGTAAACGAGGGCGGTCGTCGCAAAACGGGTCTGGACGACCGACGACTCGTCGGCGTAGGGCAGGCCGACGACGGCGTCCGCCAGCCCGGTTGCCGGCGAGCCGGTATCGCCGAGGAGGACAACTGTCGGAGTGCGTCCCTTGACCTGGCTGAGCACGGACAGAACTTCACTCGTCGTGCCCGAGCGCGTGATGGCGACGATGGAGTCATAGGAGCGGGTGGCCAGCACCGAGGCCTCCGAGGCGGCGAAGGCGTCGGTTTCCCCCTTGCCGGCAGCTTCACGGGCTGCGGCGTAGGCCTGGGCCATGAACCATGAAGTTCCGCATCCGATCACTGCGACCCTGCGGCCGTCGGCCGGCAGCAGCTGCTCGGACCCGGCCTGGGCTATTGCCTGCTCCCAGAGATCGGGCTGGGAAGCCAGTTCCGCAGCCATGTGATGGCCGGGAGCAGCCTCGACGGGCGCTGACGGTTCGGTGGACTGTGACATGGGGATCTCCTTCGGGCGGTGGGGCCCGGTGCTGGAAGGATGGGGAATGCTGCTCCCATGATGAACGGTGATCGAAGCAGATGTCCAGTGCTCAACTGCGATCATGACCAGGAAAGCTCCCGCCTCCCGTGGACCGCCCTCCTCCTTTGCCGTCGGGCACCGCAGGGACTAGGCAAAAAGCCAGCGCGAACCCGCAGCGCGTTCCTCTTGACGTGAGACCCACATCACGTCATTATTTCTGCATTAGGTGATTCCTTGTGATTGGGGGACGCCTTCACGTATCACAAAAAACCATTGTGTTGCCGACTCCCGGGTCGCGCCCGCGGCCGTCCTGCCCGTCCGGATTCGAACTTCCCGCGTCGGTGCCAGCACTCGAAATATCACCTGAAAGAGGACTTCATGAAGAGCAGACTGCGCAAAGGTCTCGTGGCTGCCGTCGCCGCCGGGACCCTGATGGTCACCTCCTGCGGCTTTGGCGGGGGTGGCTCCGAAGCGGAAGGCGAAGGCGGAGACACCACGATCGACATGCTCGTTCCGAGCTACTCCGATAACACCAAGGCGCTGTGGGAAGGAGTCGTCGAGGAGTTCGAAGCCGCCAACGACGGCGTCACCGTGAACCTGCAGATTGAATCCTGGGAGAACCTCGAGTCTGTGCTGCAGACCAAGATCCAGTCAGGTGAGGCCCCCGACATCTACAACGGCGGTGCCTTCTCGGCCTTTGCGGCCGAGGGACTGCTCTATCCGGCCGAGGACATCGCCTCCGGGGACATCATCGGCGACTTCCAGGAATCCTTCGTAGAGAACGAATCCTTTGAGGGAACCCAGTACGGACTTCCGCTGCTCGCCTCCGCCCGCGCCCTGTTCTACAACGAGGACCTGATGGAGGAGGCCGGCGTTGCCGAGCCGCCGAAGACCTGGGATGAGCTCTACGACGCGGCCAAGAAGATCACCGACATGGGAACGCCCGGCTACGGTATGCCGCTGGGCTCAGAGGAAGCCCAGGGTGAAAGCCTTATCTGGTTCGCGGGCAACGGCGGCGGTTTCGGAGACGAATCCGAAATCACCGTCAACACCCCCGAAAACGTCGAAGCTGCCGAGTTCATGAAGAAAATGATCACCGACGGAGTCACCCAGCCCGACCCCGGCGCCACCCAGCGCACTCCGATGATCAACGTCTTCGCCCAGGGAAAGATCGGCATGGTTTACGCCCTGCCCCAGACCGTGGGCCAGATCGAGAAGGAAAACCCCGACCTCAACTACGGTGTCGCCAACGTTCCTACGAACACCGGGGAGCCTGCAACCCTCGGAGTCGCAGACCGCCTGATGGCCTTCAAGAACGATGACGACAAGCAGGAAGCCATCACACAGTTCATGGACTTCTTCTTCGAAACCGGCACCTACGTGCCGTGGGTCGAGGCCGAGGGATTCCTGCCCACCACCAAGAGCGGTGCCGAGGAAATGGCATCCAACGAGGTCCTGAAGCCGTTCCTCGACATGCTCCCCGACGCACAGTTCTACCCCACGTCCAACCCGGCGTGGAACGCAACGGATGGCGCCTTCAAGTCGCTCATGGGCCAGCTTGAGGACCAGGACGCCAAGACGGTACTGGACCAGATCCAGGCCAAGGCCGACGCTGCCGGCTGACCCGCGGGTTACCAGCAGCACCTTTTCGGCATAGGTATCTACCCAGCAGGGGGGCCGGCCCGGTCCGGGCGGCTCCCCTGCGTTCCCCAAGGAACGGTCCGCACCCCATGAGCACTTTGACACCCCCGGTCATCCGGGAACGGAAACGCGGCGGCGGTCTCCAGAACCGGGACAGCCTGTGGGCGGCCCTTCCCTGGGTCGGCCCGGTCCTGCTCCTGATCTTCGGAGTAGTCCTCTTCCCCGCCGCGTATATGATCTACTCCTCGACACGGCGGATCAGCCAGGCCGGAACGAACGTCGAAGGCGTCGGCTTCGAAAACTTCGCCACAGTCTTCGCCGACCCGAACCTGCCCCGGGTCCTGCTCAATACCTTCGTATGGGTGATTGTCGTCGTCTCGGTGACGGTCGTCCTCTCCCTGCTGCTCGCCAATTTCCTCAACAAGCCCTTCCCCGGCCGGACCCTGGTGAGGATGGCGGTTATCGTCCCCTGGGCGGCAAGCGTCGTCATGACGACGACCGTCTTCTACTACGGACTCGACCGCGACTACGGCATCATGAATTCCTTCCTCGTTGACATCGGACTCCTCGATTCAACCTATGGGTTCACGAAGAACGTCGCGACGGCACTGGGGGCCGCGATCGTCGTCGGAATCTTCGTCTCGATCCCGTTCACCACCTACACGCTGCTCGCCGGGCTGCAGGCCGTGCCGTCCGATGCCCTTGAGGCCGCGAAGATGGACGGTGCGGGCCCGGTCCGCACCTACTTCAGCGTCGTGCTGCCGCAACTGCGCGGTGCGCTCGCCGTCGCCGTGCTGATCAATGTGATCAACGTGTTCAACAACCTGCCGATCCTGCGCATCATGACCGGGTCAATCCCCGGCTACAGCGCGGACACCCTCATGACCTACATCTTCAAGGTGCTCCAGTTCGATCGGCGGCTCGACATCGCCAGCGCCCTCAGCGTCGTGAATTTCGCCGTCGTCATCCTGATCGTTGCGGTGTACGTGAAGGTCGTCAAGCCCATGAAGGAGACCTGAGGTGTCAGTGAGCGCTCCGGCGAAAGCCACCATCCCGCCGGTGCGGCAGGACCGTGCCCGCAAGTACGGGCCCGACGGCATCAGCGGACGGCGGCTCGGCCTGCGCATTGCGGTCGGCGTCGTCGTCGTGATCGTCTTCCTGACGCCGTACCTGATCATGCTGGTCGGCTCCCTCAAGACCCGGCCGGAAATCCTGCGGGTGCCGCCGCGGTACTTCCCGCAGGACGGCCTGCAGCTGGGGAACTACGCGTCGATGTGGTCGACGCCCGAGACCCCCCTGCCGTTCAACCTCATCTCAACACTGATCATCTCGGTCTTCGCTACGCTGCTCGTGCTGCTCGTTGCGACCCCGGCGGCGTACTACACGGCCCGCTTCCGCTTCCCGGGAAAGATCGCGTTCCTGTTCCTCGTCATCGTGACGCAGATGTTGCAGCCGGCGGTCCTCACTGCAGGGCTGTTCCGCCAGATGCTTGTCCTCGACATCAACGACACCTGGCTGGCGATGATCCTCATCAACGCGGCCTTCAACCTGTCCTTCGCGCTGTGGATCATGCACAGCTTCTTCGCCGGCATTCCCAAGGAGATCGACGAGGCGGCCCAGCTCGACGGCGCCGGCCGGCTCAAGGTGCTCTTCACGGTGAACCTGCCCCTTGTCTGGCCCGGCATCGTCACGGCGATCATCTTCACCTTCGTCTCTTCCTGGAACGAGTTCGCCGCGTCCCTGGTGATCATGTCCACTGCCGAAAACCAGCCGCTGTCGGTGGCGCTGACCAAGTTCATCGGTCAGTACGCCACGAGCTGGCAGTACGTGTTTGGCATCTCGATCGTGGCGATCATTCCCGTGATCATCCTCTTCGCGCTCATCGAGAAGCGGCTGATCGGCGGGCTGACCGCGGGAGCCGTCAAGTAGCCGGGCGGACGCAGGGAGGCGCTTCCAACTTTTCGTTGTGGAGCGCCTGCCGCGGTGCTATCCCTAGAAGATGTCCGCAGCGGAGCGTTTCGAAGGAGAAGCGATGACAACGAGTCCCGACGCAGAGGAACGCCAGCTCAGCGACTGGAGCCGCACCCTGACCCAGGCGCTGCAGATCCTCGACCTTGAGGTGGACTCCGCCAAGATCCTTGAGGTGGCCGATCGGTCCTCGGCCGCGGTCTCGCCGAACGCGGGAGCAATCAGCGCGTTCCTCGTCGGATATGCGGCGGGCACCGTCAACACCAAGGGCCGCAAGGGTGCGGACGAGGCGGTCCAGAAGGCCGCCTCCACCGTGCTGCGGGTGCTTGCCACGGGCGACGAGCGCGAAGAAGAAGGCTGGACCGGCACCGCCCAGTAAGTACCGCCCAGGTAAGCACCGCCCCGAGTGCGCAGTCCGGGGCTTGCGCGTTGAGTGTGCACCTCACCACCGAAAGCCCGCGTCAAAGGGTGGTGAGCTGCAGTTTCGGAGGGAGTGGACGTCAGCCGCGTCGGTGCGTTTCGGGGGCTTGCGCGTTGAGTGTGCACCTCACCACCGAAAGCCCGTGTCAAAGGGTGGTGAGCTGCAGTTTCGGGGGGAGTGGGGGCTGCGTTTCGGCGGGAGATAGCTAATCGGTGTCGGCTGACGGCGGCACCGCTGCTGTGAGACGCTGCAGGGCCCCCTCGAGGAAGCCGCGCAGTGCCGGATCGGTCGTCAATGCAAGGGCCCTGCCGTAGGCCGCGGCAGCTTCCATGGCCCGGCCCGCCTCAACCAACAGGTGGGCACGGGTTGCCCACGCAGGCTGGAAATCCTCGAGAGCCGGAGCATTGGCTGTGTCGAGGAATGACAGGGCCGCGTCCGGGCCGGACGCCTCGCCCAGGGTTGAGGCGAGTGAGACGATCCCTCCGAGCGTCGGCTTGAGGGCCACCAGGGCCTCATTGAGGCGGAGCAGTGCCTGCCAATCGGTCGTTCCCGTGCGGGCCCGCGCGCAGTGCACCGACTGCATTGCGGCCTCGAGTTGGAACCGGCCGATCCGCCCCAAAGAGTGCGCCTGCCGCAGGTGTTCTTCTCCGCGGGCGATCAGGTTCCGATCCCAAAGGCTGGTGTCCTGAAGGGCGAGGGGAACAAACCCTCCGGCCGACGCCGTACGCGCAGTTCCGCGGGCCAGCGACAGGCAGATCAGTGCGGCCAGCCCGTGGACTTCCGGCTCGTCGGGAAGTAGTTCCGCGAGAACCGTCGCGAGGTACAGCGCCTCGGCGGCGAGGCTCTCGGGAGGGTCGGCATCGGCATCGGCCTGTGAGCGGGCACCGGCATCGGCCTCGGCCGGGGAGCGGGTTCCCGGGTTTGCGTCGGCCCCGGCTGGCTTAGGGGCCCCTGCGTCCCCGTCGGTCTGCGAGTGAGCCGCGGCGTCGCCTCCGGCCTGAGAGCGTGCCCCGGCGTCGGCCCCGGCTGGCTCACGGGCCCGGGCGTCCCCGTCTGCCTGGGAGCGGGTCCCGGCGTCCACGTTTGCCCGAGAGCGGGATCCGGCGTCGACCCCGGCCTGGGAGTGGGCATCGGCATCCGCCTTGGCCGGCTCACCGGTCCCAACTCCTGCCCGAACCCTTCGGGCGCCCGGCAGCGGGCTCCGCCAGTCGAGGGCATACGCGCCGTACACCGCCTCGAGCACCGCGGGCAGGCGCTCCTTCAACACCGTTGTGTCGGGCAGGACGAAGGGAATGCGGGCCTCTCGGATACGCCGCTTGGCGCGCACGAGGCGCTGCGCCATCGCCGGTGCCGGAACGGCGAAGGCCGAGGCGATCCGGTCCGCCGGAACGCCGAGGATGACCTGGAGCATCAGGGGCGTGCGGACGCCCGGGTCGATCGCCGGGTGGGCGCAGACGAAGAGCAGGGCAAGCCGTCGGTCCGGGATCGCCTCGACGTCGACCTCGTCCCAGTGCACTGCGCCCGGCAGGGCAAAGCCGGACCCGACGGGTGAGGGGACAACCCCTCGAGTGCCTGTCCTCCGCGCCGTGCCACCCGGAGGGCCTGCTCCTGGGGAAGCGTCATCGGGCTCCAACGGCACCGAGGTGCGGTAGGCCGCCGACCGGTAGCGGTCCCGCTGCCGGTTGCGCGACACCGTGAACAGCCAGGCCTCGGGGTTCTCAGGGATGCCCGAAACCGGCCAGGTGGTCAGCGCACGGAGGAACGCGTCGGCCAGGGCATCCTCGGCGGCCTGAAGGTCGCCGGTGGGTGCGGCGAGCAGGGCGAGCAGGCGGCCATAGGAGGCGCGGGCCACGGACTCGGCCCGAGCCCGCGCCTCGCCAGTGCTCAGCCTCGATCCTGCCACTGTCCCTCGCGGAAGGAGATCGCTGACGGGCGGATCTCAATCACCCCGTACTGGGCGCCCGGACACTTGGAAGCCCAGGCGAGCGCCTCGTCGAGGTCCGGGACGTCGATGACGAAGGCGCCGGCCAGCTTCTCCTTGGTGTCGGCGAACGGGCCGTCTTGGATGGAGAGGGTGCCCGTCCGCAGCGTCACCGTCGTGGTCATCTCGGCCGGCTTGAGGATCTCCGCGGCGACGAGGATGCCCGCGGCGTCGAGCGACTTCGCGTACGC
>NZ_CADCTE010000005.1 GCF_902805515.1 uncultured Arthrobacter sp. | reverse complement strand
TGAGCACCAGCGTAGGCGACCCGGGTCGGTAACCTCTGCGAAACAACTGGGTGACCGTCGGGCAACACCGCGGTCCTAGCGTCGCGGGCAGACAGCGGTGGAGCACCGCCGCGATCCCGACACGAGGAGCCATCGAGGGTGTTCAGCAACTCCGAAGAGGTCCTGAAGTTCATCAGTGACGAGAAGGTCGAGTACCTCGACATCCGCTTCTGCGACCTTCCCGGCGTGATGCAGCACCTCACCGTCCCCGCGGCCACCGCCGCCGGCGTCTTCGAGGACGGGGCCGCGTTCGACGGCTCGTCCATCCGCGGCTTCCAGGCGATCAACGAGTCGGACATGGCCCTGCTCCCCGACCCGGCCACCGCCCGGCTGGACCCGTTCCGCAAGCACAAGACGCTGAACGTCAACTTCTTCGTGCACGACCCGATCACGGGCGAGCCCTACAGCCGCGACCCCCGCAACATCGCGCGCAAGGCCGAGCAGTACCTGACCGCGTCCGGGATCGCCGACACCGCCTACATGGCGCCCGAGGCCGAGTTCTACGTGTTCGACTCGATCCGCTTCGGCTCGGACCCCCACCAGACCTACCACCACATCGACTC
This sequence comes from uncultured Arthrobacter sp., assembly GCF_902805515.1. Taxonomy (GTDB): domain Bacteria; phylum Actinomycetota; class Actinomycetes; order Actinomycetales; family Micrococcaceae; genus Arthrobacter_D. The sequence continues at coordinate 997 of NZ_CADCTE010000005.1, read as the reverse complement.
CGCCGAGGGCTGGTGGAACACCGGCCGCGACGAGCCCGGCGGCAACCTGGGCTACAAGGTCAACTACAAGGGCGGGTACTTCCCCGTGCCCCCGGTCGACCACTACGCCGACCTGCGCGCGGACATCGTCAGCAACATGATCATGTCCGGCTTCGAGGTGGAGCGCGAGCACCACGAGGTCGGCACCGCCGGCCAGGCGGAGATCAACTACAAGTTCAACACGCTGCTGCACGCGGCCGACGACATCATGCTGTTCAAGTACCTGGTGAAGAACACCGCCTGGCAGAACGGCAAGACCGCGACCTTCATGCCGAAGCCGCTGTTCGGCGACAACGGCTCGGGCATGCACGTGCACCAGTCGCTGTGGTCGGGCGGGCAGCCGCTGTTCCACGACGAGGCCGGCTACGGCGGCCTGTCCGACACCGCCCGCTACTACATCGGCGGCCTGCTCCACCACGCCCCGAGCCTGCTGGCCTTCACCAACCCGACGGTGAACTCCTACCACCGCCTGGTGCCGGGCTTCGAGGCCCCGGTGAACCTGGTCTACTCCGCGCGCAACCGCTCGGCCTGCATCCGCATCCCGCTCTCGGGCAACAACCCGAAGGCCAAGCGCATCGAGTTCCGCTGCCCCGACTCCTCCGGCAACCCCTACCTCGCGTTCTCCGCGATGCTCATGGCCGGCCTCGACGGCATCAAGAACAAGATCGAGCCGGCCGCGCCGATCGACAAGGACCTCTACGAGCTGCCGCCCGAGGAGGCCAAGGACATCGCCCAGGTCCCCGGCAGCCTCGCCGCGGTGATCGACCGGCTCGAGGAGGACCACGACTACCTGCTCGAGGGCGGCGTGTTCACCCCGGACCTGATCGAGACCTGGATCAGCTACAAGCGGGACAACGAGATCGACCCGCTGCGGCTGCGCCCGCACCCCTACGAGTTCGCGCTGTACTACGACGTCTGATCGCTAGCGCCTCCTGACCAGCCGCAACTGTGCCAGGAG
>NZ_CADCTE010000004.1 GCF_902805515.1 uncultured Arthrobacter sp. | reverse complement strand
CGGTCGGACCCGGAATTGCCGTAGTAGAGTCGAGGCGATTGGTCGGACATTCCGCTGTAGCGGGCGACCGTCCACCGGACTGATCGAGTGAATCCATGCGGGAGACCCCATGCCGAATCCAGACCGCGTAGGCAACAAGATACTGGACCGGCTCCCCGACCCGGACTTCCGGCGTATCATCGGGCAGATGGAGCGAGTCTCGCCCGCACTCGGCGAAATCGTGGCCCACCCCGGCACCGAGCCGCAGTGGGTCCACTTCCCGGTCTCCGGCGTGCTGAGTTCGATGGTCGTCCTCGAAGATGGATCGACCGTCGAGGCGTCCACCGTCGGCAACGAGGGGATGGACGGCCTGTACCTGCTGGCCGACCCGCAGGCCAACCCCTATCGGATCAACGTGCAGGTCCGGGGGGAGATGCTCCGCATGTCAGCAGGGGCGTTCAACCGCGCGCGGTCGGAGCACGGGGCGTTCTCGCAGCTATTGCTGCGGTACGCGCTAGTGCTGATCCAGCGGGGGGCACAAAATGGGGCGTGCATCCAGCACCACACCATTGAGGAGCGGATGTGCCGCTGGCTACTGGAGACGGCCCACCGTAAAGGCGAGGAGCGGTTCGGGCTGACGCAGGAGTTCCTCGCCGACATGCTGGGCGTCCGTCGCCAGAGCGTGAACCTGACGGCCCGCATCCTCCAGTCCGCCAAGCTGATCGAGTACCACCGAGGGGAATTGACGATCCTCGACCGGGCCGGGCTGGAGGAGGCGTCGTGCGAGTGCTTCGACGTGACGACGAAGATGTACGACCGCATGATGCGGCTCCCATGACCGTCCCGTACACCCTATCAGGCACACCGCCGCCGCGCGTTCGAGATCGCCCACGCGCCCGGTAAGATTCACACAGCGAGGTGGCGACGGATCGCAGCAAGCAGCATGCGGAGGCCCGGCCCGCCCTTTGGCAACGCCTCATCGGCCCCAAGTTCCTTCGCCCGCGCCAACGTCCGCTGCGCCTCGCCGCTGAAGACGATCACCGGGAGCGACACCCATCGGGGGTCGGCGCGGATGGCCGCGAGGAACGTCAGGCCGTCCATGACGGGCATGTCGAGGTCGAGCAGGATCAGGCCGGGCGTGGCAGCTTCGAGGGCGTTCAGGCCCTCCCGCCCATCGCCGGCACAGGCCGTTTCGTACCCGGCCCGTGTGAGCAGTCGCGCCAGCGGCCGGCGACAGGCATCGGTGTCATCAACGATCAGGATGTTCGGCAACGGGGCCTCCCGACACGGTTAGGGGTCAAGTCCCGTGGTGGGGGTATGCTTCGGTTCGCCGACCCGGCATGCAGGGAACAACCAGTGCGTGTGTTCGCCTTAGAGCAAAGGGGAGGCCCCCTTCGTCGATACGGGCGGTGCGACAGGGAAACCGTACCGTCTGGCGCGTTCCCCGCGAGCAGTACGAGCGACTGTAAACCCTGACTGTCGCCTGATCGCCGAAAGCGAAGGGGCCGTCTGGGGAAGCGCGTCGTTCACTGCCAGAGCACGGAATGTGCGAGTCGTAAGACGGTAGCCGCGCACCACGCTTCTGCTTTGCAGGACCGCCTGTCGTACTTGCCGTCGGCCGCGTCTCAGAACGTCCGCCTTGTCGGGAG
>NZ_CADCTE010000003.1 GCF_902805515.1 uncultured Arthrobacter sp. | reverse complement strand
GCCGTGGATGTGCTGGACGTGGGGGTAGGGTCCGTCCATGAAGGTCTCGGCGAGGCCGGAAACCTGAAGGTTGACCATGGCGGTGTTGCCGGTGACATCGACGGTGATGGTGCCGGAGCCCGTGGTGCCGTTGAGCTGGCCAAGGGTGGATGAGTAGGAGCCGTCGGCTGCCATCGCGGGGGATCCCGCCAGGGCGACCGCGCCGAGGGCGAGGGCTGGGGCTGCAAGGAGACGCATTTTCTTGTTCATGAGAATTTCCTCCATAAGTGCGGGTGATGCAGGCCGGTAGGGGCGCGCACACAGGAGGTTCGGGGTGAGACGGATCACGGATGGGTGGATCCGCAAAAACTTTTCCAGGCCCTGTGCGGCGCGCAGGCGTGCGCGCGGGCGTTCGCCGGTGGTGGAAGCCGTCGGGAGGGGGTTCGTTGTTTGGAAGAATGGGCCCATGCAGTCATTGGGAAGCACAGGGAAACCCGCCCGCCGGGGTATCAGCGTCCGCATGGGGACGGTGGGCATGGCCATCATGATCGTCGTGTTCCTCGTCGCCGTGGTGTTCGCGGCCAACGAGAACGACGTCGTAGGCTGGCTCGTCGTGCTCATCTCCCTTGGCTGGCTGCTCATCTTCTCCTACGTGGTCTTCACCCTCCGCGGGGCCGCGCGGAAGGCCGCTGACCGCTTCAGCGAGGCGCAGGGGGGCTTCGCCCCCGCCCGGCGCCAGGCCGGACCCTCCGACGAGGCGACCCGCGCCCGTGACCTGAAGCTCGATCACAGCTTCAAGATCGTCCAGGTCCAGGTGGGTGTGGTCCGCGAATACCTCGGCCGAGACGAGGGCATGGTCGAGCGTGCCCTGGAGACCATCGAGATCACCTCGCACAACGCCCGGTCGATGATGAAGAACGCCGGTGAGGGGCCCGTCGAGGGCACCATCGTCGACTAGGTGCCCAGCCGTCCCGATCGGGTTCTGCCAACATGATTCGCCCGGTGCTCCGGGGTAAGGTGGGTCGAGTGAGTGCCGCTTCCGATATCCCGATGAAACCCCTCCGGATTGCAACAGTAAACGTCAACGGAATCCGTGCCGCCTACAAGCGCGGCATGGACCAGTGGCTGGCCGGGCGCGGTGTCGACATTCTCTGCCTGCAGGAAGTCCGCGCCCCCGACGCCGTGGTGCGCGAACTGCTCGGTGATTCCTGGCACCTGCTCCACGCCGAGGCGGAGGCCAAGGGCCGCGCCGGCGTGGCCATCGCCTCCCGCGTCGAACCCTCCGCCACCCGGTCCTCGATCGGGGAGCCCTACTTCGATACCTCGGGACGCTGGGTCGAGGCCGACTTCAAGGTCAACGGCTCCTCCCTGACGGTGGTGAGCGCCTATGTTCACTCCGGTGACGTCGGCACCCCCAAGCAGGACGACAAGTACCGCTTCCTCGACGTCATGGAGGCCCGCCTGCCGGTGCTCGCCGCCGAATCGGACCACGTGCTCGTCGTCGGCGACCTCAACGTCGGCCACACCGAGCGGGACATCCGCAACTGGAAGGGCAACCTGAAGAAGGCCGGCTTCCTTCCCGAGGAGCGCGCCTACTTCGACCGGTTCTTCGGCGGCGGCGTCGGCTATGTCGATGTCCACCGGGCCCTCTCCGGCGACGTCGACGGCCCCTACACCTGGTGGTCCTGGCGCGGGAAGGCCTTCGACAACGACACCGGCTGGCGGATCGACTACCACCTCGCGACCCCCGGGCTCGCCGCGGCGGCGGTCGAGGCCACCGTCGACCGCGCGCCGTCGTGGGACACCCGTTTTTCCGACCACGCCCCCGTGGTCGTTGACTACTCTCTCTAGACGACAGGAAGCGCGCCATGACCCTCACCGCACCCACCGGCCGCCAGCGCATCCTCTCGGGGATGCAGCCCTCCGCGGGATCGCTCCACCTCGGCAACTACCTCGGTGCGCTGGTGCACTGGGTCCGGATGCAGGAGGACTACGACGCGGTGTTCTTCATCCCGGACCTGCATGCGATCACCGTGCCGCAGGACCCCGCGGAGCTCGCCGAACGGACCCGGATCACCGCCGCCCAGTACATCGCCGGCGGGGTGGACGTGGACAAGGCCACCCTGTTCGTCCAGTCCCATGTGCCCGAGCACGCCCAGCTGGCCTGGGTGCTCAACTGCATCACCGGATTTGGTGAGGCCTCGCGGATGACCCAGTTCAAGGACAAGGCCTCGAAGCAGGGCTCCGAGCAGGCCAGCGTCGGCCTGTTCACCTACCCCATCCTGCAGGCGGCGGACATCCTGCTGTACCAGCCCGAGGGCGTCCCGGTGGGGGAGGACCAGCGCCAGCACGTCGAACTCAGCCGCGACCTCGCGCAGCGGTTCAACGCCCGCTTCGGTGAAACCTTCGTGGTGCCCAAGCCCTTCATCCAGAAGGAATCGGCCAAGATCTACGACCTGCAGAACCCGACGGCCAAGATGTCGAAGTCGGCCTCGTCCCCGATGGGGCTGGTGAACCTGCTCGACGATCCGAAGGTTACGGCAAAGCGCATCCGGTCCGCTGTGACCGACGCGGGCACGTCGATCACGTTCGACCGTGAGGAGAAACCCGGGGTCTCGAACCTGCTGACGATCTACTCCGCGCTGACCGGCCGCTCCATCCCGTCCCTCGAGGCGGAGTACGAGGGCAGGATGTACGGGCACCTGAAGGTGGACCTGGCCGAGGTGGTCGCCGAATCCCTCGGGCCGATCCAGGCGCGCGCAGCCGAGCTCCTCGACGATCCGGCCGAACTCGACCGCCTGCTCGCCAAGGGGGCGGCCAAGGCGCGGGAGACAGCCTCGGCGACCCTGGCCGACGTGTACGCGAAGGTGGGGTTCCTCCCCACTCCGGTCCCGGCCGGAGCACGTTAGGCCATGCGCCAGCGGATGAGTGAGCTGCGCCGGGACCCGGCCGACGCCGGGCCGGGACTGCCCGAAACCACCTGCGTGGGCGTCACGCTGCCGGTGCCCGAACCGCTGGCAGGGGAGCTGGAACGCTGGCGGGCCTCGTTCGGGGACCCCATGGCCTTCCTCGTGCCCCCGCACATCACCCTCATCACCACGACGCCGGCCACCGACTGGGAATGGACGCTTGAGCACGTCCGCGCCGTGGCCGCGAAGCAGGGTCCCTTCACCGTGACGCTCAGCGGCACCGGCTCCTTCCGGCCGCTGTCACCGGTGGTGTTCCTCAATGTGCGTGCCGGGTTCCGGGAGTGCGTCGAGCTTCACTCCCGGCTGCAGACCGGGCCCCTCGAACGCACCCTCGAGTTCCCCTTCCACCCGCACGTCACTATCGCCCACGACGTGAGCGAGGCCAGCATGGACGAGGCCGCGCAGCAGCTGCGGTCCTTCGAAGCCTCCTTCGAGGTCCGTACCATGGGACTGTATGAGCATGAGCATTCTGGGCTGTGGAAACTGCGGGAAGAGCTGAGCTTTGGCGAAGACACCGAGGACCGCGAGGAGCGCTGACCCTGTCTCTCCGGCCGACCACGCCCGGCTGGTCCTGAAGATCCTCGAAGCACGCCAGAACCTCACCCGCGCGGAGCGGGACAACGCGGGCGCCGCGGCCGTCGCCGCAGCCCGGCTCCGGGTGGCACTCGCCCGGCTGAGCGCCCTGCGGCCGCTGCGGGCGCTCCAGCTGTACGCACTGCGCCGCGGAGCGCTGCTGGCCGCGGGCATCGCCTACCGCATGTTCTTCGCGATTGCTGCGATGCTCGTTGCGGGGTTCTCCATCCTCGGCCTCGTCATCGCGGGGGACACCCGGCTGCAGGAGCTGATCGTCCGCACGGTCGCGGCGACCACGCCCGGCCTCATCGACACCGGCGACGGTGGGCTCGCCACCCGGGAGGAACTGTTCTCCGGGGCGGGGTTCGGTGCCGCGCTCGTCATCTCGACGGCCGTCATGCTCATCTCCTCGCTCGTCTGGATGGCCGGTATCCGGGCGGGCATGCGGAGCATCTTCGCCCTGGGCCCGGTGACCGAGGGTGCCCTGAAGATCATCCTCAAGGATGTCGCGGTGCTGCTCGTCCTGGCCGTCGCGCTGCTGGTGACCACCGGTGTCGGGTTCATCGCCAATACGATGCTCGACCTCGCCCTCGACCTGGTGGGGCTGACCGGGGCATCGCGTCCGCTGACCCAGCTCGCAGGCTTCGCCATCATGCTCGTCCTCGATACGGCGGTCGCCTCCCTCCTGCTCCACACCACCTCCGCGATCGACATGCCCCGGAAGGTCCTGCTGCAGGCCGCGGTTTTCGCCGGCGTGGGCAGCACAGTGCTGCGCACCGTGAGCGCGTCGCTCCTTGGAGGTCTTGCCTCCTCGCCGTTGCTCGCCCCGTTCGCCGTGATCCTCGGCCTCTTCGTCTGGTTCTACCTGCTGAGCCAGGTGTACCTTCTGGCGGCGGCGTGGGGCGCCGTGGGAACGGCCGACGCCGCGGCGCTGGCCGCCCACGAGCACCGGGAGAAGGCGGGCACCCTGCGGCAGCAGAGCCGGAAGGCCCAGCGCAGGTCCTGACCCGGCGCTGCCCGCGGCGGCAGGCCAGCACGGGGCGGAGGGCACCAGGCCGGGGAGGCGGGGCGGAGGGCGCCCGTCCGGGATGCGGAAAGGGGGGCGGGACGCGAAGAGGGCGGCCCCGGCGGGGCCGCCCTCTATCGGGACGCAGGGGTGGCCGGGGCAACCCTCAATAGCGGTGCCGCGTGGGGTCAGATCTTGCGGGTCAGGATGGCCTGCTTGACCTCGGCGATGGCCTTGGTGACCTGGATGCCGCGCGGGCAGGCTTCCGAGCAGTTGAAGGTGGTGCGGCAGCGCCACACGCCTTCCTTGTCGTTGAGGATCTCAAGGCGCATGTCGCCGGCGTCGTCGCGGGAGTCGAAGATGAAGCGGTGCGCATTGACGATCGCGGCGGGGCCGAAGTACTGGCCGTCGGTCCAGAACACGGGGCAGGACGAGGTGCACGCGGCGCACAGGATGCACTTGGTGGTGTCGTCGTAGCGCTCGCGGTCCTCGGCGGACTGCAGGCGCTCCCGGGTGGGCTCGTGGCCCT
>NZ_CADCTE010000002.1 GCF_902805515.1 uncultured Arthrobacter sp. | reverse complement strand
CGACCTCATCGTCAAGACCGGGCACCCGTTCCTTGAGCAGCTCCTGGCCTACCGGGATGCCACGAAGCTCCGGCAGACCGTCGAGGGCCTGCTCAAGTCGGTCGCCGACGACGGGCGGATCCACACCACCTACGCGCAGACGGTCGCCGCGACGGGCCGGCTGTCCTCCATCAACCCGAACCTGCAGAACATCCCCGTTCGCTCCGACGAGGGCCGACGCATCCGCGAGGTGTTCGTCGTCGGCGAGGGGACCGGCGGCACCCGGTACGAGACGTTGATGACCGCCGACTACTCCCAGATCGAGATGCGCATCATGGCGCACCTCTCCGGCGACGAGGGGCTCATCTTCGCGTTCCAGGAGGGGGAGGACCTCCACCGGTACGTCGGCTCCCACATCTTCGGGGTGGCCCCCGAGGAGGTGACCAGCGCCATGCGCTCCAAGGTCAAGGCAATGTCCTACGGCCTTGTCTACGGGCTCAGCTCCTTCGGGCTGTCCAAGCAGCTGGCCATCTCGGTTGACGAGGCGCGCACCCTCATGCGCGATTACTTCGAGCGCTTCGGGGCCGTCCGCGACTACCTCCGCGGGATCGTCGAGCAGGCACGCAAGGACGGCTACACCTCGACCATCGAGGGAAGGCGCCGGTACCTCCCCGACCTCTCCAGCGACAACCGGCAGCTGCGGGAGATGGCGGAGCGGGCCGCGCTGAACGCCCCCATCCAGGGCTCGGCCGCCGACATCATCAAGAAGGCGATGCTCGGCGTGGACGGCGCCCTGAAGGCCAAGGGCCTCTCCTCACGCATGCTGCTGCAGGTGCACGACGAACTTGTCCTTGAAATCGCCGAGGGGGAGAAGGACGTCGTCGAGGCCCTGGTGCGGGAGCAGATGGCGGGCGCGGCGGACCTCTCGGTGCCCCTCGATGTCTCCGTGGGAACCGGCCTGAGCTGGCACGAGGCGGCGCACTGACGAATGCTCCGCGGCCTGTGGTGGAGGGCGCGTAATCCGGCTAGGGTTTTGGAGCGTGAGCACACAGACGACGACGCCGGGCACCTCCACCGAACTGCGCCTTGAGAAGTTTCAGGTCACCGCCGAGGAGGACACGTCGCCGGGCGGACGGTTCGCCAACTGGTTCTACGCCGTGGGTGTCGGGTTCTTCGAGCCACGGGCCAACGCCGAGGACTACCCGGAGTATGTGAAGGCCTTCGCCGCCGACGCCCGGACCCTGATCGGCGTTCACGACGACGCCCCCGGGGCCCTCTCGGTTGACGGAGCCGTCCCGGTGGCGACCTACGCCTCAATGCGCAACACGCTCAACGCCGGCGGCCCGAAGCCGATCCAGGCCCACCTCATCACCTCGGTGACGGTGCGGCCCACCCACCGGCGGCGCGGCCTGCTGCGCCGGATGATGACCGGGGACCTGCAGGCCGCGGCCGCCGCGGGCGTGCCCGTGGCGGTGCTGACGGCGTCCGAAGCCACCATCTACGGGCGGTTCGGCTTCGGCTGTGCCACCTTCACCACCAGCGTCACCGTTGACGTGCGGGAACGCTTCGCAGTGCTCGGCACGCCCACCGGACGGACGGAGCTGGCCAAACCCGCCGAGGTCCCGGCGCTGGCCGGCGCGGTGTTCGCTCAGTTCCACCGGCGCACCAGGGGATCGGTCGGGCGCCAGTACTCCTACGCCAGGCGCGTCTCGGGCCAGTGGGGCCGCGAACGTCCGGTCGAAGACAAGGCGGTGCGCACGGCGGTCCATTACGACGACGCCGGCAACGCCGTCGGCTACGTCGCCTACCGGTTCGAGGGGTGGTCCAAGGAGCCCTACACGGTCCGGATCATCGACCTGGTCGCGGGCACCGAGGAGGCCTACCTCGGGCTCTGGCGGTACCTCGGCTCGCTCGACCTCATCCAGGAGGTGACCTGGGACGGCGCCGCCGTCGACGACCCGCTGCCGTGGGCGCTTGCCGACCGCCGCTGCTACCGGGTCAACGGCGTCGACGATGTCCTCTGGGTGCGCCTGCTCGACGTCGCGAAGGCCCTTGAGGGGCGCGGATACCGCACCGAGGGAGAGCTCGTGATCGAGGTGACCGACGCGCAGGGGATGGCCGGTGGAACCTTTGAGTTCGCCGTCGCCGACGGCCGGGCCCGGGTGGAACAGGTCAGCCCGAACATGGAGGCCGACGTCGTCCTGGACATTGCCGCGCTCGGCTCCCTCTACCTCGGCGGCGTCAGCCCCGCAGCGCTGGTGGGCGCCGGCCTGATCGAGCCCCGCACCGAGGGCGTCGTCGAATTCCTCAACGACCTGTTCCGGGACGCTCAGGATCCTTACTGCATCACGCATTTCTAGGGCACTTCCGGCAGGTGGCGACCGCCTGTCCGCTTTGACGGGGTTGGCTCCCGCCGTTAGACTAGACGGGCGCGTATTGCGCTGTGGTTCGGGCCGGCATCCGCCGTGCGAGTTTCGGCGCAATACCAATAGAACCGCTCTTTAGGTTTTATCCAATCTGTCCGCTTCCGGACATCGGATTCCCCTGGATTGCCCGGCTGAACAGCCGGCTTTTTTGGGGCGTCCGTAATGGCCGGATCAAGTAATCTTCCACAACGGAGCCCCAACTACATGACCATCACCACCACCGAGAACAAAGGTGCCCCGCAGGTCGCTATCAACGACATCGGCACCGCTGAGGACTTCCTCGCAGCAGTAGACGCGACGATCAAGTACTTCAACGACGGAGATCTCGTCGAAGGTACTGTCGTCAAGGTCGACCGCGATGAGGTCCTGCTCGACATCGGTTACAAGACCGAGGGTGTCATCCCTTCCCGTGAGCTTTCCATCAAGCACGACGTTGACCCCGGAGACGTCGTCTCCGTCGGCGATCAGGTCGAGGCCCTGGTGCTCACCAAGGAGGACAAAGAAGGCCGTCTGATCCTGTCCAAGAAGCGCGCTCAGTACGAGCGTGCCTGGGGCGACATCGAAAAGGTCAAGGAAGAAGACGGCGTCGTCACCGGTACCGTTATCGAGGTCGTCAAGGGTGGTCTTATCCTCGACATCGGCCTGCGCGGCTTCCTGCCCGCGTCGCTCGTCGAGATGCGCCGCGTGCGCGACCTGGCTCCGTACATCGGCCAGCAGATCGAAGCGAAGATCATCGAGCTCGACAAGAACCGCAACAACGTTGTGCTGTCGCGTCGCGCCTGGCTGGAGCAGACCCAGTCCGAGGTCCGCTCGACCTTCCTCAACAAGCTCGAAAAGGGCCAGGTCCGTCCGGGCGTCGTGTCCTCGATCGTCAACTTCGGTGCGTTCGTGGACCTCGGCGGCGTCGACGGTCTGGTTCACGTTTCCGAGCTGTCCTGGAAGCACATCGACCACCCGTCCGAGGTTGTCGAGGTCGGCCAGGAAGTCACCGTCGAGGTTCTCGAGGTCGACCTGGACCGCGAGCGTGTTTCGCTCTCGCTGAAGGCCACGCAGGAAGATCCCTGGCAGACCTTCGCCCGGACGCACGCGCTGGGCCAGGTTGTTCCCGGTAAGGTCACCAAGCTGGTTCCGTTCGGTGCGTTCGTCCGCGTCGAAGACGGCATCGAAGGCCTGGTCCACATCTCGGAGCTGGCCGTCCGCCACGTTGAGCTTGCAGAGCAGGTCGTTTCCGTTGGCGACGAGCTCTTCGTCAAGGTCATCGACATCGACCTCGAGCGCCGCCGCATCTCCCTCAGCCTCAAGCAGGCCAACGAGGGCGTCGACGCCGACAGCACCGAATTCGATCCGGCGCTGTACGGTATGGCTGCCGAGTACGACGAAGAGGGCAACTACAAGTACCCCGAGGGCTTCGACCCCGAGTCGAACGAATGGCTCGAAGGGTACGAGACCCAGCGCGCCGCTTGGGAAGCTCAGTACGCGGAGGCCCAGTCACGCTGGGAGTCCCACAAGAAGCAGGTTGTGCAGCACGCGTCCGACGACGCCGCTGCCGCCAACGAGCCCGTCGAGTCGAACGCAACGAGCTACTCTTCGGAGCCCGTCGCCGCCGAGACCGGTTCAGGCACCCTTGCTTCGGACGAGGCGCTTGCGGCTCTCCGCGAGAAGCTGACCGGAGCCTAAACCCTCCGGCTTACGCCGAACACTGAGAAGGACCCCCGCCGTTCGGCGGGGGTCCTTCTTTTTGCCGCCGGACGGCCGGGCGGTGGTGGAGGCGGTCTTCGTTGAGGGTGCCGGAATAACCGCTCGAGGGGACCTTGGACCTGAGTGCTGCGTCCTCGATGGGCCGCGGTGCCGGGTGAGTCAGCGGCGCACCGAACAGGTGATCGTGAACCGCTGGTTGCGGTCGATCTGGCGGGTCGGGCCGACAATCCGGGACAGGGCAGGCCGGTAGGCGAGGTGGCTGTTCCAGACGGTCCAGAGTTCCCCGCCGGGGGCGAGCACCCGGGCGGCATCGGTGAACAGTTTCACCGCGATGCCTGAATGAACGGTGGCGCCGATGTGGAAGGGTGGGTTCAGGACGATCAGGTCCGCCGACCCCTCCGGCTGGGATGACAGCGCGTCGTCGCGCACCACCTCCACCCGGTCCCCGACGGCGTTCGCGTGCGCGGTCTCCCGGGTGGAGGCAACGGCGGAGGCCGACTGGTCCGATGCGATCACCCGCAGCCCTGGCCGGGTCAGCGCCAGGTAGGCGGCGATGGCACCGTTGCCGCAGCCGAGGTCGATGGCCGAATCCGTCGCCGCCGCGGACGCGAGGTGGGGGAGGAGGAACCGGGTTCCGGGGTCGAGGGCCGCCCCGCCGAATGTCTCGCCGAACGCGCGCAGCACCAGGGGGTGGGGGAGTCCGACGTCGTGCCGCTGCGTGAGAGGGAACGCCGGGTCGCCTGCGGGCAGCGCTCCGGAGGCGGTGAGAACCCGGGATTTCTGCCGGGCCAGCCCCGCCGTGACGGATCCAAAGTATTTCTGGAGCACCGCGGACATGGCTCGACTCATGTGCTTGAGCCGCCCGCCGGCGTAGACGGTGACCGAAGGATCGGCATAGGCGGCGATGTTCCAGGCGGCCTCCTCCAGGGCGTCGAGGGAGCGAGGAAGCTGGAGCAGCACCGTGCGGGCATCCCGGAGGAGCTCGGGGCCCAGCCCGCGGCGCTCATACCGGTCGGACGCGCCCACCGCCCCGGCATTGCGGGCCAGCGCCAGTTCGTGCGAGAGCGGATCCTGATAGACGAGCGGGCGGGGGACCGCGTGCAGCAGGGCCGCCCCGAGGGTGAGGGCGCCGTAACGGTCGCCGAGCAGTACGACGCCGGCGGGCTGCGCGGAGAGCCTGGCGGCCGCCGTGTCCAGCAGCAGCCGGTCGGTGGCGTCGTATGCCTGCAGGTTGGGCGCCTCGATGTCCGGCCTGCGGCTCAGGCGGTCGAAGTCGAACTCAGTCAAGGTCCACCCACGCGGTTCCTGCGGGGTGGGACACCGAGGCCCCGGCGGTTGAGGCGGCAAGCCGCCGCTGGAAATCCTCATAGCTGTCTGCGTCGGCTTCGAGGGCCACCTCAATGAGCGCCTCCTCGGGGGTGTAGGAGGTGCCTCGAACCATCGTGGCGGCAGCGCGCAGCTCGTTTTCGACCCGTCCGGCCTCCGCATGCGCAACCGGCACCGTGTGAAGAGTCAGGAGCCGTCGGCGGAGCAGGGGCGCCCCCTCCAGGGCCCGGGTCACCGACTGGGAGTAGGCGCGGATCAACCCGCCCGCGCCGAGCAGGATGCCTCCGAAGTACCGCACTACGACGGCGGCGGTGTCGCTGAGGTCTGCCGCGCCGTGGCGGCTGAGGGCTTCGAGCATCGGGGCGCCGGCGGTGCCGGCGGGTTCGCCGTCGTCGTGGGCCCGCTGGATGGATCGCCCCGCTCCGATCAGGTAGGCGCTGCAGTGGTGCCGTGCCGTGGGAAATTCGGTGCGCAGCTGTGCCAGGAGAGCGTTCGCCTCGGTTTCGGTTCCGACCCTGCGCAGGACGGTGATGAACCGGGACCGCCGGATCTCGAGCTCGTTCCGGTGTTCACCCCGAACCGTTGAGTACGCGGTTGGGTGCCGGTGCGGAGCGATCATTCCTGTAATCCTAGCCGGTGGGCGCAGCCTCCGCCCGGCAGCGGATGGAAGCCCCAGATCGGGGCGTCCTCTACGGGGATTCGCTTCCGTCGCCGCGGGTGCCTTCGTTCCAGACCGACCCCTGCTCGCCGTCCTGGTCTTCCTCAATCCCGGCAAAGCTGTCGCGGCGGCCTCCGGATCCCGCGCTGCGGCGATCGTCGGAGGTGGAAGGGTTGTCCTTGTCGTTTTCGGCATCGTTAGCAAAGGCGATGGCCGGGCCGTACCCGCCCGACCCGGAATCCGGGCTGAGGGTATGCTCCGACTCCGTCACATCCGTGCTGTAGGGTGCGCGTGGTGGCGGCGGTCGATCATCGATCAGTTCATTCGCCGCATGGGCAAGCAGGTCCCGCTGGAGTGGCGGCAGGGTGAAAGAACCGTGCAGGTAGGCCTCCACCTCGTACTCTCCGGCATCACCGCCGATGGCAAAGTAGTGGAGCCACAGCTCGCCCAGGCTGATCTGCGCATGTCGGATCGCCCGAAGGAGCAGCAGCCGCTGGTGCTCGTGGTCTGAGGGATTCTCCACAGGGACTCCTCAGCGGGGAACGTCGGCGGATCCGTCAATCACGCCGGCGGCAGTGGTAAGCAGGTCGGTGCCGCTGCGGACGGACGCATTGAGCAGGCTCCGCATGGCTTCATCGGGGCCGGCACCCCACCGCTCCATCAGGATCCCGCGTGCGGTTTGGATGCTGTCCCTGCTGTGCAGTGCCTCCTGGAGCGTTCTGCTGAGTTCGGCCGGTGTCTGGTCGGGCTGGGCGTTGCCGAGCAGCACGGCCGCCGCGGCCGCCAGCAGCGCGAGGTGTTTCCGGTCCTGGTCCGAGAAGGCTTTGGGCAGCGGCGAATAAACCTTGAGGGCGCCGATGGGGCTCCCGTCGTGGATCAGCGCCGTGCTGAGGGTCGAGCGCAGCGGGAGTTCGGCGACGGCCGCGCACCACTCAGGCCACCGCGTCTCCTTCGAAACGTCGTCGATCTGCTCGGTCGAACCCGCGGCCCAGGCTGTGAGGCATGGCCCCTGCCCGAGGTCGTACTGGAGTTCATCGGCCCGCGCGACGATCTGGTCGGTGTAACCGGTGCTGCGGGCCCGGCCCTGGGCGTCGATCAGGCTGACGCCCGCGCCCAGGGAGCCGGCCACCGACTTCTTAATCGCTTCGGCGAGCGCCTCGACGGCCGAGCCCGCCTTGCTCTCGGTCAGGAGCAGCCCCTTCAGTCGCGCGAAAACCGATGTCAGGTCATCAAGCGGTAGGTTCATGTCGGCGCTCCACGCGGCTCGGATTCGATGTTCGGCAACGGATTCAGCATACACAGCGGCCACCAGCGCCCTCCGCGTTCGGCGGTTGCGGATCAGATCACCAGGAGTCCTTTTGAGGCACCGTCGGCCTGATCGCACAAGGTGAAGACGGTCTCCGGTGAAAGGGCGGCGGCCTCGGCCACCGCGGTGACGCTCCCACCGCTGCTGATGGCCTCAAGGACCGTCATCTGCAACTGGCTGGCCGCCTGATCCCGCGAGAACTCGGCCGACTCCAGCTGGGCTGCGGCGACGGCCAGTGATTTGAGGTAGTCCATGGTCATGGCATGTTCCTTACGGCGTGCAGCGGTCGTGCCGCTGATTCTGGAGGCAGGGCCGGAGCCGCCTGCGGAAGAGGAAGAGGGCCGTGCCCCGGTAATGGAAATATCCGGCGGGAAACGGCGGACGGCCGGTAAGGCCGGGAGGATGGGTGCTGGCGTGCGCGGGCTCGAAGAGAGGTCTCACTGCGGTTGGCCGGCGGTACGCGGGTGGTTCTTCCACCCGGTGGCTGTCAGGCATTGGTCCATGGCTGCTCCACATGAGGTTCCATGGCTGACTGCTCAACCTCTCTCAGGGTATGGGCCGGAGGCGGCGTTGGCAACAGGTAAACCAGCCGCTCCGCGGGTGCCTCTCTAGCTCCTTGCCTCAGCCGTTCGGGCCTTTGTACGCTGACGGAACGGCGAAACGAGGAGGAGAAATGAGCGAGTCCCCTGCACGCAGCGAGCTTCCGCTGGCTGACTACGACCACATCCCTCTGGGCACCCTTCCTTCACGGATCACATCCCTCGACGAAGGCGCTCTGGAGACGCTCCTCGCCTACGAGCGGGAGCATGGGAACCGGCTGCCGGTGACCCAGGTCCTTGAGCGCCGGCTGGAGGCGGTGCGCGGCGGCGCGGAGCTGGCTGAAGGCTCGGCGCAGAGCATGCCCGAGATGGGGCAGGGGCAGACAGGCTCACGGGTGAGCCCTGCGACGTCTGGCCCGCCGATCAATCCACCGTCGCACGGCGACCCGACCAACCCAGCGCAGCCGCGCTGAGGCAGCCGGGCGGAGGCCGCGCGGCCGGGCCCGGCTCACCTCGTCCTGTCCGGACAGTTCGGTAGGTCTCATCAGCCACGATGAACCCGCCGCACGCCGCGCTCCGGCCGCATCAGCCGGCGGCGCGCAGGAGCCCCTTCTCGGCCACGAGGTCAAGGGACAGCGTCCGGTAACCGGTGGTTTCGAAGAGCACCGTCACTGTGCCGTCCTCGTAGCCCATCACGGTGCCCGGACCCCATTCAGTGTGCTCCACCTTCGACTGGACCGCGTAGGGAACGTCCACTTCGGGCTGCTGGTTCTCCGGGGCGGATCCGTCGGCGCAGTTGTCGCAGTGCCCGCAGGGCCCGTCGAACTCCTCGGCGAAGTAGGCGAGCAGGAACTGCCGCCGGCAGCCCCGCGACTCCGCGTACCGGCGGAGCATCTCCACCCGCGTGGTGTCGATGGTCTCGCGGACCTGCGCCTGCTCCACCGCACGCTCCGCGGCCTCTGCCGGAGGAAGTTCCCCCGCGCTGTACCCGTCCGCCCCGGCTCGGACGGCGCCGGCAGCCTCAAGAAGGTTCATCAGGCCGGCCGCCCTGCGCTGGCTCAGGCCGGTCAGGTCGCGCAGCTCCTTCAGGCTGGTGGGGCCCTCCTGCGCCCGAAGCACGGCGCAGAGCTGCTCCAGCCCCTGCCGGTCCGCGGTCTTGGCGGCGAAGAACCGCCGCAGCGAGAGGTCCTCGGGCCGGTAGTGAAGGGTCGCGGCCGCGGGCCCGCCGGCGCGGCCGCCGCGCCCGATCTCCTGGTAGTAGCTGTCGAGGGAGTCGGCCACGGCCTCGTGCACCACGAACCGGACGTCGGGCTTGTTGATGCCCATGCCGAACGCCGTCGTCGCCACCACCACGTCGAGCCGGCCGTCCAGGAAACCCTCGTGGACCTCCTCCCGGTCGCTGCTGCGCCGGCCGGAGTGGTAGGAAGCGGCGTTCATCCCGAGCGCGGACAGCTCCTCCGCGAGCTTGTCGGCGGCCTTCCGGGTGGCGACATAGACGAGCCCGGGCTTCTCCAGCCCCTCCACCTGCTCCACCACCGCCCGGTGCTTGTCGGCCTCCTGCACATGGGGCACCACCTCGAGGTGCAGGTTGGGCCGGTCGAATCCTTCCACCAGGACCACCGGGTCCGCGAGGTGCAGCTGGCGGGTGATCTCCTCCTGCACGGGTGCGGACGCGGTCGCCGTGAGCGCCAGCACGGGGCATGAGAGCGAGTCCGCCAGGGAGCCCAGCTGCAGGTAGTCGGGCCGGAAGTCGTGCCCCCACGCCGAGACGCAGTGCGCCTCGTCGATGACCAGCAGCGACACCTCGAGGGGGCGGAGTCGTTCGACGGCCTCCTCTTTGGCCACCTGCTCCGGGGCGAGGAACAGGAATTTCGCCCGTCGTTCCTCATCGGCTTCCGCCGCCGCGTCCCAGGCCTCGTCGGTCTCGGCCCGGTTCAGCCCCGAGTTCACGACGTACGCACGGCCCGCCCCGGCACTGGCGTTGATGGTCTCGGCCTGGTCGTGCTGGAGGGCGATGAGCGGTGAAATCACGACGACGACGCCTGGGAGCGCCAGCCCCGGCACCTGGTAGATCGCCGACTTCCCGGAACCGGTCGGCATCACGCACAGGACGTTGCTCCCCTCCAGCAGTGCCTGCATCGCCCGCCGCTGCCCGGAGCGGAGATCCTCCCATCCGAAGACCGAGGAGGCCATCTCCTCGAGGTCCGAAAGTACTGGTGCCATGGCCTCCCCTTGAAATGTAGTAAGCCTACTTAGCGTAATAGGCCGGGTGGCCGGTGAGGTGCCGGGATTGGGATTGACAGGCGGGCCACCGCTCCGCGCTACCCTTGGCGGATGCTGAGAGTTGGTTTGACCGGAGGGATCGCCGCCGGCAAGTCCCTGGCCGCCGGGCGGCTGAGGGCGATGGGCGCCGTCGTCATCGACGCGGACGCCCTCGCCCGCGAGGTGGTGGAGCCCGGCACTGAGGGGCTCGCCGAGGTGCTCGCCGCCTTCGGAGGGCACCTGGCCACCGCCGACGGCTCCCTCGACCGCAGGGCCCTCGGGGACATCATCTTCGGCGACCCCCGGGCGCGGGAACGCCTCAACGGCATCCTCCACCCCCGCATCCGGGCGCTCGCCGAGGCCCGCACCGCCGAGGCGCCCGCGGACGCCGTCGTCGTCGAGGATCTGCCGCTGCTCGTCGAGACGGGCCAGGTGGCCCGCTTCCACCTCGTCGTGGTGATCGACGCCCCCGAGGACCAGCGCATCGACAGGATGGTGCGCCTGCGCGGAATGACCCCGGAGGCGGCGCTCAGCCGCCTGCGGGCCCAGCTCGGCCCGGACGAGCGGAACGCCGCGGCCGACGTCGTCATCGACAACGCCGGCAGTGAGGCCGACACGCTCGCGCACCTCGAGGCCCTCTGGCACAGCCGGATCCTGCCCTTCAACGCCAACCTCCTCGCCGGAGTCCCCGCAGTCCGGGACCCGCTTGACCCCGTGGGATCCGATCCGACGTGGCCGGCGCAGGCGGCACGGCTGAGCGCCCGGCTCCGGCGCGTCGATCCGCGGGTGCTGGACGTCGAACACATTGGGCCCGCCGCGGTTCCCGGGCTCCGGGCTCCGGATGTGCTTGAGTTTCGGCTGATGGTGGCCACTCCGGCCGACGCGGCGGCACTGCAGCCGCTGCTCACCACGGCGGGGTTCCCGCCCGCCCTCGGACAGCCGGGCGCGGAACCGGCCGCGGGCCACGGCCGGCTTGGGTTCCACTCCAGCGCCGATCCGGGACGGGCGGCGGAGGTCCACCTTGAGCTGGCCGGCGCGGGGGTTCCCGCCGGTACCCACGACCCTCGGTAGGGGCGGTGCGTGCGGCGCCGGAGCGATACTGCAGTTCCGCCTCCAGCAAAGCGGAAGCTGATTGTCCGCATAACGCGATAACGTACTAGATATGAGTCTTGCCCAGGATATTAAGCGGGTCGTAGCTCCCTTCGAAGTCATCAGCGAATACCAGCCGGCAGGCGACCAGCCGGCGGCCATCGCCGAACTGAGCACCCGGATCAAGGCAGGGGAGAAGGACGTTGTCCTCCTTGGAGCCACCGGTACCGGAAAGAGCGCGACGACGGCGTGGCTGATCGAGCAGGTCCAGCGGCCGACCCTCGTAATGGTCCAGAACAAAACGCTTGCGGCACAGTTGGCCAACGAGTTCCGCGAACTGCTGCCCAATAACGCCGTCGAGTACTTCGTGTCCTACTACGACTACTACCAGCCCGAGGCCTACGTGCCGCAGACGGACACCTTCATCGAGAAGGACTCCTCGATCAACGAGGAGGTCGAACGGCTCCGGCACTCGGCCACCAACGCCCTGCTCACGCGCCGGGACGTCGTCGTCGTCGCCACGGTCTCCTGCATCTACGGCCTGGGCACCCCCGAGGAGTACATCGATAAGATGGTCACCCTCCGCAAGGGCCAGGAGATGAACCGGGACGCCCTGCTGCGCCAGTTCGTGGGCATGCAGTACACGCGCAACGACATGGACTTCCACCGCGGCACCTTCCGGGTGCGCGGGGACACCGTGGAGATCATCCCCATGTACGAGGAGCACGCCCTGCGGATCGAGTTCTTCGGCGACGAGGTGGAAAACATCTACACCCTCAACCCGCTCACCGGCGACGTCATCCGCGAGGAGGAGGAGATGTACGTCTTCCCCGCCTCGCACTATGTCGCCGGGCCGGAACGCATGAACCGTGCGATCAAGGCCATCGAGGACGAGCTGCAGGTGCGCCTTGCCGAGCTCGAGTCGCAGAACAAGCTGGTCGAGGCGCAGCGCCTGCGGATGCGCGTCACCTACGACCTGGAGATGATGCAGCAGATGGGGTTCTGCAACGGCATCGAGAACTACTCCCGGCACATCGACGGCCGGGGGCAGGGCAGCGCCCCGCACTGCCTGCTCGACTACTTCCCCGACGACTTCCTCCTCGTCGTCGACGAATCGCATGTGACCATCCCGCAGATCGGTGCGATGTACGAAGGGGACATGTCGCGCAAGCGCACCCTCGTCGACCATGGGTTCCGCCTACCCTCGGCGATGGACAACCGGCCGCTGAAGTGGGACGAGTTCCTTGAGCGCATCGGCCAGACGGTGTACCTCTCGGCGACGCCGGGCAAGTACGAGCTCGGGAAGTCCGACGGGTTCGTCCAGCAGATCATCCGGCCGACCGGGCTGGTGGACCCGGAAATCGTGGTGAAGCCGAGCAAGGGGCAGATTGACGACCTGCTTCACGAAATCCGGACCCGCGTGGAGCGCGACGAGCGCGTGCTGGTGACGACCCTGACGAAACGGATGTCGGAGGACCTCACGGGATACCTCCTGGAGCACGGGGTGAAGGTGGAGTACCTTCACTCCGACGTCGACACCCTGCGCCGCGTTGAGCTGCTGCGTGAGCTCCGGCTGGGGACCTTCGACGTCCTGGTGGGCATCAACCTGCTGCGCGAGGGCCTCGACCTTCCGGAGGTGTCCCTCGTCAGCATCCTCGACGCCGACAAGGAGGGGTTCCTCCGCAGCTCCACCTCCCTGATCCAGACGATCGGGCGGGCCGCGCGGAACGTGTCCGGGCAGGTGCACATGTACGCCGACCGGATCACCGATTCGATGGAGCGGGCCATCGACGAAACCAACCGGCGCCGGGCCATCCAGGTGGCGCACAACCTCGAGCACGGGATCGACCCGACGCCGCTGCGCAAGCGCATCGCCGACATCACCGACACCATCAACCGCGAGGACGCCGACACCCGGGAGCTCCTGGAGGCCGCCGCGAAGGGGCGGAAGAAGAAGCCCGGCCAGGGCGTGCACCGTGAGGGTCTGGCCGCCGTGCCGGCCGAGGACCTCACCGACCTCATCCAGCAGCTCACCGACCAGATGCACACCGCGGCCGCGGAACTGCAGTTCGAGCTCGCGGCCCGGCTCCGCGATGAGGTGGGGGACCTGAAGAAGGAACTCCGGCAGATGCAGACCGCCGGGCACGCCTAGCACCATGCCGGAGCGGGGGGACGGCTTCGCGGAGATCCGCGTGCACGGAGTGGGGGAGCAGGAGTACCTGAGCAGCATCACCAGTGCCCGGGTGACCCGGCTCAACCCCTGGGCCGAGGCCGTCGACCCTCCGCTGCTTCCGCGGCACCGCCTGAGCCTGATTAACTGGTCGCGGTCTAACCGCAGGAGGACCGGCTTCCTGTGGTACCTGGCCTTCCCGTTCACGCTGGCCAACGTTGCCGGCCGCATGCTCGAGCGCCCCGGGCACTCCACCGCCGCGCCGTCGGCGGTGCTGCTCCAGTCCGGCTCGGTGCTGCTCACCCTCAGCCAGCTGGCCTGGCTGGTGGTCCTCGGCGAGACGGTCCTCGAACACCTGGCCGGTCCCCTCGGCCTGCAGGGCTCAGCCGAGGGTCCCGCCCGGGGAATCCCCGCCGCCGCGGCAGCAGCCCTGGCCGCCTTCATCGCGTACCGCTGGCTCCGGGTCATCCGGGTGCAGCGGGAGGTTCCCCGGCGCAGCCGCGCCGCGGTCCTGCTCCACGCCGGCGCCCTCCTCGCGGCCGGAGCGCTGCTGGCGCTGACGCTCCCGGCGGAGACCGTCTCCCCGGCGTGGCCCTCGACTCCCGGCCCCGACGCCGTCCCGCGCATCGACGCCATGGCGCTGTGGATCGCCCTGAGCCTCGGCGCGCTGATGCTGCCCACCATCGTCAGTTCGCTGCGCCGGCCCGGTGGGGCGGGAGCAACCGGCCGCTTCCCGGCGCCGGAGGGCGCCGCGGCCGGACTGCTGCTGCTCGCCCTGTTCCTCATGCACTCGGTCAACGCCCTGGTCCGGATGCTCCTCGACGGCCTCCTCGGATACGTCGTGCGGCTGTTCGGCGGCCAGGAGTACGACGCGCGCACCGCACGCGTGCTGCTGGCCTGGGACGACCCGCTGGATGCCGGCGACAGCCGGCTCGACCTGTTCCCGCTGCTCGCCCTGATCGCCCTGGCCGGGCCCGTGCTCACCGCCGCCGTGTCGCTGCTGCTCGACCGGCGGCTCGGGCTGCGGCCACTCTTTAGCGCCCGGGAGCAGCGCCTGCGGTGGTGGCACCGCGTCGTCGCCGCGTCCCCAACACTCCTTCCGCGGGTCCTGCCCGCCGGCACGGCACTGGGTGCGGTGGGCATGGGCGCCGCGATGATCCTCGGGGAGGGCCGGCTGGGCGGGCCGTGGCTCGCCCTCGCCGTGCTGCTGCTCCAGCTCGCCGGCGCCGCCGCCGTTCTCACCCTCCTGCTCGGGCAGCTTCGGACGGTACAGGAGGTGCTCGGCAGGGCCGCCGACGCTGCCGGCTTCTGGCCGGTCCGCGACCACCCGCTGGCCGGTGCCTCCTACCGGGAGGCGGTCATCGCCGGCATCGAGCAGGAGGCGGCCCGGCTCGGACCCACCCGGGTGGCACTCGTCGGGTACAGCCAGGGAAGCGTGATCTGCGCCTGGCTGGTCGCGGAGACCCGGGCGCTTTCAGGCTGCCGGGAGCTGCACCTGGTCACCACCGGCTCGCCGCTGGTGTCCCTCTACGCCGCGTTCTTCCCGGCCTACTTCACCCCCGGGTGGTTCGGGCGCGTGGCCGAACGTTCCACCACGTGGGCGAACTTCTGGCGCGCCACCGACCCCGTCGGAAGCCCCGTGCCCGGCGCGGTGAACGTCGAGCTCTCCGACCCCGACGACGCCGGCACCGTCCAGGGCCACGGAGGGTACTGGAACGCCCCCGAGGTCATCAAGCATGTGGTGGCGGTCGCCGCGGGCGGACGCAATTCCCCATATCAGCACCCCGCCGGTAGGATTGACCCCACGTAGGGGAGTATCCCAAGCGCTACGAACGTCAACACGCAGGGCAGTGACGCCCCGCCGGGCGTAGCGGTCGGCTGGCAGAGTGCCACGGCGGAGAGACTTACGGACCTCCGTCGCGATCCCCGAAAGGCGCTCCATGCCCGAATTGCCCCTCGCTTTCCAGATCGGCACGTTTGTCGTTCTCGGACTTGTGCTCCTGTTCGACCTGCTGCTCGTCGTCAAGCGGCCCCACATTCCCTCGATGCGGGAGGCCGGCCTGTGGGTGGGTTTCTATGTGTCCCTGGCGCTGGTCTTCGCGGCGATCATGTTCATCTTCACCGGCCCCGAGTACGGCGGACAGTTCGTCGCCGGCTGGGTGACCGAATACAGCCTGAGCATCGACAACCTGTTTGTCTTCATCATCATCATGGCCCGCTTCTCGGTGCCGCGGAAGTACCAGCAGGAGGTGCTGATGGTGGGTATCATCATCGCGCTGATCCTGCGCGGCATCTTCATCGCCCTGGGCGCCGCCGTGATCGAGAACTTCAGCTGGGTGTTCTACATCTTCGGCGCGTTCCTGCTCTACACCGCCTACAAGCAGGCCAAGGATACGGGCGAGGATGAGGAGGACGCAGGGGACAACAAGCTCGTCGCGAAACTGCGTTCCGTGCTGCCGATGTCCGACCACTACGACGGCGGCAAGGTCCGCACCGTCGTGGACGGCAAGAAGGTGTTCACGCCGATGCTCATCGTCTTCGTCACGATCGGCCTGACCGATCTGCTCTTCGCCGTGGACTCCATTCCTGCGATCTTCGGCCTCACCCAGAGCGCGTTCATCGTCTTCACCGCCAACATCTTCGCGCTGATGGGCCTGCGGCAGCTGTACTTCCTGCTGGGCGGGCTGATGACCCGGCTGGTGTACCTCAAGCACGCGCTGTCGGTCATCCTCGCGTTCATCGGCGTCAAGCTCGTGCTGCACGCCATGCACGTCAACGAGCTCCCGTTCATCAACAACGGAGAGCACATCGAGTGGGCTCCGGAGATTCCGACGTTCGTCTCACTCGGCGTCATTGTGGCGACCATCGTCGTGGCCGTCGTCGCGAGCCTGCTCAGCTCGCGCGGGCGCAGCGAGAAGGTTGACGAGGACCTCGCCGCCGCCGACGCCAAGGCGCGGAACTCCGACCTCGAGAGCTGACCCACAGGACAGGATCGGGCCCGGCACCAGCGCACAGCGCGGGTGCCGGGCCCGTTCGTTTAAGCCCTTCCGGCAGGGAAGCCGGGAGCAGATCAGATGGTGAAGGGACGCCCGAGCAGGCGCTCGCTCAGCTCCCACAGCCGGTCGGCGGCCTGCGGATCGACTGCCCACGCATGGACGCCGGAGGGGCCCTGGTGGTCGTCGGGAACCACGACGGCGATGTCGGCGTCCTCCGTGTACACCCCGCCGTGTCCGTCGAGCTGCGGACTGACAGCAGCCCAGACCATGGTCGCCGCTCCCTGCGGGACGCTCTTGTACGCGGGGTTGTCCACGGGCTGGCCGTGCTCGTCGACCGCGCCCAGGCCCTGGAGGTCCTCGAGGCTCAGGTGCCGCCCGATCCCGGTGGGGATGGTGCCGGGATGGACGGCGAAGGAGCGGACCCGGAAGTTCCTGCCGCGCGCGTCAAGCGCGACGGCGAACAGGGACTTCGCGCTCACCGACTGGGCGTAGGCGGACCACTTCTCGTAGGGGCGGTCTGTGAAGCTGGGGTCCTCGAAGTCGACGCCGGAGAAGCGGTGGGCAAGCGAGGTGAGGCTGATGACGCGGGCGCCGCCCGCCCGCGTCAGGGCGGGCCACAGGCGCTGGGTGAGCTGGAAATGGCCGAGGTGGTTGGTGGCGAAATGGGATTCGATGCCGCGGCCGTCCCGGGCGAAGGGTGCCGCCATGAAGCCGGCGTTGTTGATCAGGACGTGGAGCGGGCGGCCCGTGGCCAGGAAGCGGTCGGCGAAGGCGTCGATGGATGCGGGGTCCGCGAGATCCAGCTGTTCCGTTTCGACGCCGGCGAGCGGTGCGAGGGTTTCGGCTGCCCTCGCCGGGTCCCGGACGGCGGCAACCACGGTCGCGCCGGCGTCGGCGAGGACACGGACCGCCTCGAGGCCCAGCCCGGCGGACCCGCCGGTCACGAGGATGGTGCGGCCGGTGAGGTCCTGTCCCTCGACGATGTCGGCGGCCGTTGTTTCGAAGCCGAAGCCCGAGGGAAGTGGTTCTTGAGGGGTGGTCATGCGGATCCTTCGTTCTGGGCGTTCCCGCTCGAGGGGTCAGTGCCCGTGATATTGGCCTGCCGCAGCAGCGGATGGACACCGGGTGCTCGACAGACGTCGAACTGAAGCTTACGGGGGAACCCTGCCGGGAGAACCCGATTATGACGCTTCGGTGGTCGACATCACCCCCAAAGACTCCGGCGAAAGCTTCCCTGCCGCCGCCGGTGGCATCGGGCAGCGTGGACGCGCAAAAGGCCCCCACCGCCGGAGCGGTAAGGGCCTCTGCGTCTGTCGCCTGGATCCCGGCGCCTCAACTACTTCCGCGGCAGGTATCCCTCAACCTGGGAAATAGGCCGCGCGGCCGCCTTGTCCGGATCGTCGCCGAACTCGCTTCGAGCCCGGCGCTGCCGGAGCAGATCCCAGCACTGGTCAAGGTTCTCCTCAAGCCGCTGCAGCCGGGCCGCGTTCTGCCCGCCGCGGGCGCTGTCGTCCCCTGCGCTGCGGAGGTCGTGTTCCTCCTCCACGAGAGACTTGATGCGTCCGAGAATGTCCTGATCATCCAACATGGTTTCCTCCTCATTAGGCCTGGTTCACAGGGTACTGAGGCCGGGGCGCATTGAACAGAATCCGCGGCTGCGTGACGTGGACGGCCGGGCCGCACCCTAGCTTTCGCCGGTGCGGGTGGTGCCGAACATGAGCGTGCGGCGGCGCACGTCGTAGTAGACCGTCTTGGCGGTGGACAGCAGGTCCTGAAGGTTGTCCGCGTCGTCCGGGTCGAGGGTCAGGACCTCCTCCCAGGCGCCCTGGTCGAGGACAAGCTGGAGGGTGTAGGTGCCGGGCTGCCCGGCTTCTCCGGCGATCCACGAGAACTGGTAGTGGCTGAGCTGGCGTACCTGGATGCTGTCGTCCGTCATCGGCTGTTCTGCGTTTGAAGTCATCGCTTTCGCTCCTTAGCGGCCCGGATGCTGCCCGGGCACTGGTGTCGGGCTGGACGGAGGCCGGCGGTGGCGTCCGATCGGCGGCGGTGCCACCGATCGCACCAACCTAACTTCGGGGCTGTACCAAGTAAACGTGCGGGAAAAGCAATGAAACCCTTGACGAACGAAGCGGGCACTGCCAGAAGGCCGGCCCTGACCTTGCCGGTTCGACGTATCCTTCCTACGGTGGCTTTCACGGTGGCTTTCACGGTGAATCAGCTCGGTGCAACCAGCTCGGGCGGCCCTCCGACGCCGGCTGGAGCATTCCGCGGCTGCTGTACCTCCGCTTTGCTCTCTTTGCTCCACTGAAAGGCGCCCATGGACGACATCCGCACGGTTACCACCTCCTGGACCGATCCCCGCACCGCCCTGCCGAGCCTCACCGCGCTGGGCGGCCTCGAGTACCTGACGCGGGTGATGGAGGGTTCCCTTCCGGCTCCACCGATGGCGGCCGTGCTTGGGTTCGAGATCGCTGAGGTCCAGCCGGGGCTTGCGGTGTTCACCTACCGCCCGCAGGAGGCCCACCTGAATCCGCTGGGGGTGATCCATGGCGGCCTGGCCTGCACCCTGCTGGACACCGCCCTGGGCTGTGCTGCCCACACGACGCTGCCGGCCGGCACCTCGTACACCTCGATCGAGATCGACGTGAAGTACTTCCGTTCGATGGCACCGGGGGATGCTCCGGTCACGGCGACGGCCCGGGTGATGAAGGCCGGTCGGCGCGTGATTTTCGCCCAGGGGGAGATCACGAACAGTGCCGGTGACGCCCTCGCGGCAGCTACAAGCAGTTTCCTTGTCAGCGCCCCCGGGCGGCCGGGCGGGCCGGCAGCCCCGGAGCGCTCAGGCACCACCGGTTGACGGGCGGCGGCCCGGCGTCGGAAGGACCGCCCGGCCGCCAGCCTGCCCGGAGGCGGCCTCCGGACGGCGCGCCCCTAGTGTTCTCCGGTCAGTTCCAGCAGCCGGTTGAAGATCGCCTCGCCGTCATCGGAGATGCCGTCGTGGTGGAAGTCCGCCGTCTCCCAGACCCGCAGGCCCTTGACCGCCGCGGCGGTCCGGAGGGAGAGGCTGCGGTCGACATAGATGTCGTTGCGGTAGACGG
Source organism: uncultured Arthrobacter sp. (assembly GCF_902805515.1). GTDB lineage: Bacteria > Actinomycetota > Actinomycetes > Actinomycetales > Micrococcaceae > Arthrobacter_D. The sequence continues at coordinate 40,032 of NZ_CADCTE010000002.1, read as the reverse complement.
CCGCCGCGGCGGGCACCGTGTTGCGCCGCAGCGCCGCGGGGTCGTAGAGCGCCCCCCAGTCCTCCTTCCGGGCGAGCAGCTCGGCGGTCTCCCGCAGGGGAGCGAGGGACGGATCCTCCTCGAAGTACCAGGGGTAGATCATCTCGCCGGTGAGCAGGGGGTCGGCGGCATCGGGCCGGAACTGCGGATAACGCCCGAGCACCCTCTCTGCCGACCACGCCGAGGCACCGCCCTGGCAGTAGATCGACTCGTGCATCACGGCGTAGAGCGGGTTGGAGCTGCGGGAGACGAGGGCGCCCACCTGATCGAGGAAGACCTGCGAGAGCCGCGGCCCGCCGGGGGTCGTAACGAACGCGTCCTCGAGCAGGTAGTGGAGGACATCGACGCGTGTATTGCCGCCGAGGAAGGAGCCGATCATCTGGAGCCGGCGGACGGTCAGCCGCTCCCCGGTCGGCAGGTGCTCCTCGACCTCCTCGAGGTGCCGGGCGATCCGCGTCAGCAGGCCGCGGTCGCCGGGGTACCAGCCGAAGTATTCCCGGTTGCGTTCCTCCACCCGTGCGTAGGTCGCCGTGTACACCTCGTCGGGCGAGCCCGAAAGGGGCGGCAGGCCGCCGGTGATGAGCGCCCGCTCGACGCCCTCCGGGGCGAAGGAGAGGTAGCTCAGCGCGCAGAACCCGCCGTAGCTCTGCCCGAAGATGGTCCAGGGGGCTCCCACCAGGCGCCGGCGGATGAGTTCGGCATCCGCGACGATCGAGTCGGCCCGGAAGTGGGTGAGGTACGCGGCCTGCTCCGCCGGGCCGCCGCGGGCGGCCAGGGTCAGGGCGTCGGCGGGGGTCGACAGGCCGGTGCCGCGCTGGTCGAGCATCAGGATGCGGAAGCGTTCGGCGGCGGCCTTCATCCAGCCGGCCAGCTGCGTCGTGCGGTTCCCGCGCCCGCCCGGGCCGCCCTGCAGGAACAAGAGCCAGGGCAGGGCGCCGACGGCGGCGTCGTCGTGGTCGGTGGAGGTGTATTCCCGGGCGAAGACCGAGATGGACTCGCCGTCGGGCCGGCTGTGGTCGAGCGGAACGGTGAAGGTGTGGCCGGTGGCACGCAGGCCCCGCATCACGAAGGCGGGCCCGCTGGAGAAGCCGCTGCCGGCTGGGGCCCTCACTGTGCCGCCGTTCCGGCGAAGCCGCTGAGGGCGGCACCGGTCAGGCGGAAGGTGGACCAGCCGGACTGCGGGCGGGCACCCAGGCTCTCGTAGAACCGGATGGAGGGCTCGTTCCAGTCGAGCACGGACCACTCGACCCGGGCGTAGCCGCGTTCCGTGGCGATCTGCGCGAGCCGGCGCAGCAGGGCCTTGCCGTGTCCGGCGCCGCGTGCGTCGGGGCGTACGTAGAGGTCCTCGAGGTAGATGCCGTTCACGCCCTCCCAGGTCGAGTAGTTCAGGAACCACAGGGCGAAGCCCTGGATCTCTCCGTGGGCCTCGGCCACGTGGGCGTACACGGAGGGGGTGTCGCCGAAGAGGGCCTCCTGGAGCCGGGGGACCGTGTTCTTCACGGCATCCGGTTCCTTCTCGTAGATGGCCAGGTCGTGGATGAGCTGGAGGATGGTGGGGACGTCGCCGGGACGGGCTTCGCGGACGGTGTTCATCCTCCAAGCCTATCGAGGGCCTGTGCCGCGGCGGGGACCGTACCCTACGGCGCGCCCACCCCGGTGACCTCCACCACGGGCGTGCCGGCCGCGTCGGAGGCGGCGAGGTCGATGACGGCGTTGATGCCCCAGTCATTGTTGCCGGCGGGATCCTTAAAGATCTGCCGGACCTTCCATACCCCCGGCAGCTTCTCGATGATGAGCAGGTTCGGCCCGCGCGCCTCCGGACCGTCGTCGATGTCCTCGTACTCCTCGAAGTACCCGTCCAGAGCCTCGGCCCACCGGTCTGCGGTCCAGCCGGAGTCGGCATCGAGTGCCCCCAGCGCCTCGTCGCGCTCGTCGGCGAACAGCTGCACGCGCTGGAACATCTCGTTGCGCACCATCACCCGGAAGGCGCGCTCGTTCGAGGTCAGCGACGGCGGCTCCTCGGGCAGGTCCACCTCGGGGCCGGTGTCGACTCCCGTCGGTTCGCCGGCGCTCAGCCGCGCCCATTCGTCGAGCAGGCTCGAGTCGACCTGCCGGACGAGTTCGCCCAGCCATTCGATGATGTCGCTGAGGTCCTCCCGCAGCGCGTCCGTCGGCACTGTCTGGCGCAGCGCCTTGTAGCAGTCGGCGAGGTAGCGCAGGAGGATTCCCTCGGAACGGGTGAGGGCGTAGAACGCCACGTACTCCCCGAAGCTCATCGCCCGCTCGTACATGTCCCGCACCACGGACTTCGGGGCGAGCTCGAAGTCCCCAAGCCACGGCGCCGCGGCCCGGTAGACATCGAAGGCCTGCTGCAGCAGCTCGGCGAGGGGCTGCGGGTAGCTGATCTCCTCAAGCCGCGCCATCCGGGCGTCGTAGTCGACGCCGTCGGCCTTCATCGCGGCGACCGCCTCGCCCCGGGCCTTCTTTTCCTGGGCGGAGAGCACCTGCCGGGGCTTCTCCAGCGTCGCCTCGATGACCGAGACGACGTCGAGGGCGTAGGCCGGCGCCTCGGGGTCGAGCAGTTCCAGGCTGGCGAGCGCGAACGGGGACAACGGCTGGTTCAGGGCGAAGTTCGCCTGCAGGTGCACCTTCAGCCGGACCTGGCGCCCGTCGGCGTCCGGCTCGGGCAGCTTCTCCACGATGCCCGCGGCCACCAGTTCCCGGTAGATGCCGATGGCCCGGCGCATCAGCCGCAGCTGCGAGGAGCGGGATTCGTGGTTCTCCCCGAGCAGCCGCTGCGCGGCCTTGAAGGGGTTGCCAGGGCGCTCGAGCAGGTTCAGCAGCATCGAGTGGCTGACCGTGAAGGAGGAGGTCAGCGGCTCCGGCACGCCGTCGACGAGGCGCTCATAGGTCGGCTTGCCCCAGGACACGAAGCCCTGGGGCGGCTTCTTCCGCACCACCTGGCGCAGCTTCTTCTGGTCGTCGCCGAACTTGGAGACGGCCTTGGCCATCGCCTTGGTGTTCTCCACGACGTGTTCCGGGGCCTGGACCACGACGGTGCCCGCGGTGTCGTAGCCGGCCCGGCCGGCCCGGCCGGCGATCTGGTGGAACTCCCGGGCGTTGAGCAGGCGGGTCCGGACGCCGTCGTACTTGCTGAGCGCCGTGAGGAGCACCGTCCGGATGGGGACGTTGATGCCCACGCCGAGGGTGTCCGTGCCGCAGATGACCTTCAGCAGGCCCGCCTGGGCCAGCTGCTCCACGAGCCGCCGGTACTTGGGGAGCATCCCCGCGTGGTGCACGCCGATTCCGTGGCGGACGAACCGGTTGAGGGTCTTGCCGAAGCCCGAGGAGAACCGGAAGGTGCTGATCAGTTCGGCGATGCGGTCCTTTTCCGCCCGGCTGCACACGTTCACGCTCATCAGGCTCTGCGCCCGCTCGATGGCCTCGGCCTGGCTGAAATGCACGACGTAGACCGGGGCCTGGTTGGTCGAGAGCAGTTCCTCGATCGACTCCTGCACCGGGGTTTCGACGTAGTAGAAGTGAAGCGGGATGGGCCGCTCCACCGAGGTCACGGTGGCGGTGGGCCGCCCGGTCCGGGTGGTGAGCTCCTTCTCGAACAGGCTCACGTCGCCGAGGGTGGCGGACATGAGCAGGAACTGGGCCTGCGGCAGTTCGAGCAGCGGCACCTGCCAGGCCCAGCCGCGCTGGGGGTCGGAGTAGAAGTGGAACTCGTCCATGACGACGGTTCCCAGTTCCGCGGCGGCGCCTTCCCGCAGCGCGAGGTTCGCAAGGATTTCCGCGGTGCAGCAGATGATCGGGGCGTCCGAATTGACGCTTGAGTCGCCGGTGACCATGCCGACGTTCTCGGCACCGAAGATTTCGGTCAGGGCGAAGAACTTCTCCGAGACAAGGGCCTTGATCGGCGCGGTGTAGTAGCTGGTCCGGCCTTCGGAGAAGGAGAGCAGGTGCGCGGCGATGGCCACGAGGGACTTCCCGGAGCCGGTGGGGGTGGCCAGGATGACGTTGCTTCCCGAGGCCAGCTCGAGCACCGCCTCGTCCTGCGCGGGGTACAGCGACAGCCCGCGGGAGCCAGCCCAGGCGGTGAAGGCCTCGTACACGGCGTCCGCCTGGAGCTGGCCGGACGGGTGGGCAGGGAGATGCTCTTGGATCCTCATGGTGGTTTCAGCCTACCCGTGGTGCGGTTAGGGTGAGCTATGCGATGGGACCCCCGGAAGTACGCCGAGTTCGCCGACCAGCGCGGACGGCCGTTCTTCGACCTGGTCTCCCGCATCGGCCACCCCGCCCCGCGGCGCGTCGTCGACCTGGGCTGCGGACCGGGCGAGCTTACCGCGGCGCTGGCCCGCCGGTGGCCGGCGGCCGAGGTGGTCGGCCTCGATTCCTCGCCGGAGATGATCGCCCGGGCACGGGACGGCGCGGAGCGGCCCGCCAACCTGACCTTTTCCACCGGCGACGCCGGCACCTGGCTGCCCGGGCCGGAGGACGACGTGATCGTCTCCAATGCGCTGCTGCAGTGGGTGCCCGGGCACCGGGAGCTGCTGCGGAAGTGGGCGGCCGCGATGGGCGGGGGCGCCTGGCTGGCCCTCCAGGTGCCGGGAAACTTCGAGGCGCCCTCGCACGCGCTGATGCGCCGGCATGCGGCCTCCCCGCGCTGGGACTCCGCGCTGCGGGGAGTGCTTCGCCACGCCGACGCGGTGGACCAACCCGGCGGGTACCTGCGCCTGCTCGCCGGCGAAGGGCTGCAGGTCGATGCCTGGGAGACGGTGTACCACCAGGTGCTCCAGGGGGAGGACCCGGTGCTCGAGTGGGTGCGCGGCACGGGGCTGCGCCCGGTCCTGGCGGCCCTGACGGCGGCCGAGGCGGCCGAATTCGAGGAGGGCTACGCCCGGCTGCTGCGGCAGGCCTACCCCGCCGAGCCCTTCGGCACGGTGTTCCCCTTCCGGCGGATCTTCGCCGTGGCCGTGAAACCTCCGGCCGCGGCGGCAGCTATCGGGAGCCCTTGATCCGGCGCCAGCCGCCGGCCCGGTTGTTGGCGATGATCTGGCGGATCATGGCGGTCAGGGCCGGTGCGTTGACCGGTTCGCCCTCCCGGTAGGCCACGGTGCGGGCCGTGGCATTGCCGTGTCCGGCGGTGATGATTCCCTCGGGGTCCGGCACGATCGCCCCGTCGTAGAGGAAGACGTTGACGTGGTCCTTCGCCGCCAGGAAGGCGCAGACATTGCCCTGCAGGACGAAGTACGGCTGGACCCGCCGCTTGATGGTCTCGGTGACCTCCGGGTCGGCCTCATGGATGAGCGCGCGGACCTCGGTGAGGATGTCCCGCTGCCACTGCGGCAGCGCGGCAAGGTAGGCATCGACGCGCGGATCGGTGGGGGAGTCCATGAGGGAACCCTGCCACCGGCGCGGGCGCCGGGCAAGCAGGTGGCAGGGCTTCCGTCGGTGGTTCGGCAGGCTCAGACGTAGGCCTTCTCGAAGAAGGCCTCCCACTCCCGGGGCTGGACCTCGGCCGGCGCGGCCCCGCCGGTGGTGAAGCGGTGGACCGTCAGACCGACCGGTGCGCCCCAGGCGTTGCGCCCGAAGAACCGGTACAGGGTGTCGGCGGAGCGCAGCCCAAGGAAGTGCTCGTTCCGGTAGTCGACCTCGACGTCGGTCGGCCCTTCACCGGGCAGGTTCACCACGGGCCGGTCGCCCTGGGCCGCACCGTCGAGTCCGAGGGCGTCGAGAAGGCGGGTGAAGCCATCCGGGGCCTGCGACCCCGCGGGGGCCTGGATGTCGGTGAACGCGACCTCGAGCCCGTCGAAGTGGCGCAGGTACTGGTCGAGGGTGTGGAGGTAGAAAGCGGTGTGGGCGGAGGCGCCGTCGTACTGCTCATCCCAGTTGTCGACGAAGATCCCGCTGTGCACGTAGTGGAGCCGGGAGCCGTTGTCGCCGAGGGGCGTCAGGACGTGTTCGAGCTGGTTGAACCAGCCGTCCGGGCCCTCCATGCGGCTGATGTGGTGCCGCGGAAACTCGTTGACGATCCGCTCCGCCTCCCAGTCGTCGGTGGGGAACATCCACGCCGGCTCGGCCTCCGTCACGGCCTTCCAGACCCGTTCCGGCGGGGCGCCCAGCGTGATGTCGACGGTGATCTCGAAGGACCGGTCAGTGCTCATTGTGCTTCTCCTTTGAAGGTGTGCTTTCTTTCGGAGTGGGGTGGAGGGCAACGATCAGCCGGTGGCGGCGCCCTCCGGGGGTGTCTGCGGGGGAGCTGTAGGTCTCGACGAGGCGGGCCACGGCGCTGCCGAGCTCCTCGACGAAGGCGGCCCGGTCCGCGGCGGAGCGAAAGGACAGATCGCCGTCGATGCCGAACGTGGGAAGCTTCCGGTCCGCCTTTGCGGCACCGGCAATGAGCTGGCCCAGCTCACCGACCATGCGCGAGGCGAGGGCGAGGAGCCAGAAGGCCGAGAACCGGTCGGAGAACCGGGCGGGGTCCGGAGCCACAGGGTCGAGCACCGAGGGGGAGATCACGTAGGAGGCGGCCGTCGCCTGCACCAGGCGCTCGGTCATATTCCCGCGCCGGCGCTCCTCGACGAGGGAGACGAGCCCGACGGCTTCGAGCGCTCGCAGGTGGTAATTGATTTTCTGCCGGGGAAGCCGCACCTTTGCGGCCAGGGAGGACGCCGAGCCGGGTTCGGCAAGTTCCTCAAGCAGCCGCGACTTGATCGGGTCGAGCGAGGCGACGGCAGCGCCCCGGTTGTCGATGGCGTGGATGGAAAGCATGGCATCAGCCTCCCACCGACAAAATAAATCGTCAAGGAAAAATCTGTTGTCGGTTTGGATCTGCAAAGGGCGAGGGATCCGTCCGCCTTCTAGATGTCATCCGCCCTGCGCCCGCCGGCCGGGCGAGCAGCATGCCGTCCTACCCCTCGCCGGCCTCCGGTCGGCCAAGATCGGCTCCCGCCGGCTGCCAGAGTTGTATTGGGTTCCCCTCGGGGTCATGGAGACCGGCGAAGGTTCCGTTGGGGTATACCTCGGGGTCGCGTTCAACCTGGATGCCGGCCGCTTCAAGCTGGGCGACCATGGCATCGAGGTTCCGCACCCGGAAGTTCACGGCCCAGGCCCGGCCGGGGGCGAGTGCCGGAGAATCGGAATCCATGCCGGCAAACACGGTCGGCCCCTGCTCCTGCCGCCAGGGTGGGGTGTCGTAGGTTTGCGGCGGCGGGGTGACACCGAGGTGCTCCTCGTACCACTGTCCCAACCCCGAAGGATCGGACGATGCGAAAAAGAATCCACCGATACCACTCACTCGTTCCATGGGGGGAACCTATGCCGCTTTGATCGGCGCGGCAAGGGGGGCGGCAGAGCGGCCTCAGGCTTCGGGTGCCCGGTTCACCAGGTAGGTGGACCCATCGGAGTTGCGCACGACCTCCCACTGCTGGAGCTGGCGCTGGCGCTGCTGCTGGGCCGCGTCGTCGCGGTAGACGACGGGTCCGGCCACCGAGCCCTGCTGCGCCGGCCCGAAGAACATCCGCAGTTTCCCCGTGAGCCCCATGAACCGAACGGCAAAACCGTCATTGCGCGCCATCTTCGAATCCTTCCGATCAGCCATCCCGCGGCGGAGCCGCAGCGTCCTGGTTTACTTAGTGTGCTAACTATTCGCGCGAACGCAAAATTCCCGGGCCTTTCGGCCCCCTGGTGACGCAGTCGGACAACGGCTGCCCGGGTACCGCCCGCAGGAGTTCCCGCCGCGCAGTCAAGCGTTGGGGTGCCACCCCGCCCCGCCCGGTTCCCACCGCCTCGGCCTGCACTTCTTGGTAGATTGGCGCCATGCCGGCAAGGAATACGGGTGGTGCGGCGGGTCATGCCGTACTGCTCGGTGACTCGATCTTCGACAACGCCGCCTATGTCCCGGGCGGACCGGATGTGGTGCGGCAGCTGCGCGGCGCCCTCCCGGCGGACTGGCGGGCTTCGCTGCTGGCGGTCGATGGAGACGTGATCGCCGGCGTCGAACGCCAGCTCCGGTCCCTGCCTTCCGATGCCACGCACCTGGTGGTCAGTGTTGGAGGCAACGACGCCCTTCAATCCGCGTACCTGCTCGACGAGAAGGTGGCCACCGTTGCCGCCGCGCTGGTGCGGCTGAGCGCTGCCCAGCGGCAGTTCGCCGCGGCCTACGACGCGATGCTGGAGGCAGTGACGGCGGTGGGCCTTCCCGTGGCGGTGTGCACGATCTATGACACGCCTCCGGGTGAGCCCAACCAGCCGGTCATCCGGACCGCGATTGCGGTGTTCAACGACTGCATCACGCGGGCGGCCTTCTCGCGCGGGGTGCCCCTGATCGATCTGCGCCTGATCTGCGACGAGGACGCTGATTACGCCAATCCGATCGAGCCGTCGGTCCAGGGCGGGGCAAAGATCGCGCGCGCCGTGGCGTCCCTCCTCACGGACCCGGAGCTGCCGCGGTCCACCGTGGTGGTCTGAGGGTCCGGGCGGCCGCCGCTGTGCGTTCCGGGTTGGCTCAGGCCGGCGGGACGGTGAAATCGGTGGTGGTCATGTGTGTGTATCCAACCCGGATCAGTTCCTCAAGGACGCCCATGTCGACCTTGGCCAGCGAGGAGACGTAGAGGCACGCGACGCTGGTGCGGTGCGGGCCGAGCCGCTCCAGGAGCCCGGCCGCTTCCGGTGCAACGGTCAGCCCGTAGAGGACCAGGGCCGAGCTGCGCGGTGAAAACCCGACGGCGAGCGCGTTCCCCTCGCGTCCCGAGGCATAGCGGTAGGAGTACCTGCCGAAGCCGACCATCGAGGGCCCCCACACGACGGGAGGGGCGCCGGTCACCTCCTGCATGAGGGCCAGCAGTGCCTGTCCGTCGCGCCGGCGGGAGGCGTTCGGGACGCCCTCAAGGAACGCGGCCGGATCCGTGCGGGCCGGCTGGGTCTTGTTCTCTGCCATGGCGTGTGCGTCCGCGCTTTCTCAGGGGTCGACGTGGCGCCAGCCTAGGCGGTGCGGGGCCGCGGACACAAGAAGCCCGCGGCCGGACGGCCGCGGGCTTCTTGTGTCTCCTTTCGGAGGGCGGGAGCTCCGGTCAGCGGACCGGCCCGTTGCCACGGAGCGGGTCGTCGCCGCGGAGCGGGTCGTCGCCGCGGAGCGGGTCGTCGCCGCGGAGCGGATCGGTGCCGCGGTCCGTAAGGCGGTCCGCCGCACTCGTGGTGTCGCTCTGCGCGGTCCCGTCGGATTCGCCGCCGACATCGGCCAGGCCGTTGGTCTGGTCGAAGGGCGTTGAGACGTCCCGGTCGGCGACCTCGTCGGAGGTCACGCCGGTCGGAGCGGCCACGGTCTCGGTAACGGGAGTGGTAGTGACCGGGGTGACCGGGGTGATCGTCTCGTCCACCTCCGTTTCGGTGTCCTTGCTGCGCCCGGCGGCGGCAGCACCGACCGCGGCAGCGGCGGCCAGGCCGACGGCTCCGGCCACCACCTTGCCCGAAACACCGGCCTTGCCGGAGTCGCCGCGGGATTCGGCCGCGTGCTCGACGCCGGGGGTGCCGACGGCACCGCCTTCATTGACCGAACCGCGCCAGGCGCCGCTGGCATAGCCTTCGGACTCGATGAAGGCCTTGAACCGCTCGAGGTCGCCTTCGGCCTGCTTCTCGACGACGTTCAGCTTGTCGCCGACCTTCTCCACGACTCCCTCGGGCTCGTACTCGAGGAACAGGGTGACGGAGGTCTGGCTGCCTCCGAGGTCCTCAAAGGTGACCGAACCGGCGTTGGTGGCGCCCTCGGTAGCCGCCCAGGAGACCTTGCGGTCCGGCACCTGCTCCAGGATCCTCGCCTCCCACTGGCGGCGGATTCCGCCGATCTCGGCCACCCATTCGAGGCGGTCGTCGCTCAGCTGCGTCACACTCTTGATGCCGCCCATGAACTGGGGGAAGTCCTCAAACTGGGTCCACTGGTTGTAGGCGGTGCTCACCGGCACGTTCACCAGGATGCGCTTTTCGACCTTCGTGCTCATCGTGTCTCCTTCGATTGGAACGGGCGGTGACGAACCGGTAACGATTCGTCAGTATGCTTACTATACATTCGCCCGGGTGCCGTCGCTAGGGCACCGTGCGTCGTCACGGCGCCCGTTCGGGCCGCCGGAGGTGCGTTTCCGCTCAGACGCGGACGGCCAGCTGGTGCTGGTCGATCAGCCACCGGGCCAGCGGCATGGCCCGTTGGGCGGCGCGGGGGTCGGACTCGGCGGCCGCCACGATGGCGCCCTTCATCAGCAGCACCCAGGCATGGGCGAAGCCCTCGGGGTCGGTCAGTCCGGCCTCTCCCGCGAGGGTCTGGACGCCCACCCGCATCTTCGTCAGGTACTCGGCGCTGGCGCGGCCCAGCGGGTGGCTGTAACCCAGCTCGAACAGGACCTTGATGTAGGAACAGGATTCATAATCCGGCCGGTGGAACCACTCGTCGAGGACGTCGAAGATGGCGAGCAGGCGCTCCTCGGGGGTGTTCCCCCGCCTGGTGGATTCCGCAACGAGATAACCGTCGGTGAAGACCTCCTCCCGGCGGGCGAGGAAGGCGAGGACCAGGTCGTCCTTCGACTGAAAGTGGTAGTAGAAGGTCGCCTTGGCGATGCCCGCCTCACGGATCAGCTCGTTGACGCCCACGTCCCGGATGCCGCGCTGCATAAAGAGCCGGTACGCCGCCGAAAGGATCCGTTCGCGGGGCTCCTCGAGCTCCGCCTGCATTGCCATGGCATTTCCTAACCCGTGGAGGGGGAGCGGCGGCGGCTGGCGGGCTTCACGGACGGTCCGGTCCGCGGCCGGGCGGGCCGCTTTCGCTCCTATCTGCGATTGTACGTGCCCCGGCGCCCGGGAGCCCCTGATTTCTGCCTCAGTGGGCCGCCCGCTGATCGGCAGACGGGGCCTGCTGACCGGTCGGCACCGCCCGCTGACCGGTGGGGCGTGCCTGCACGATGGGCATGCCTGCGGTCGCGAAGCTGCTGCGGAACACCGACGGCACCGGCGCCTCCCGGGCCGGCAGCATCACCGTGACCTCCCGGGCGCCCACGGAGACCAGTTCGTCCCGCACCTGGACGTCGAGGGGGCCGTCGCCGTCGAAGCTCAGGGTGATCGATCCCCGGGCCAGTGCGACCTGCAGCGTGCCGCCGCGGAGCTTCAGATGGAACTCCAGGGAGGTCCACGCCGCTGGCAGCCGCGGGTCGAAGTAGGGCACCGGCCCCTGGTCGCGGAAACCGGCAAAGCCATTGACCAGCGACAGCCACACCCCGCCGGCGGCGGCGATGTGGACGCCGTCGATGGTGTTCGCATGGGAGTCGTCAAGGTCGATGAAGGCGGCGTCGGTGAAGTGGGCCAGTGCGACGTCGCCGTAGCCGACCTCCGCGGCCATAATGCCCTGGACACAGGGCGAAAGCGTGGAGTCCCCGGTGGTGAGCGGATCGTAGAAGTCGAACGCGCGCTGCTTTTCCGCGGCGGTGAAGTCCTGCCACTGGAGGAACATGGCCAGCACGGTGTCCGCCTGCTTGAGCACCTGGTGCCGGTAGATCACCAGCGGGTGGAAGTGGAGCAGCAGCGGGTACTGCGAGCGGGGCGTGGACCAGTCCCACGGTTCGAGGGTCATGAAGTCGGCGTCCTGGGAGTACACCTCGAGGGTGTCGTCGTAAGGCATCTGCATGCGCGCAGCGGCCTGCAGCCACAGGTCCCGTTCGCCTTCGTCGACGCCCGGGTGCTGAAGGGCCGCGGCGGCGCGGAGGTTGAACCGGGCCATGACGTTCGTATACAGGTTGTCGTTGACCACTGCCGTGTACTCGTCCGGACCGGTGACGCCGTGGATGTGGAAGGCTCCGCGCTTGCCGAAGAAGCCAAGGGACATCCACATCCGCGCCGTCTCGATGATCAGGTCGGCGCCCTCGGACTGACGGAAGGCGGTATCGCCGCTCGCCCAGCTGTACCGGTTCGCAGCAAAGGCGATCGCGGCGCCGATGTGGAACTGGGCCGTGCCGGACGCGTAGTAGGCGCTGGCCTCCAGTCCGTTGATGGTGCGCCAGGGGAACAGCGCTCCGTCGACGTTCAGCTCGTCGGCGCGCATCCGGGCTTCGGGAAGGAGTGCGTGGCGGAACTCAAGCACCCGCCGCGCGCCCCGGGGGTTCGAATAGGTGAGGAAGGGAAGGAGGTAGATCTCCTGGTCCCAGAAATAGTGGCCCTGGTAGCCCGAGCCGCTGACTCCCTTGGCCGGGATTCCCGCGACTCCCGCCTGCGCCGTGCCCTGCTCCAGCTGGAACAGGTTCCACCGCACGGCCTGCTGGAGTTCTTCCTGGCCTCCGATGCGGATATCGGCGGTCGACCAGTAACGCCGGTAGTGCTCCGCGCTCTCGGCGAAGATCGCCGCGGTGGGTTTCAGGGCCGCTTCGGCCGCCTCCTGGATGTCGGACCCTTCACCGGCGGTGGTGAAGGCGTAGGCGACGCTCTTTTCGAGCAGCAGGGGAGCGCCTTCATCGACCGCCAGCACGTACCGGACGACGCTTTCGTCCTGGTCGGCCTGGGTGGTGAAGGGCTGCTGGGGGCCGGAGATCCGGTGATCGACGGCGACGCCGATTTTCTGCTTGGACTCGGAGGTCTCCCAGGCGAGCCGGAGCGAGCCGTTGCTTCCCTCAAGCCGCAGGGGCAGCAGCACCCGTTCGGCGTGCCGGCCCGAGCGGCGTGGATCGTGGCTGGAATGATCCTCAGCCGGCTGGTCCTGCCGGTTCACGATGGAGGAGGTGATATCGACCGAGACCTGCCTGTCCGTCATCAGCTCGAGGGTGATGGCCAGGCCGCCGCGCGTCTGCTGCCCCACGGCCCGGCGCTCCACCGTGGTGACCGTGGCCCCGGACCGGCACGCCCAGGTCACCCGGCACTCGTACAGGCCGGTGGTGAAGTCGATGGTGCGCCGGTAATCGACGACGGCCGAGCCGGCGAGGGTGAGCGTTTCGCCGTCGATGACGACCGTGAAGTTGTTGGCGTCCGGTACGTACAGGATGCGTTGCCCGGTGCGGGCGAAACCGAAGGCATTCTCCGCGTGCTGGATGTCCCAGGTCTCATGGAAACCGTTGATGAAGCTGCCGGGCAGCTCCGCGTCCGCAGGTGACCAGTGGGCTCCCCGGACACCGAGGAAACCGTTGCCGATGGCGAAAATCGTCTCGACCGCGCCGGTATTACCCGGCGTGAAGCAGGTCTCCACCAACTGCCAGGGGTGGCAGGGAAAACGGTCGCGGTCGGCGTTGATCAGTGCCATGATCGGCAGCCCTTCGTGAGGGGTGGGCGGAGGAGCGGGGTGCTAGAGGAGTTGGTCAAGGTCATCAACCACCAGGGTGGCGCCGGCGTCGAGCAGGTTCTGCCTGCCGGCTCCGCGTTCGACGCCGATTACCGAATGGAAGCGGCCTGCGCTTCCGGCGCGGACGCCGGAGACGGCGTCCTCGACCACAATGCAGGACGCCGCGGGCAGCCCCAGAAGTGAGGCGGCGTATTCGAAGGTGGCAGGATCGGGCTTGCCCGGGAGCCCTGCCCCTGCCGCGACCGTACCGTCGACGACGACCGGGAAATATTCCTCGAGTCCGGCGGCCCGGAGCACTGCGGCGGCGTTCCGCGAGGAGGAAACCACCGCGAGCCGCAGGCCGCGCTGCTGGGCTGCTCGGACGAAACGCACCGATCCGCTGAAGGGGCGCACCCCACGCGAGGCGACGATGTCGTTGAACAGCCGGTTCTTGCGGTTGCCGAGCCAGGAGACGGTGTTGCTCGCCGGGTCGTCGTCGGGCGGGCCCTCTGGGAGGACGATGCTGCGGGAGGCGAGGAAGTCGCGCACCCCGTCGAAGCGTGGCTTTCCGTCGATATGGTCGAAGTAGTCGCTGCCGCTGTAGGGCCGGCGTTCGGGCCAGTGGGCCAGGTACCCCTCGAACAACTCACGCCAGGCGGTCTCGTGAACCTCGGCCGTAGGGGTGAGGACGCCATCGAGGTCGAACAGCACCGCGGACGCGTCCACCCAGGAATAGAGGGCTTTCATGGTCGTGCCGTGCCCGTCCGGACGGCCGTAGTGCGGGGGAGCGGGCCGGGCCCGCAGCGCTCTGGAAGCTGCGGTGCTCTGTGGAAGCCGGTGGCACCCATGGGAAATCCTTCAGCAGTGAGACCCTCAGTAAACGGCAGGGAAATTCTGAGCTGCGTTCTGGTGTCCACTATACAGACAGGTCGTTCTACTTCGATAGACGTGTTACGTGATTGGCGTGGAGAAAACCCGGCCCGTGCCCGCAGCGGGCAGTATGCATCGGTATGGCACCATCTCCCTATGCGGTGGTCGGGGGAAACGGGGCGCGGGGGCTGGATCGGTCCCCGGCTGACAGGACGCGCCGGCTCGGTCGGCAGTGTGGTGCCCACCGGTTTCGAGGCATACGCGCGGGTGCTCCACCCGCCCCGGGCCACACCGCCGGGGCTCGGGGTGGACACGGGCCCCGGTGCGGGACTTCCTGGCGGGCCCACCCGATGGTCCTGGGCACGGGCCGCGGCGCACACGGGGGCGGTCATCCACCCGCAGGTGCAGTGGGCCGGGATCGCAGGTGCCACCGATATCACCCTTCGGCTGTCGAGCGGGTGGGACCTCGACGCGCCCGCCCCCGGGCACCTTGAGCCGGAGCTCCTGGCGGTCCTGCTGACAGTGGCACGCGGGGCGACCACCACTGCTGCGCCGCTCACCCTCGGGCTGTGGTCCGGCTGGGACGTGGCCGGTGCGGAGCTGATGCCCTTCACCCCGGCAGGCGCTTCACACGGGGAGCGGAGGGCTGCCCGCGACGAGGCGGGGTCCGCCTACGCCGCGGCGGTCGACCCCGCGGTCGCCCTTGCCCTGGCAGGGGGTCCGTACCTGGAGCTGCCCGGCCGGCGCTACATCCTGCTCGACGCCACCGCTGACGAACTGGCCGACCCCACCTGGCCGCTGCGGGCAGGCATTGGCTGGTTCGGTGGCATCCCAGGTCCCATGCCCCAGCTGATCTGGCCCGGCGACCGGGCCTGGTTCGTCGGTTCGGAGATCGACTTCGACTCCACGATCGTCTGCGGGACGCGCGCCTTCATCGACGAGGTGCTGGCCGAGCCCGTCCTCGAGGCCCTGAACGTAGAGCCGGGCACCGACCTGACCTCCGAGGGGGACTGGATCAACCGGCATCACTTCTAGTTAGCCAACTATCGTATCTCTTGCAGTTTCTATTGAAAGTCGATAACTTTAGAGTGTTGAACGGCTAAGGGAGAGAAAATGGGAAATCTAACGGTCATTGCATTGCGCGTCGTGCTTGGAATGATGTTCGCAGGCTCGTTGTTCGTTCAGATTGTGATGGTTCCCCTGCTCGGGGTGGACCTGCGCGAGGCCGACCCCGACGTGGCAGCGATCCGCACTCCACTTGTCGTCCTCACGGTGCTGATCATCCTCGCCCTTCAGACGGCGATGGTCTGTGTGTGGGGGCTGCTGACGATGGTGAGGCGGGGGACCGTGTTCTCCTCAAGCGCCTTCCGGCTCGTCGACATCGTCATCGGCGCCTTCACGGCGGCATCGTTGCTCACCTTCGGGCTGGGCGTCGCCCTCGCTCCCGGCGAGGCGGTCGCACCCGGAGTGGTCCTGCTGATCGGGGGAGTGGCGGTCATGATCGCCGCCGTGGCCCTCATCGTGCTGGTGCTGCGGGCACTGCTTGCCCAGGCCGTGGACCGGGACGTTGAAGCGCGGAAGCTTCGCACCGAGCTGGACGAGGTGATTTGATGGCCATTGTGGTGCGGATCGATGTGGAACTGGCGAAGCGGAAGATGAGCGTGGGCGAGTTTGCCGAAAGGATCGGCCTGACGCCGGCGAATGTGGCGGTGCTGAAGAACGGGCGGGCCAAGGCGGTTCGCTTCACCACCCTGGAGGCCATGTGCAGGGTGCTCGGCTGCCAGCCCGGTGACCTGCTGGAGTGGGTCGACGACGACGCCGGGGTTCCGGGAGTACCGGACACCTCCGCGCCCGTGGATGCCGCCACCAAGCAGGCAGAAGGTCAGTGACCGGGGCCGGGACGCCCGCCCCGCGCCGCGGTGTCTCCTGCCCAGGGGGACTCGATGCCGAGGCTTGACGCGTTCTTCCCGCCGGCCCCGCCGCCGGGGCACCCCGGGGACCCGGGCCTCTTCGGCCCGGCGTCGGCGGCGTGGCGGATCGGCAGGGAACGGATCCTGCTCGCCGCGGGCCCGGCCGCGCTCCTGCTGCAGCTGGCACACCCGCTGGTCGCGGAAGGGGTTCGGGCCCACAGCAGTTTTTCCTCCGACCCGCTGCGCCGGCTGCGGGGCACCCTGGATGCCGTCCTGACCATTACCTTCGGCGACCAGGACCAGGTACGCGCCGCTGCCCGGCACGTCCAGCGCCGGCACCGCCCGGTGCACGGAACCTTGCCCCGGTCGGACGGGTCACTGCCGGCAGGAACGCCCTACCGCGCGGACGATCCGGAGCTGGCACTCTGGGTGTTCGCGACGCTCGTCTGGACGGCGGTCACCGTCACGGACGGCTTCGCCCGCCCGGTCCCGGACGCCGAACGCGACGCGTACTACCGCGACATGACCGGACTGGCGCACCAGTTCGGCATCCCCGCCCGGCTGCTCCCGGAGGACTATCCCGGGTTGGCGCGCTACGTCGACGGCCAGGTCCGCGATGTCCTGCGCGTTGGGCCGACGGCCTCGGCCCTCGCACGGCAGATCCTTGCGCCCGACCCGCCGATCCTGGCACCACCGGCTCGGGCGGCAGCCTCGGTGCTTGCGGCCGGAGTGCTCCCGCCTGCCCTGCGGGACGCCTACGGCCTTCCATGGCGGCGCCGCGACCGGACCGCGCTGCGCGCCCTCCAGTGGGCAAGCCGGCGCACACTTCCGCTGCTGCCCGCCGGTCCCCGGTACTGGGCCCACTACCGCGTCGCGCTGGACCGGTTCGGCACCTGAGCGGCTGCGGGCCGGCTCCGACGCCCTGTCATTCTTTGATTTCCACCCAGCGCGAATTTAGACTACGAGGGCCGTCAGCGCCGACGCGCAGACCACTGCATACGCGCCCCTCCACCTGTGCGAAGTTCAGCCCGGCCGGAGACGTAGGTTGCATCCCCAGCGGGAGGCCCCCGCGGAGGTGCACGACCCGCCCGGCCGCGTCGGGCACGCACCCCCGGCCGGTCCCCATTCCACGCAGGCCACCGCCGCTGACCGGCCTCCCCGCTACTCAGGAAGGGCCGCCATGAACGGACCCCGCGGTTACACCTATGGCAATGCGGATCTGGAAACCAGCCCCGTTTCGCTCGACGACCTCCGGAAGATCGAAGAAACCATCCTGTGGACGGACGCCGACCGGCAGGCACTGCTTCGGGCCCGGCCGATCCTTGAGCCGCGCACCGACAAGATCCTCGACGTCTGGTACGGCTACGTCGGCGACCACCCGTTCCTCATTGAGAGCTTTGCCGGCGCCGACGGGAACCCCGATGCGGACTACCTTTCAGCGGTGCGCGAGCGCTTCAAGGTCTGGGTCGTCGACCTTTGTTCACGCGAGCACGATCAGGACTGGCTGAACTACCAGCACGAAGTGGGCCTGCGCCACACCTCGGCGAAGAAGAACCTCACCGATGCGGTGGAGTCTCCGGCAGCCGAGATCAGGATGCGGTACCTGATCGGGTTCATCGTCCCCCTGACCGCGACGATGCGCCCGTTCCTCGCCGAAGGGACGTCGGATCCCGAGGAACTTGACGCGATGTACACCGCCTGGTTCAAGGGCGTCACCCTGACGGCGATTCTCTGGTCGGAGCCCTACAGCACGTCCTGGTGAGCCGGCCTTCCGCCGGAGCGGTGAAGCTGATTTGATGGCCTAATGAAACTACTTGTCCTTGGGGGTACCGCCTGGCTCGGCCATGAGATTGCACGGCACGCGGTGGAGCGCGGCCATGAGGTGACCTGTGCCGCGAGGGGACGCTCGGGAGCGGTTCCCGGCGGGGCGTCCTTCGTGGAGGTCGACCGCGACGACGATGAAGGGCTCCGCCGGGTCGCCGAAGGCCGCTGGGATGCCGTCGTGGACGTCTCCCGGCAGCCCGGCCAGGTCCGGCGTGCGGTCCGGGATCTCCGGGACGCCGGCTACTACCTCTTCATCTCCTCGGGCAGCGCCTATGCGGATCAGGGTCCGCCCGGTCAGGACGAGGACGCGCCCCTCCTGCCGCCCCTTGGCTCCGACGTTATGGACACTCTGGAGACCTATGGGCCGGCCAAGGTGGCTTGTGAGCAGGCCGTGGTGGAGGCCTTCGGCCCCGCACGCAGCATGATCGCCCGCGCCGGACTCATTGGGGGACCCGGCGACGGGTCCGGCCGCACCGGGTACTGGCCGCTGCGGTTTGCGCACCCCTCCGGTCCCGGCGGGTCGGTGCTGGTCCCGGAAGCGCCGGATCTGCCCACGCAGGTCATCGACGTCCGGGACCTCGCGGCGTGGGTGGTGACCTGCTGCCAGGAGCAGCGCGGCGGGGTGTACAACGCCATGGGGCATAGCAGGTCCTTGGCCGACCATCTCGCCGCGGCCCGCCGGGTCGCCGGGCACGACGGACCGGTGGTGACGGCGGACGCGCAGTGGCTGCACGCCCGGGGCGTGGGCGAATGGGCAGGCCCCCGTTCGCTGCCCCTGTGGCTCAGCGATCCGGACTGGCAGGGGATGAACGCCCGGTCCAACCAGCGCGCGCTGGACGCGGGCCTCGTGCTGCGCCCCCTCGAGGAAACACTGAAGGCGGCCCTGGAGTGGGAGGAGGCCCAGGGGCCCGACAGCCCCCGGCGGGCGGGACTCACCCGTGACGAGGAGCGGGAGCTCCTTGCGGCGCTGTCAGGTTAGGGACGCGGGAGCGCCCGTAAGGGGATCACCCGCGTGGCGCCCACGAGTGCGAGCCTCCAGCGCGGTCGGGCCGGGCACGGCCCGGGGGGCCGAAGTTCCACGTGGCTGTGCCACGGGAGGGGGACTGCCGGGCCGCCCTGTCCGGGCCGCCCTTTCGGAGGTACATTGGGCGCAGGCAGGGTCTCAACGGCCCGCCGCGAGGGGGGAACCGATGACCAGCAGCAGACGGGCGGCTCAACCCGGGCAGAGGCTCACCGGAGCGGGGGCCGCCCTCCTCGTCCTTGCGGCGGCCCTGCTGGTGCCGGGCATCGATGCCTTCAACCGGGCCACGTACGGCGGAGACGGCGGTGGGGCGGAAGCCCTGACCCTTCTCGGCCTCGGAGCCGCCGCCCTGCTGGCAGGGGCAGCGGCCCTGATCGCCGGCCGCCGGCGTGCCGCCGTGAGAAGGCCCCGCACCTATTCCGACCGGCACGACGACCACACGCTCCCGGCCGAGGACCGGCCCGTCAACCCGAACGACACCAGTCTGCGGGGCTACCAGACAGGCTTCTGACGCCCGGAGGGCGGCCCGCCGGCCCCCGGGGCCGATCCCGGCAGCGCGGGGCTCCTACGCGGTAACCAGGACGGCGCCGGCGAGGGTGACCGACCCAAGGAAAACCGTTGAGATGCCACCGAGGATCAGACTGCGCCCGCCGGTGCGCGCAAGTTGGGGAATGTGGATCCCGGCGCCGAGGCCGAACATCGCAGCCGCCAGCAGGAGCGTCGCCGTGACCGAGGCGCCCTGCAGCACCGGGGCCGGGACGAGGCCGGTGGAACGGACGAGGACCAGCACCAGGAACCCGACGACGAAGAGGGGTACGGCCGGCGTCGAGCCGGTGCCGGCCGCGCGTGAATGTTCCTTCGAGCGGCTGATCCCGAAGGAGACCAGCGCGGCCACCGGCGCCAGGAGGACAACCCGGCCGAGCTTCACGACCGTGGCCACCGCCAGGGCCGCAGCGCCGGCGGTGCTGGCGGTTGCCACCACCTGGGCCACCTCGTGCACGGCCAGGCCGGACCACAGGCCAAAGGTCTCCTGGGACAGCCCCAGGAGACCACCCACCACCGGAAGTCCAAGGATCACCGCGGAACCATACAGCGTCACCATGGCCACGGCACTGGCCACCTCGTCGTCGTCAGCGTCCACGATGCTCTGCATGCCGGCGATCGCAGATGCGCCGCAGATGGAGAACCCGGCGGCCATCAGGGTGGACGCGGCGCGGCTCAGGCCCAGGCGCTCGCCGATGTACCGGGTGAGGAAGAAGCTGACGAACACAGAGGCGACGATGAGCCCGAGCACCGGCAGGCCAAGGCCCACGATCTCCGGGAGGGAAAGCTGTAGGCCCAGCACCACCACCCCCAGGCGGAGGAAGCGCTTGGTGGCCGCGCGGATGCCCGGCTTCAGTCGCGGGTGGAAGAGTCCGCTGTTCCGTACGAGCAGGCCCAGGCCGAGGGCGATGACCAGCGCGCCGGCGAATCCCTGGAGGTTCGCCAGAAGGACGGCGAGGGCAACCGCGGCCGCCATGACGAGGAGCCCCGGGGCGTGGCCGAGCGCGGCGGTGACGGGACGCGGCAGGGGCACGGGGTCGCTTTCGGAAGGCGCAGGCATGGCATCAGCGCCAGACCGGCGCGGGCCTAGTTGGTGAAGTGGGTGGTGGCAGGTGCCGTGGCGACCGACTGCACCAGCTGTTCGGCGAGGACGCGGAGCTTGACGTTCTGGTGGCTTGAGGCCCGTCGGAGGATCTGGATGGCCTCCTCCTGGGTGCAGCGGTTTTGGGCAATGATGATGCCGACCGCGATGTCGATGTTCGTGCGTGACTCCATTGCCGCCTGCAGGTTGGCGGCCGCGTCCTTGTGTGCGGCCAGCTGCAGGGCGAGTTCAAGGGTGCTTGCCGCTTCGGCCGCGTACTCCTCCACCCGGCCCACGATGTCGGGAGTGAACACACCGGGCTCCTCGGCGTACAGGTTCACCGCGGCGCCGCCGTCACCACCGGTCATCAGGGGTACCCCGAGGACCGAATAGAAGCCGCGGTCCTCGATCGCGTCGAGGTATTCGGGCCACCTGGGATCGGTCCGCGCATCCTGCACGACGGCGGTCTCGCCGGTCCGGATCGCGGTCAGGCAAGGCCCGTCCCCGTAGCCATACTGGACCTCGTCGAGCTCGGTTGCTGCGACGCTGCTGCTGGCCACAGTGGTGGCACGGTCGTTGCGTTTCAGCGTGATGCCGCAGTGGGTTTTGACCCCGGGCTCGAGGATGGTCGAGGTGTGGGAGGCGAACGCCTCAAGGAACAATTCGACATTCCCGGACTCAAGAATGAGCTGCTGGAGCTGGCGCGCCACCGAATCACTTCCCACATCTTTCCGCATTGGATCAGCTTAGGGCTAGGAGTCCCCATTTAGCTCATCGGGACCGGTGCCTGAAGCATTTTTTCCGGCTCCCGACCGGTGGAACTTTGGCTTTTCTGCAACCCGCCCGTGGCATAGCCTCGGTCGTGGGCCGTCGACCGGTCCTCGGTCCTGAATGCGGGGACCGGTTTCCAGGGGCCGGCACCGCGGCCGGGCCCGCACACACATTCGAGGTTCCCGGTGGATGAGCAGAGGCAGCGAGAGCTGGCGTCGCGTGCGGCCTCCGAGTCGGGACTCGACGCCGAGGAGGTGTGGATCCGCTATTTCGCCGTCGGAGGCTCACTCGCCCAGATCGAGATCGACGCGTATCTGCAGGGGCTCCAGATGATTCCGTCACTCGAACGGGACATCCTCTCCCAGACACTGCGAGAGGCATTGGCGGAGGCCGGCCGTGAAGCGCCCGGTCTCGGCCCGGGTGGGTGGGCGGACCCCTCCAGCGGGACGGGCAGCGCAGCAGGGGCAGGTACCGGCGACCCCGTCGACTCGCTCGGCGCGGCGGGGGCCGTCTTCCTCTCGGCCGAGCAGGCCGAAGCCCAGCGGATGCGGGCCCTGCGGGAGACGGGCCTGCTCGATTCACCCCCGGAGGAGCGCTTTGACCGGATCACCCGGCGCGCACGTGAATATTTTGGAGTCTCCTCGTCGATCGTGGCACTGATCGCCGAGCACCGGCAGTTCCTCAAGTCGGTCATCGGCGCGCTCGGCCAGAACCTTGAGCGGGAGAGCACATTCTGCAACCAGACGATCCGCAGTGCCGGGCCCATGGTGGTGTGCGACACGCTGACCGACGACCGGTTTCGATCGAGCCCGCTCGTCGTCGGCGAACCGCACATCCGCTTCTACGCAGGGCACCCGCTGCTGGGCCCGGGCGGGTGGACCATCGGCACGCTCTGCGTCATCGACCAGAATCCGAGGGAGTTCACCGATGAGGACCGGCGCGTGCTCCGGTCACTGGCCGAGGCCGCGCAACAGGAGGTAATGCCGTAGGGAGGTTCCATCCCGGAGCGGTCAGCGCGGTGAAAGGCCGTCGCTGTCGAGCGTGAGAGCGAGCTGGTGCGCCTCTCCGGGGCACCGCGGGCCGTTGGGGCGGACCACCTCCGCTGTGGCGCGGACCGAGTCGGGCTCCCCGGCGTGACCGTCCGGGCCCGTCACGGCCGCCCTCACCTCGACCTCACCTTCTGGAAGATCGAGCGGAGCGAACCCGACAAGCGTGCCGTCCGGGCTGGCCGAGCCGCTGCACGTCCCATCGGGGCTGCAGCCCAGATCCACAGTCGTTGATCCTGCCTCCAACCTCAGTTCCGGTTCCCTGCACCGGCCCTCCCAGCAGACCTCGAGCGCAAGCCCGCTCACCCCGCGGGCGCGTTCGGCGGCCACGATCACCGCTACACCATCCTCGGCTCCGATTTCGGTGCAGGCGATGGGAGCCCCGGGCGTACCGCAGCCGACGGCGAGCAGGAGCGCTCCACCGAGGACGGCGGAACGCAGCAAGGGCGGTCGAAATTGCATGCTTCACCCTAGCGCCGCCCGGCGGACGGAGGGGTCCTTTCCCGGTGTGCCGTGGAGATCGGCGGGAACGGGGTCCCGGCACCCGCACGGGGTGCAGGACGGCGCCCGCGCAGGCACGCCCCCGGGTGCCCGTCAAGGCGGCGCCAGGTGTGCCTCGGCCTCCGGCCCTGCGGTCGGTGCGCCTGCAATAGGCTGTGCCCATGGTTTTCCAGAAGCACCTCGGAGAAGAGTCCATCCCCGCGGAGGTCCTGGCGGCCCGGCGTGCGGGGACCCTGGACGCCGACTGGGACTCCTTCGAGGCGCGGTTCCGCAGCGAATTCCCCCGCCTGCGGTCCCTCTTCCGCCGGATCTACGGCGGCGGTGCTGACGACGAGCTGGTGCTGCTGGCGGTGGAGGCGGCCGGGTCGTGGCAGCAGCGGCCCGCCGGGCTCAAGGCGCTCGACGCCGCCCGGGCCACGGCACCGGACTGGTTCCAGTCCAACGGGATGCTGGGCGGGGTCTGCTACGTGGATCTGTACGCCACGGACCTCTCCGGGCTGCGGGCGCGCATCCCGTACCTCCGTGAACTTGGCCTGACGTATCTTCACCTCATGCCGCTGTTCCTCGCGCCGGAGTCGAATTCCGACGGCGGCTACGCGGTGTCCAGCTACCGGGAGCTGAACCCGGCTCTCGGGACCATTGAGGAACTCGCCTCGATCGCCGCCGAACTGCGGGCGAACGGCATTTCGCTCGTCGTGGACTTCATCTTCAACCACACCTCGAACGAACACGAGTGGGCCCGGAAGGCGCTCGCCGGCGACCCGGAATTCGAGAAGTACTACTGGATCTTCCCGGACCGGGAGATGCCGGATGCGTATGAACGCACTGTGCGCGAAATCTTCCCGGACGACCACCCCGGGTCCTTCGTGCCGCTGCCCGACGGGCGCTGGGTCTGGGCCACCTTCCATTCGTTCCAGTGGGACCTCAACTACCGCAACCCCGCGGTCTTCCGCGCGATGGCGCGGGAAATGCTCTTCCTCGCGAACCAGGGCGTGGAGGTCCTGCGGATGGATGCCGTGGCGTTCGTGTGGAAGCAGCTGGGCACGGCCTGCGAGAGCCTGCCCGAAGCGCACCTCCTCCTCCAGGCCTTCAACGCGGTCTGCCGGCTCGCCGCGCCGTCCCTGCTGTTCAAGTCCGAGGCGATCGTGCACCCCGACGAGGTGGTGCAGTACATCAGCCCGGGGGAGTGCCAGCTGAGCTACAACCCCCTGCAGATGGCACTGATCTGGAACAGCCTGGCCACCCGGGAGGTCTCCCTCCTGGCCCAGGCCCTCGAGCGCCGCCACGCCGTTCCGCCCGGCGCCGCCTGGGTGAACTACGTGCGCAGCCACGACGACATCGGCTGGACCTTCTCCGATGAGGATGCGGCAGAGTTCGGCATCGGCGGGTACGACCACCGGCGCTTCCTCAATGCGTTCTTCGTCAACCGTTTCCCGGGCAGCTTCGCCCGCGGTGTGCCGTTCCAGGAGAACCCGCGCACCGGGGACTGCCGCATCTCGGGCACGACGGCGTCGCTGGCCGGACTGGAGGCGGGCGACGCCGGCGCCGTGGGCAGGATCCTGCTCGCCCACGCCATCGTGCTCAGCACCGGGGGCATCCCGCTGATCTACCTGGGGGACGAGGTGGGCCAGCTCAACGACTACGGGTACACGCAGGACCCGGGCAAGGCCGGGGACAGCCGCTGGGTTGGGCGGCCCGCCTACCCGGCGGCCCGGTACGCGCTGAAGGACGATCCGGCCACCGCGCCGGGGGCGGTCTTTTCGGGCCTGCAGCGCCTGATTCGGGTCCGGGCCGCCGCCCCGGAATTCGCGGGCGGCCGGCTGGTGCCCTTCGGCACCAACAATCCCTCCGTCCTGGGGTACCAGCGGCCAAGTGCGCCCGGCCCGAAGCCCTCACTGGTCCTGGTCCTGGCGAACTTCGCCGACTCCCGACAGGAGGTCACCGCGGAGACCCTCTCCGGCCTGCCCGGTTCCGCCGTCGATCTCATTTCGGGCCGGGAGCTGACGGTGTCCGCCGGGCTCGGCCTCGAACCCCATCAGGTGCTGTGGCTCCGATACTCGCTGGAGGCGTCCAGCTGAGTCCTCGGGGAGGCCTATCATGGGCGTACCACCCGAGGAGACCGCATTCCACGCAGCCAGCCACCGCGCGCCCGAGGGAGAGCGCGCTACGGCCCCGCCGCCCTGACCATCCTGGCGCTGCTCTGTGCCGGCTGCCTGCCCGGCGCCTCCGGAGGCCGGGAAGCGCCGGCCGTTCCCGCCGCCCCTGCACCGCCGGCCGCATCCGCCCCGTCGCCGGGGGCCTGCGGCGACTGCCTGGACGTCGTCGTCACGGGGGACATGCTGGTCCACCCCCAGCTGTGGGACCAGGCGGCAGCGGACGCCGCGGTGACCGGCAGGACGCCCCTCGACTTCGAACCACTCCTCGCCGGCCAGCGTCCGTACCTCGCGTCGGGCGACCTTGCGGTGTGCCACCTGGAGACCCCGGTGTCCGACCCGGAGGGCCCCTACGCCGGCTACCCGACGTTCAACGTGCCGCCCCAGATCCTCACCGCGGCCAAGGAGGTCGGGTACGACGCCTGCACCTCGGCGAGCAACCACACCCTCGACGCCGGACCCGCCGGGGTGCTGCGTACCCTCGCCGCCCTCGATGCGGCCGGGCTCGAGCACACCGGCTCGTATGCCAGCGCCGCGGACGCGCAACAGCCCCTGATCCTCGATACGCCGGACGCGAAGGTCGCCCTCATCGAGGCCACCTACGCCCTCAACGGCCGAACACCCGACCAGCCGTGGCGGGTCGACCTGCTCGACGTCCCGGCGATGGTCGCCAAGGCCCGCACGGCACGGGAGCAGGGCGCCGACGTCGTCCTTGCCGCCCTCCACGCCGGGGACGAGTACGCCTCAGTGCCCAACGCGCAGCAGACCGAGGCGGCTCATGCGCTCGCCGACAGCGGGCTGATCGACTTCATCTACGGGCACCACACGCATTCGGTCCTTCCGGTCGAGAAGTACAACGGCACCTGGATCGCCTATGGGCTCGGCAACGCGGTGACCGAGCTGTCCCCGGTCTACGACGTGAACAACGAGGGTCTTGCGGTCCGCGCTCGATTCAGCCGGAACGAGGCCGGGCACTGGGCGGTCAGCGACCTCGCCTGGCTCCCCTCGGTCATCGTGTCCAACCCCTACCGATGGTGCGCGCTGGGCCCGGACCGCCCGGCCGGATCCTGTTCCACGCCCGGCCACGAGCAGGCGGTGAAGGAGCGCACCCGGTCGGTGGTCGAGTCGCTCGGCGCGGCCGCCGCGGGAGCGCACCCCTGGGACCTCGCGGCCGATCTGAAGCGTGCACCAGCAGGGCCCTGAACCAGCAGGGCGCGGACGGGCGGACCGCCCGGACCCCCGGCGGATTCGCTTATTCGACCGCCGGGCTGTAGCGTTCTTACTACGCCGCGGGGTGGAGCAGTTCGGTAGCTCGCTGGGCTCATAACCCAGAGGTCACAGGTTCAAATCCTGTCCCCGCAACGAAGACAGTAGTCCCGGTCCCGGGTAGGGGCCGGGACTACTGCGTTAACCGGCCGCTTTGGCTTCCCCACCCTGGACAGCTCGGGCGCCCCCGGCGCCTCCCTCGGCCGGTGCTTCCTGGTGGCGGTGAAACGAAACGGGTGGGAACGTCCCATCTCATTGGCACCCTCCTGCCGCTGGACCGACACTGAATCCCGGAACGCCCACTCGGGCGCCAATCAGTCCAACTGGAGGAAAAAAATGCGTGTACTAGTGGCCGGTGCCGGCGGCGCCATCGGACGTCCCATCGTCCGTCACCTCGTCTCCTGGGGCCATGAGGTGTGGGGAATTGCGCGGGGAAACGAGGGTGCCGCGCGCATCGCGGCGGACGGCGCGACGCCGATCATCGCGGATGTGCTCGATCTTGAGGATGTGACGCGGGCGGTCGCAGGCGTGCGGCCCGAGGTCGTCATCGACCAACTCACGGCACTGCCGCGCCACTACTCGCCGCAGGCGATGCGCGACACCCTCGCCAGTTCGAACGAGGTAAGGGTGCGCGGGGGAGCGAATGTGCAGGCGGCCGCCCTTGCCGCGGGAGCGACACGTTTCATCGCGCAGTCCGGCTCCTACTTCTACCGGCCCGGCGAGGGGCTCGCCGAGGAATCAGAGCCCTTCGTCGCCGACGGGCCGCCCCTGGTGGACGGAAGCGCCGGGGCCTTCGTGCAGGTCGAGGACCGGATCCGGTCCCTTCCCGAGGGCACCACCGGACTGGTCCTCCGCTACGGGTTCTACTACGGCCCGGGAACCTGGTACTCGCCGGACGGCGACATGGGTGAGCAGGCGCGGGCCGGGCAGCTGGGCGTGCTCGGCTCCGGTTCCGGGGTCTGGTCCTTCGTCCACGTCGACGACGCGGCGGAGTTTACGGCGCGGATCGCCGTCGAGTCCCAGGCGACCGGGGCCGTGAACGTCACCGACAGCGACCCCCTTCCCATGCGGGACGTGATGCGGGCCTTCAGCGCCTTCGCCGGAGGTGCCGAACCGGCCGAGTATCCGATCACCGAGGAGACCGATGCGGACGGAGTGTTCTACGCGACGAAGATGAGGGGTGCAAGCAACCGCCGCGCGCGGGAGGAGTTCGGGTTCAGCCCGCGCCGGCTGGAATGGCTCAAGCCCTGATTCCGGCCCGGAGCGCGTACAGCCGTCACCGATTCAGTGCGCTGTTCCGCAGCCCGTGCGGCAGGCCGCTCCGCTACCAGCCGCGCTCGAACCACTCCGCGAGGTGCGGCCGTTCGGCGCCCAGTGTCGTTCCCTTCCCATGGCCGGGATGGACGAGCGTGTCATCGGGGAGATAGTCGAACACCCGCTCCAACACATCGGCGAACAGCGAAGCGAACCGGACGGGATCGCCCTGGGTGTTGCCCAGCCCGCCGGGGAAGAGCGAATCGCCGGTGAAAAGGTGCGCCGGGCCCTGCGGGTCGCGGAACAGCAGGGCCACGGAGCCCGGCGTGTGTCCGCGGAGGTGGATGGCTTCAAGGTCGAATCCGTCGAAGGAACCGACGTCGCCGTGCTC
Source organism: uncultured Arthrobacter sp. (assembly GCF_902805515.1). GTDB lineage: Bacteria > Actinomycetota > Actinomycetes > Actinomycetales > Micrococcaceae > Arthrobacter_D. The sequence continues at coordinate 12,074 of NZ_CADCTE010000002.1, read as the reverse complement.
GAGGGGCACGTCGGTCGGCACCTCGATTGCGGGGGCGTCGGCCGCGCCGGCGGCCGTGCGTGCCCCGGTCGCCTCCACGACGGCGGCCAGCGCCCGCACGTGGTCCCAGTGCGAATGCGTCGTCGCCACGAGGACAAGCCGTGCCGCGGCGGGGGTGTCCCGGGCACCCTCCGCCAGCAGGCCGGCGATGGCGGGCGCATCGTCGGCCGCATCGATCAGCACCTGCTGGCCGGAACCGCGGGCGGTGAACAGGTACACGTTGTTGTCCATTCCGCCCACCGCGAGCCGGCGGATCACCACTGAGGAAAGTTCGGCAAGAATCATGGACCCACCCTAGGACAGGAGCCCGCCGGACCGCTTGGAGGCGGGCGGGCTTCACCTTGGGGCGCATAGCGGCCGAGCACCTCAGCCAACGCCCCGTTCGCGGTATTGTGCACGTAACAGGGCCCCGGCGGGGCAGTTCGGCATGCGCGGCGCATTCGAGGCCGCCGCGCCCGGCGGAAGGGGCAGCAGTGGAGAGTGAAATACCCGAGTGGCTGGAACTCGATCCCTCGAGCCCGTATCCGCCCTATGAGCAGCTGCGTCAGCAGATCGTCGAGGCCGCGAACAGCGGGCGCATCGCCGTCGGCGTCCGCCTGCCCCCGGTGCGGACCCTCGCGGCGCATCTGGGGGTGGCGGCCAACACCGTCGCCCGCGCCTACCGCGAGCTGGAGCGGGCGCAGATCGTGGTGACCCGATCCCGCGCCGGAACGGTGATCGCCGCGGCCGGGGACGAGGCCCGGCGGCGGGCCGCCGAAGGGGCAGCGGATTACGCCCGCATCGTCAAGGCGAGCGGGCTCAAGGAGGAAGAGGCAGTGGCCTATCTGCGGGCGGCATTGCGCCGAGCGTGAACCGGTCCGGCGCGTCGCACCGGTGTGGCGCGAATTAAACCCTATTCGAATATGTCTTCGAAGCGGGATTGAATTACAGTGGAACGGTGTCTATAGCCAACTCCCTGGAACAGCACTCTTCCGACCCCTTGATTCCGCACCCGGACCTGTCGCGCCTCGTCGTAAAGGGTGCGCGCGAGCACAACCTCAAGAACGTCGACCTCGACATGCCCCGGGACGCCATCATCGTGTTCACCGGGCTCTCCGGGTCGGGGAAGTCATCCCTCGCGTTCGACACGATCTTCGCCGAGGGCCAGCGCCGGTACGTCGAGTCGCTCTCGGCCTACGCACGCCAGTTCCTGGGTCAGGTGGACAAGCCCGACGTCGACTTCATCGAGGGCCTCTCGCCGGCCGTGTCGATCGACCAGAAGTCCACGAGCAAGAATCCGCGGTCGACCGTGGGCACGATCACCGAGATCTATGACTACATGCGCCTGCTGTGGGCGCGCGTGGGCCGCCCGCACTGCCCCATCTGCGGCGAGCCGGTGGCCAAGCAGACACCCCAGCAGATCGTCGACCAGCTTCTCGAACTCGACGAGGGAACGCGCTTCCAGATCCTCGCGCCCGTGGTCCGCGGCCGGAAGGGCGAGTTCGTCGACCTCTTCCAGGAGCTTTCGGCCAAGGGCTACTCCCGCGCCCGCGTCGACGGCGAACTCGTCCAGCTGACGGACCCGCCGAAGCTGGGCAAGCAGTTCAAGCACACCATCGAGGTGGTGATCGACCGCCTCGTCGTCAAGGAGGGCATCTCCCAGCGGCTCACCGATTCGGTCGAGACCGCCTTGAAGCTCGCCGAGGGGCGCGTCCTGGCCGACTTCGTCGACCTGCCCGACGACGACGCCAAGCGGGTCCGGGCGTTCTCGGAGCACCTCGCCTGCCCCAACGAGCACCCGCTGGCCATCGACGAGATCGAGCCTCGGTCCTTCTCCTTCAACAACCCGTTCGGCGCCTGCCCCGTCTGCACCGGCATCGGAACGAAGCTCGAGGTGGACGAGGAACTCGTCGTCCCGAACCCCGACCTCAGCCTCGCCGAAGGCGCCATCGCCCCCTGGTCGCTGGGCACCGCAACCCTCGAATACTGGACCCGGCTCCTCGAAGGACTGGCGAAGGAACTGAACTTCAGCATGGACGTTCCATGGCGCAAGCTTCCGGACCGTGCCCGCGAGGCGGCCCTGTACGGCAAGGACCACAAGGTGGTCGTGCAGTACCGCAACCGCTTCGGTCGGGAGCGCAAGTACAGCACCGGTTTCGAGGGGGCCGTGCAGTACATCCACCGCAAGCACCTCGAAACCGAGTCGGACCACGCCCGTGACCGGTATGAGGAATACATGCGGCAGATCCCGTGCCCCGAATGCGGCGGCGCGCGGCTGAACCCGGCGTCCCTGTCGGTGCTCATCAACGGCAAGTCCATCGCCCAGGTGGCGGCCATGCCGATGCGCGACTGCAGCGACTTCCTGAACAACCTCGTCCTGACCGGGCGCGAGGCGCAGATCGCGAACCAGGTCCTCAAGGAGATCCAGGCCCGCCTGACCTTCCTGCTCGACGTCGGCCTCGAGTACCTCAACCTCGAGCGCGCCGCCGGAACCCTCTCCGGTGGAGAGGCCCAGCGGATCCGCCTTGCCACCCAGATCGGCTCGGGCCTCGTCGGCGTGCTCTACGTCCTCGACGAGCCCTCGATCGGCCTGCACCAGCGCGACAACCGCCGCCTGATCGAGACCCTGACCCGCCTGCGCAACCTTGGCAACACCCTGATCGTCGTGGAGCACGACGAGGACACCATCCACGAGGCGGACTGGGTCGTCGACATCGGCCCCGGTGCCGGTGAACACGGCGGCGAGGTGGTCCACTCCGGCCTGCTCAAGGACCTGCTCACCAATGAGAAGTCCATCACCGGCGACTACCTCTCGGGCCGCCGGAAGATCGAGATCCCGGCCAAGCGCCGGAAGATCGACAAGTCGCGCCAGCTGAAGGTCGTCGGCGCCCGTGAGAACAACCTCAAGAAGCTCGACGTCTCCTTCCCGCTCGGCGTCCTGACCGCGGTCACCGGGGTCAGCGGCTCCGGCAAGTCGACGCTTGTGAACGACATCCTGTACAAGGTCCTTGCGAACAAGCTCAATGGCGCCAAGCAGGTCGCAGGGCGGCATAAGCGCATCGATGGCCTCGACCACCTCGACAAGGTGATCCACGTCGACCAGAGCCCGATCGGACGCACGCCCCGGTCCAACCCCGCAACCTACACCGGGGTGTTCGACCACATCCGCAAGCTCTTCGCCGAGACCACCGAGGCGAAGGTCCGCGGCTACCTGCCCGGGCGGTTCTCCTTCAACGTCAAGGGCGGGCGCTGCGAGGCCTGCTCCGGTGACGGCACCCTGAAGATCGAGATGAACTTCCTGCCCGACGTCTACGTGCCCTGCGAGGTCTGCCACGGCGCCCGCTACAACCGGGAAACCCTCGAGGTGCACTACAAGGGCAAGACCATCGCCGACGTGCTCGACATGCCGATCGAGGAGGGCGCCGAGTTCTTCGCCGCGTTCAGCCCGATCGCCCGGCACCTGAACACGCTCGTCGAGGTCGGCCTCGGCTACGTCCGGCTGGGCCAGCCCGCCACCACCCTCTCGGGAGGCGAGGCGCAGCGCGTCAAGCTCGCCAGCGAACTGCAGAAGCGTTCCAACGGCCGCAGCGTGTACGTGCTCGACGAGCCGACCACCGGGCTCCACTTCGAGGACATCCGCAAGCTCCTCCTGGTGCTGCAGGGCCTGGTCGACAAGGGGAACACCGTGATCACGATCGAGCACAACCTCGATGTGATCAAGAGCGCCGACTGGGTGGTCGACCTCGGGCCGGACGGTGGCTCCGGCGGCGGCGAGGTCATCGCGACCGGCACCCCGGAACAGGTCGCGCGCAGCGAGAGGAGCCACACCGGCACCTTCCTCGCGGAGATCCTCCCGGCGTCCCCTTGAACATTCCCCGCGGGGAATAGGAGTGCGGCGGGCGGGGTGCCTTATGGCAAACTTGCCCGGTGACTAATTCGCAGGCGCTCGTCCTCTTCGACCTCGACGGAACCCTGATCGACCCCGCCGGGTCGATCACCGGAGGCATCGAAGCGGCCCTGCGGGAACACGGGCTGCCGGTGCCGGACCCCCGGGTGGTCTCGAGCATGGTGGGGCCCGCACTGGTCACCTCGCTGCGGAACATCGCCGGCGTGCCCGAACACCTTATCGACCGGGTGATGGGCGCCTACCGCGCCGGCTACCGCTCCGTCGGCATGGCCCAGAGCCGCCCCTACCCGGGGATCGCCGACTGCGTGCGTGAGCTCCGCGCGGACGGGGCCCGGGTGGCCGTGGCCACCCAGAAACCGGAGTGGCTCGCCGAGGAACTGCTGACGGCCCAGGGCATGATCGGCCTGTTCGACTCGGTCCACGGGGCACCGCGGGACGAACGTGCCGCCGCGGCACTGCCGGGAAAGAAACCCATCATCGCCGCGGCGCTGGCGGAACACTTCGGCCGCTGCGACAGCGCAATCATGGTCGGAGACCGCTCGCACGACGTGCTGGGGGCGGCCGATAATGGGCTTGACTGCGTGGGGGTGTCCTGGGGCTTCGCCGCGCCGGGCGAGCTCGAGGAGGCCGGCGCGACCGCGGTCGTCGACAGCGCGGAGAAGCTCCTGGAGGTGCTGCGTGGGAATCTATGACCTCACCCGCAGCACCACGCGCGGCCTCATCGCCGGCCTCTGCCGGCCCACCGTCGAAGGGCTCGGGCATGTCCCCACCGAGGGTCCGTTCATCGTCGCGGCCAACCACCTCTCCTTCCTCGACAGCGTCCTCATCCAGGCCCTGATGCCGCGCCGGGTGGCGTTCTTCGCGAAGGCCGAGTACTTCACCGGCACCGGCGTCAAGGGGGCGATGATGCGCTCCTTCTTCGAGGGTGTCGGGTCCATTCCCGTGCAGCGCGGCGAACAGGCGGCCAGCGTGCAGGCCCTGAAGACCCTGCTCGACCTGCTCGAGGAGGGCAGCGGCGTCGGCATCTATCCGGAGGGCACCCGGTCCCGCGACGGGCTGCTCTACCGCGGACGGACCGGCGTGGGCTGGCTGGCGCTGACCACCGGAGCCCCGGTGGTGCCGGTGGGCCTGATCGGGACCGAGGCGCTGCAGCCTGCGGGCAGCAACGGCATCCGGCCGCAGCACTTCACCATGAGGATCGGCGCGCCCCTGTCCTTCGAGAAGACCGGACCAGGCCATCCGCTGCCTGCCCGGCGCAGCGCCACCGACACCATCATGGACTCCATCGCCGCGCTCAGCGGGCAGGAGCGCTCGGCCAGCTACAACAAGGGCGCACCCGCCGAATAGCGGGCCCCCGGGGGTGCCGTCCGGTGCGCCCGCGCTGCAGGACCGGTGCGCGCAGGGCTGAAACGTCAGGGCCGCCCGGACAAAGAACATAGGATTGAACTGTGGCAAACCCAGCAAGCTACCGCCCCAAGACGGGGGAAATACCGCAGGACCCCGGCGTGTACCGGTTCCGCGACGAGCATGGCCGGGTCATCTACGTCGGCAAGGCCAAGAACCTGCGCTCCCGCCTCAATTCCTACTTCGCGAACCCGCAGGGCCTGATGCCCCGCACCCGGGCCATGGTCCACACCGCAGCCGGCGTGGAGTGGACGGTGGTGGGAAGCGAACTCGAGGCCCTCCAGCTCGAATACACCTGGATCAAGGAATTCAATCCTCGCTTCAACGTGATGTTCCGGGACGACAAGTCCTACCCCTACCTCGCGGTGACGATGGGGGAGAAGTTCCCCCGCGTGCAGGTGATGCGCGGCGACAAGAAGAAGGACACCCGGTACTTCGGGCCCTTCTACCCCGCCAAGGCCATCCGGGAGACCGTCGATACGCTCCTGCGGGTCTTCCCCGTGCGCACCTGCAGTTCCGGCGTCTTCCAGCGTGCCGAACGCTCCGGCCGGCCCTGCCTGATGGGCTACATCGACAAGTGCTCGGCGCCCTGCGTCGGGCGGATCTCCCCGGAGGACCACAAGGCCCTCGCCGGGGAATTCGTGGCGTTCATGTCGGGCGAGGCCAGGCGCTTCATCACCGGACTCGAAGCGAAGATGGCCGCCTCGGTCGCCGAGCTCGACTACGAGGCCGCGGCACGGACCCGCGACGACATCGCCGCGCTCCGGAGGGTCTTCGAACGCAACACGGTCGTCCTCAGCGAGGACACCGACGCCGACATCTTCGCCCTGACCGAGGACGAGCTCGAGGCTGCGGCGCAGGTCTTCCACGTGCGCGGCGGGCGCATCCGCGGCCAGCGCGGCTGGGTCGTGGAAAAGGTTGAGGACATGGACACCCCAGACCTGGTGGAGCACCTCCTGCAGCAGGTGTACGGCGAGGGCGGGGCCGGCAACGACCGGATTCCGCGCGAGGTCCTCGTGCCCGTGATGCCCAGCAACGCCGAGCAGGTCCTTGAGTGGCTGCGCGGGCTCCGCGGGGCCCGCGTCGACGTGCGGGTACCGGTGCGCGGAGACAAGGCCACCCTGATGGGCACCGTCCAGCAGAACGCCGCTGACTCCCTGCGCCTGCACAAGAGCCGGCGCGCCGGGGACCTCACGACGCGGTCGGCGGCGCTGACCGAACTGCAGGAGGCACTTGAGCTGCCGCAGCCGCTGATGCGCATCGAATGCTTCGACATCTCCCACGTCTCCGGCACGAACGTCGTCGCCTCCATGGTGGTGGTCGAGGACGGACTGCCGCGCAAGTCGGAGTACCGCCGCTTCTCCATCACCGGCGACGCCGCCCGCGACGACACTGCCTCGATGTACGACGTGATCTACCGCCGGTTCCGGAACTACCTCGCCGGCCGTGTGCATGAGGACACCGGCACCGGCACCGGCTCCCCGGCGGACGGGGAAGGCGCCGGTTCCCCGGCGGACAACGGCGCGGCTGCCGGGGCGGAGGCTGTTCCGCTGGCGGACACCACGACGGCGACGACGAAGAACCGGTTCGCCTACCCGCCGAACCTGGTCGTCGTCGACGGCGGCCCGCCCCAGGTCGCCGCGGCCTCCCGCGCGCTGGCGGACCTCGGCATTGACGACGTCTTCGTCGTCGGCCTCGCCAAGCGGCTCGAAGAGGTGTGGGTGCCCGGCAGCGACTTCCCCGTCATCCTGCCGCGGGCATCGGAGGGACTGTTCCTCCTGCAGCGCATCCGTGACGAGGCCCACCGCTTCGCCATCAGCTTCCACCGCCAGAAGCGCGGGAAGTCGATGACCGAATCGGCCCTCGATGGAATCCAGGGCCTTGGCCCGTCGAAACGCAAGGCCCTGCTGAAGCACTTCGGTTCGGTGAAGAAGCTGAAGGCCGCCTCGGTGGAGGACCTGCTGGAGGTCCCGGGCATCGGTCCGGCTCTGGCCGAAGCCATCCGGAACGGGCTGGCCGGCGGGGCGGGGCAGGAGGCTGCTCCCGCTGTGAACCTGACCACGGGCGAGATCCTCGATTCTTAGCTAGGCTGAGGACGGCGCCCGCTGCCTGCGGCGCAGCACATCCGCACCACCTACGCCGGAACGGACGCATCCATGACTGAGGCTGACAGCCTGACCCCGGTCAAACCCACCGAATCGGAGCTGCTGGTCGTCACCGGCATGTCGGGTGCCGGACGCAGCACGGCCGCCCACGCGCTTGAGGACCACGGCTGGTACGTGGTCGAGAACCTCCCGCCGCAGATGCTCGGGACGCTGACCGAACTGGTGGCCCGCATGCCCCAGTCCATCCCGAAGCTCGCCGTGGTGATCGACGTGCGGAGCAAGAAGCTGTTCAACGACATCAAGGCCGCCCTCGCCGCGCTGCGCGCTGCCGGGGTGAACTACCGCGTGCTCTTCCTTGACGCCGACGACGCGGAGCTGGTCCGCCGGTTCGAACAGGGCAGGCGCCCCCACCCGCTCCAGGGTGACGGCCGGATCCTCGACGGCATCGCGGCCGAACGGGACGTGCTCAAGGAGGTGAAGTACGCCTCCGACATCGTCGTGGACACCACCGACTTCAATGTCCACGCCCTGGCCACCGCCGTCACTGAACTCTTCTCGGAGTCCGGGCCGATCGTGCTGCGGCTCAACGTGCTGAGCTTCGGCTTCAAATACGGCCTCCCCGTCGACGCGAACTTCGTGGCCGACGTCCGGTTCATCCCCAATCCGCACTGGGTGCCGCAGCTGCGCCCGCAGACCGGGCTCGATGAGCCCGTGCGGGAGTACGTGCTGGGCGCCGCCGGCGCCTCGGACTTCGTCACCCGCTACGTCAACGCCCTGATCCCGGTCCTCGACGGCTACCGCCGCGAGAACAAGCACTACGCGACCATCGCGGTCGGCTGCACCGGAGGCAAGCACCGCTCCGTCGCGGTGACCGAGGAGATCGCCCAGCGGCTCGCCCAGCTGCCCGGGGTGCAGGTGGCCGCCCACCACCGGGACCTGGGGCGGGAGTAGTGGCACTCTTTTCGGGGCCGCTGCCCCTGATCCCGGTTCCGACGGCGAACCGGCGCGACGGCGAGCCGGCAGAGAAGACGCCCTCGGTGGTGGCCCTCGGCGGCGGCCACGGGCTGTCCGCCTCGCTGTCAGCGCTGCGCCTGCTGACCCAGGACCTCACCGCCGTGGTCACCGTCGCCGACGACGGCGGGTCCTCCGGCCGGCTGCGCAGGGAACTTGGGGTGCTTCCGCCCGGGGACCTGCGGATGGCGCTTGCCGCCCTGTGCGACGACACGGACTGGGGCCGCACCTGGCGCGACGTCATGCAGCACCGCTTCACCTCGACCGACGGCGTCGATGGCTCGCTCGATAACCACGCGCTGGGAAACCTGCTCATCGTGACCCTCTGGGAACTGCTTGGCGACCCCGTGGCGGGCCTGCAGTGGGCCGGTGCGCTGCTGGGCGCCCGCGGCAAGGTCGTGCCGATGGCCAGCGTGCCGCTGACCATCGAGGGGGACATCCTCACCGAGTCCGGGGGAGGGCTGCGGCTCAAGACCATCGTGGGGCAGGCCCAGCTTGCGGTCGCGGCCGAGGGCGGGAACGTCAGCAACGTCCGGCTGCTCCCGGAGGCAGCGCCGGCCTGCAAGGACGCCCTTGAGGCGATCGAACTGGCCGACTGGGTGATCCTCGGCCCGGGCTCCTGGTACACCTCGGTGCTGCCGCACCTGCTGCTTCCCGAGCTCCGTGACGCGCTCTGCCGCACCTCCGCCAAGCGCTGCCTGACGATGAATATGACCAATGACACCAAGGAGACCCAGGGCATGACCGCCGTGGACCACCTTGCCGTGATCAAGCGCTACGCGCCGGAGTTCACCGTGGACGTCGTGCTGGCCGATCCGGCGGTCGTGGGGGACCGTGCGCAGTTCGAGGCGGCGGTCGCCGGAATGGGCGGCCGGGCCGTTCTGGGTAAAGTGGGTTCTTCAACCGGAAAACCCGTCCATGATCCGCTTCGCCTCGCAACGGCGTACAAAGACATGTTTGGGGAGAACTAGGAGTGAACTGGTGGCGCTGACTGCGGACGTCAAAGAGGAGCTCTCGCACCTCGAAGTTAAAAAGTCCTCGGTACGCAAGGCCGAGGTGTCCGCCCTGCTGCGGTTCGCCGGCGGGCTGCACATCATCTCGGGCCGGATCGTGATTGAAGCGGAGGTCGACCTCGCGTCGACCGCGCGCCGGGTCCGCTCGGCCATCGCCGAGGTCTACGGGCACAACAGCGAAATCATCGTTGTATCCGGCGGCGGCCTGCGCCGCGGCAACCGGTACGTGGTCCGGGTGGTGCGCGACGGCGAGTCCCTCGCCCGCCAGACCGGGCTGCTCGACACCCGGGGCAGGCCCGTGCGCGGGCTGCCCTCCGCCGTCGTCAACGGCTCCGCGGCTGACGCCGAGGCCGTCTGGCGCGGCGCGTTCCTGGCCCACGGGTCCCTGACCGAGCCGGGCCGCTCGTCCTCCCTCGAGGTGACCTGCCCCGGCCCGGAATCCGCGCTGGCCCTCGTGGGTGCCGCCCGCCGCCTCGGCATCGCCGCCAAGGCGCGGGAGGTGCGGGGCGTGGACCGCGTGGTGATCCGCGACGGTGACACCATTGCGGCCCTGCTCACGCGCATGGGCGCCCACGACGCCCTCATGGTGTGGGAGGAACGGCGGATGCGCAAGGAGGTCCGTGCCACGGCAAACCGGCTGGCGAACTTCGACGACGCCAACCTGCGCCGGTCCGCGCAGGCAGCGGTTGCCGCCGGCGCCCGCGTGGAGCGGGCACTGGAGATCCTCGGTGAGTCCGTCCCGGAACACCTCCGGTACGCGGGGGAGCTGCGGGTCGGCCACAAGCAGGCAAGCCTCGACGAACTCGGCCGGCTCGCCGACCCTCCGATGACCAAGGACGCCATCGCGGGCAGGATCCGCCGGCTGCTGGCCATGGCCGACAAGCGGGCCCAGGAGATCGGGATTCCGGGAACCGACGCCAATGTCACCGCCGACATGCTGGACGAGTGAATCCTTGCATAGGATGGGAGGGCAAGCCTGCCTCTTCGGCGGCGGGACCCCGGCGGTCAGTCTCCGGCCCTCACCGGCCCGGAAGCGGCCCCGGAAAGGTACACCATTAGATGGAGGAAATTCGTGAGCCAGTACATGCTGCCCGACCTTGATTACGATTATGCGGCCCTTGAACCGCATATCTCCGCGCGGATTATGGAGCTGCACCACAGCAAACACCACGCCACCTATGTCAAGGGTGCCAACGACGCGCTGGCACAGCTGGCGGAGGCCCGCGAGAAGGGCGAGTTTGGGAACATTCCCAAGCTGTCGAAGGACCTGGCCTTCCACCTCGGCGGCCACACCAACCACTCGATCTTCTGGAAGAACCTCTCACCGGACGGAGGGGACCTCCCCACCGGTGAACTGGCCGCCGCACTCGACGACGCGTTCGGTTCCTTCGAGGCCTTCCGCAGCCACTTCAACGCCGCAGCCATCAGCCTTCAGGGCTCCGGCTGGGCGGTCCTCGCCTACGAGCCGCTCGGCGGCAACATCGTGATCGAGCAGCTCTACGATCAGCAGGGCAACGTTCCGGTCGGAACCATCCCGCTGCTCATGCTCGACATGTGGGAGCACGCTTTCTACCTCGATTACGTCAATGTCAAGGCCGATTACGTCAAGGCCTTCTGGAATATCGTGAACTGGACCGACGTCGCGGCACGGTTTGACCGTGCCCGGTCCGGCGCATCGAGCCTGGTCGTCCCCGGCGTCTGACGCCCGGTTGCGTTCCGCCTGTGCCCGCCTCCGCGGGACGGGCACGCGCTTCGGGGCGGAGGCGCAGGCCTCCGCCCCGAAGCACCGCAGAACCTGATGGACCGAAAGGGATCATCGGACCCGCACAACGGCGTGCAGCGCAAGCAGCTGCCGGACCGGCCGAAAAGGCCCTGGCAGCATCACTTAATAAGGAGATGGAAACCAGTGACTACCCGTATTGGAATCAATGGCTTTGGCCGGATCGGCCGTAACTACTTCAGGGCGGTGCTCGATCAGGGCGCGGATCTGGAGATCGTGGCGGTCAACGACCTCACCAGCCCCGAGGCCCTGGCCCACCTGCTCAAGTACGACTCCGTAGCGGGACGCCTGGGCGTCAGCGTCGAGGCCGACGGCGGGGACCTCCTGGTCGACGGCAAGCGCATCAAGGTCCTGGCCGAGCGCGACCCCGCGAACCTGCCCTGGGCAGACCTGGGCGTCGACATCGTGATCGAATCCACAGGGTTCTTCACCAAGGCCTCCGACGCGCAGAAGCACATCGACGCCGGTGCGAAGAAGGTCCTGATCTCGGCCCCGGCCTCCGACGAGGACATCACCGTGGTCCTGGGCGTCAACGACGGCGACTACGACCCGGCCAACCACCACATCATCTCCAACGCCTCCTGCACCACCAACTGCCTGGGCCCGCTGGCGAAGGTCCTCCAGGACTCCTTCGGCATCGAACGCGGACTGATGACCACCGTCCACGCCTACACGGCGGACCAGAACCTCCAGGACGGCCCGCACAAGGACCTGCGCCGTGCGCGCGCGGCCGGCATCAACATGGTGCCGACCTCCACCGGGGCCGCCAAGGCCATCGGCCTGGTCCTGCCCGAGCTCAAGGGCAAGCTCGACGGGTATGCCATCCGCGTTCCCGT
>NZ_CADCTE010000001.1 GCF_902805515.1 uncultured Arthrobacter sp. | reverse complement strand
CTCCTGGATGGGCCGCACCCTCGGGCGGCTGCCCGTAGCGGACGCCGCCTAAGAACTCCTTACCCTTCACCGGGGGCGGCCGATGAAACCTGCGACTGGCATCAGAGCCGGCATCGACCGGTGAGGGATAGGGCTGATCATCACTGCGGGCGGCGGTTCTTGGACCGGCGCCCGCAGTGATTTTTGCGAACAGGGCCAAGGTGGGGGCAGTCAGGTGCGCGGCATCTTGGGATCGGTGAAGGGACGGAGTTCATCTTCAATGGCTTCCATGACCTGTTCGACCGTCTCTCCCCGGGCCGACGCAGTCCGTTTCACAAATTCGATCGTGCTGTGGGCCAGGGATGTGACCAACAGGGGAACATCGGCCCCGGCCAGAACGGTAGCGATTCGGCTTCTTAGTTCACGTTCAGAGGTCAGACCCTCGTCGTAGTAACGGTAGGCGCTCAGCACCTCGAACACCCGTTGGGCGTTGGCGATGATGTTCGAGGGTGGTATCTGCTTATCGGCCATGCCGCCAGCGCCTTGTATGGAGTGGTCGAGGCGTGGCCGCGGGTCCGCTGGGTGCCCGGCTTCTGGTTCCGGTGACATATGGGGTCCCTGAAAAGGCTTTCTAATAGGGAGACCACGGTCCGGGATAACGATTCAAGCGTGCGAGGATATGGACACAGTGTCAACCCGCAGTATCTCGATGACAAGGCACGGTTCTGCTGCTTCACCACGGGCGGGTGGAGGATGCGGTCGGGCGGGCGCGACCCCGACCCTGCGCGCACCACCGAGTGGCTCTTGTCGACTCCGAGCCGAAGGCCGAAACTTGGCAACGGGGGCCCGTCCCGTCTCGTCGCCGACGACAGGGGTGAAGAGGGCGGGTGTTCCACCGATTCAATATCAGGGAGGTAGCAGTGTCGAATTTTGCGAAGAAGCGACCAATCACCGATCGGGAGCCGGTGCCGGCAACCGAGATTGCCGAGGCGGTCACGGCCGGGGACTTCCTCTACGATGACGGGGCCACGCAGACGTTTGATGAACGGGGCACGACAGTCTACGTCGAGCACGGCCGTCCGACGCAGGGCGAGTGGTACGTCGATGACAAGGGACGGTTCTGCTCCTTTTGGCCGCCGAGCTACCGCGCCTGCTACGAGCTCCGGTACCTCGTCGAGGACGGGGAAGTCACCGGCCTTGAATTCACCGAGCTCAACCGAGGATCAACGTTCACCGGACGCTACTCGCAGCAGGGCGCGTCCTGACCCTACCGGCGCGATGGTTGTCGCGAACGGCTCGAGCTCGGGGAGGGCGGACTCTTCCTTGACCGCCCGCACATCATGGTGGCCCGTCACAGGGTGCACCGTGACGAAGCCACCGCGCGTTGCTAGCGTGTGGCGCATGCCCATCAAACTCGAGAACGTCGGCATCGCGGTCCGCGACCTCGAAGCAGCGATCGCCTTCTTCACCGACCTCGGGCTCACCGTCCTCGGCCGCGACACGGTCAGTGGCGAGTGGGCCGACACCGCCGTCGGCCTCGACGGCAACCATGCCAAGATCGCCATGCTGCAGACGCCCGACGGCAACGGCCGCCTCGAGCTTTTTGAGTACCTCCACCCCGAGGCGATCGAGACGGAGCCCACCCTGCCCAATGACATCGGCATGCACCGTGTCGCCTTCTCGGTCGACGACATCGACGCGGCCCTCGAGATCGCCGCACGGCACGGCTGCCACCCGCTGCGCGGCGTGGCCACCTATGGAAATATCTACAAGCTCACCTACCTCCGCGGCCCCAGCGGCATCCTGGTGATGCTCGCGCAGGAACTGGCCAAGGGCTGACCCGCCGATCCCGGGCCGCAGACCACCACGCCGCGCGCAAATCCGGGGGTTTCGCGGAACATCGGCGCCCTCGAGATCGTTATACAAGGTAATGATGCCTTCTCAGGAAATCGACCTGACCTCCATCTCTCCCACGCGGTTGTGGGTGCCCAAACACGTGATGATCACGCGGTCCGCAGCCGATCTACCGCATACAGCCGAGATCATCAGACGTTGCGAGCGAGCCGGCGTCGACGACATCCGCTTCCTGCCCGGAAATGCGCTGACGGGTCTCCGCCGCGCCAGCGACCGGGAGACCTACGCGTCCGCGAAGAACACGCTTGCAGTGGCCGCGGCCCCGCCGAGTGCCCTGAAACCGCAGCCGATCCCGCCGAGCGCTGACTGGCGCATCGACCTCGCCAAGGGCTGCCCGGCCCACTGCCAGTACTGCTACCTCGCCGGATCCCTCCAGGGGCCGCCCGTGACCCGCGTTTACGCCAATATCGACGACGTGCTTGAGGGAATTCGCACCCACGCCGGCAGGGGTTCCGTCACCCGCGGGACCCTCGAGCGCGGTGACGAGGGGACGACGTTCGAAATGTCCTGCTACACCGACCCCCTCGGCATCGAGAACGTGACCGGTTCGCTCGCAGCCGCGATCGCCCGCGTGGGGACGGGCGAATTCGGGTCCGACGTGCAGCTGCGGTTCACGACGAAGTTCGACGACGTCGCTCCCCTGGTGACCCTGAATCATGGGCGTCGCACGCGGATCCGGTTCTCGGTCAATGCCGCAGAGGTGGCAAACCGCTTCGAAGGCGGAACCGCGCGCATGCCCGCGCGGCTTGCCGCTCTCCGTTCGGTGGCGGCGGCCGGCTATCGGGTGGGACTGACCATCGCCCCGGTCATGCCCATCCCCGGCTGGCGGGAGCAGTACGGCGCACTGCTCGACGACGTCTCCGAGGCCGTCACCGGCATCGGCGACCTCGATCTCACGGCCGAAATCATCACCCACCGCTTCACGCCCGCGAGCAAGGAGGTGCTGCTTGGCTGGTATCCAAGTACCAAGCTCGAGATGGACGAAGCTTCGCGGAGCCAGAAGCGTTCCAAGTTCGGCGGAGTGAAGTACATGTACCCGAAGCAGACCATGACGGAGATGCGCCGGTGGTTCACGGAGGAACTGGAACGGCGCCTGCCGGGTGCCCGGCTTCTCTACTGGACCTGAGCGCAAGCGCCAGGCGGTGCCTGCCGTCATTGGCGCGCTTACCGGACGCGACCGGGTGGCGGCTTCGGGCTAAAGGCGGTCAGCGGCTGCTTAGCAGGGAGAATCCGAGATGCGGCACTTCGATCGGAATCAGCACCTTGTCCTTTGGCGTCGATCGTATTCTCTCGCCGACCAGATAGGCGCCGGAATTCCCGACGACGACGCGCCCGCTTCCGTTGAGGAGCGCGGCGTCGCCGGGAATTGCCCGCAGGGCCGGCATGAAAATCTCTTCGAGTTTGCGGATTCGTATGTCGCAGCCGGCCACCCCTGCGAACTTCCCATTGAGCAGGATGGGCGCAGAGTGGGTAAGAATATATTCATCCAGCCCGAGGTAATCGACATACGGGCCCCACGCCGTCTGTTCTCCAGTGCGGTTCGCCGCGGCGAAGAACGGCATGTTCTGGTAGTCATAAAACCGCTCGCCGCCGGGCGTCAGATCAAATTCAAGCTTCTCGACGCTGTCCTGCCGCCTGATCCACCACTCGAGCCCGCCCTCGCTGCTCTTGATCGCCTCGGTTGAGAAGATAACTCCCGCCCCCACGACGAAGGTATGCGATTCCAGGAATTCCTTCGCCAGGCTTTCCAGCCTGGCGATGTCGCTCGAAGCGATGGTGAGGGGACTTGGGCGGTCCGGCCACAGCGCTGCCGTCCGTGCCGCGAACTGGTGGACGTCGAGGCCGAGGGCGTTCATCCACGCAGCGATGTCGGCTGCCGCCTGAACCGCAGGGGTAGGAGAGGTCACGGGCGCTCCTGCTGAGACGTCGGGTACCCAAGGGACAGCTTGGCATCCACGAGATGGTGGATGTCGTGCCGAATGTGCGCCAGTACCAACCGTTGGGCCTCTTCGGGCGCGTCGTTCGCTATCGCCCGTGCCAGGGCGAGATGTTCGCTCGCCACCCGTTCCGGATCGCGGGTCAGCGGTACGGGCGCCCACAGCGCCTGGACCGTTTCCGCCTGCAGCCTGATCTCGGCGTTCATCAGTCGTGGGGACTGGGCGAGGACCGCCAGTTCGATGTGAAATCTGCTGTCTGCCCGGGCGCGCAGCTCGGGTTTGTCCGACATGACAAGGGCAGTCGCAAGCTCCAGAAGCCTGCTGACTTCATGGGGCTCGGCCCGTTCACAAGCGAGCCGCACGGTGGCAGCAGCGATAGCGGCGTGCTCGTCTCCCACATCCCGGATTTCCGCAATGGAGGTTTCCCGAAACCACTTTTCCAGGACGTCGGCCGACGTAAAGGGCTGCTTGACGATAAATGTTCCGCCGTGGCGCCCCCGCCGCGTTGTGACGATCCCCTGGTCCCGGAGATCGGCCAGCGCCTCCCGGAGAGTAGACGGAGCAACGCCGAACATTTCGGAAAGAGCCGTTTCCGGAGGGAGCCGCTCGCCCACCTTCAGCAGGCCCAAAGCAATAGCTTTGGAAATCCGATTGACGATGGCTTCGGAGCGCTCGGTTTCGGGCAACGACCGGTACACCTGGGCTTGAAATGCGGTGTTCGATGCCAAAAAACGACTCCATGCAATAGAGGGACCAGCACTGATTCTAATCCGTCGACGACGGTCGGATCTGTGGCCGAACCGATCTGCCGCGCTCGCGCCCGGAAGCCGGCTCGTCCCATCCTGCTCTGGCGTCGAGTGTAACCCAACCCGCAGCGAAATCCATTGAAAACATAGCTTATACGTTGTCCGAGACGTACCCGGACCCTCCATCAGCGCGGATTGAGAGGTCTCCAGATTCGGTGTTGCCGTTCCATACCTTTGGAAGTAGGGTTTTACGAACGTGGCCCTGCTCACACTGACCCGGGGCCGATTCGAAGGAGTCCCATGCGTGAAGCAATCACGGAGCCGGTGACAGAGACCGACGGCGACGAAGACGCCCGACACCTCGCAAGCCTTGGCTACTCGTACGAAAAGCAGTTTGAGCGGGAGATGACGTTCTGGGGCAACGTCTCGTTGGGGTTCACCTACCTGTCGCCGGTGGTGGCCATCTACTCCCTCTTTGCAGCCTCCCTTGGTATTGCGGGGCCTCCGATGTTCTGGTCCCTCGTCATCGTCGGCGTCGGCCAGCTCCTCGTCGCCACAGTTTTCGGCGAGGTTGTGGCGGCGTACCCGGTGGCCGGAGGTGTTTATCCCTGGTCGCGGAGGCTTTGGGGCCGCAAATGGGGGTGGATGAACGGCTGGGTCTACCTCGTCGCACTCCTGACCACCATCGCCAGCGTCGCGTACGGGGCGGGACCGTTCCTCAGCACCCTTGTCGGAATGGAGAACACAGTCAATTCCGTCATCGTCGCGGGCCTTGTGGTCATCGCGCTGGCGACGGTGCTGAATCTTGGCGGAACCAAGGTGCTGAACACCGTTGCGATGATCGGCCTCCTGGCAGAACTCGGCGGCGCGCTGGCTGTGGGAACGTGGCTGCTGATCGCCGCCCGGCAGCACGACCTCAGTGTGCTGTTCCAGTCCTTCGGCGCCGGGGAAGGCAGCAGCTATTTCGTGGCCTTCGCGGCCGCCGGGCTGATCGGCATCTTCCAGTACTACGGGTTTGAAGCCTGCGGTGATGTCGCGGAAGAGGTTCCCAACCCCGGCCGCACCATCCCCAAGGCCATGAGGATGACCATCTACATCGGCGGATTCGCAGCGATGTTCGTCTGCCTGTCCCTGATCCTCGCGGTCCCCGACTTCGCCGCCGTGATCTCCGGCGCCGACACGGACCCCGTGGGCAATATCCTCCTCTCGGCCTTCGGTCCGGTCGGCTTCAAGGTGGTTCTGGCCGTCGTGCTCGTCTCCTTCCTCTCCTGCGTGCTGAGCCTTCAGGCAGCCACCTCCCGCCTCGCCTACTCGATGGCCCGGGACGGCATCCTTCCCGGCAGCAAGCTCCTGAGCACCTTCAGCGAAACGCGGCACGTACCGCCGTACGCCCTGCTCCTGGCGGGGCTGGTTCCGGCCCTGATCGTCATCGGATCCAAGGTTTCCAGCGACGCCCTGACCGTGATCATTTCCTTCGCCGCCATGGGCATGTACATGGGCTTCCAGATGGTGGTCCTTGCATCACTGCGGGCACGCCTGCTCGGCTGGAAGCCCAACGGAGCCTTCCAACTCGGCGTGTGGGGTATCCCGGTCAACATTGCCGCCCTGGTGTGGGGCGTCCTCGGCATGGTGAACATGGCCTGGCCCCGGACCCCGGAAGACGGTTGGTTCGCCAACCACGTCGTCCTGATTTCGGCCGTCAGCGTCGTCGGAATCGGCCTGATCTACATGGCGTGGAAGAAGCCGCACCTCAAGGGTGACGCCCCGGCAGCTGACGCCGTTCCCACGGCCCCCGCCGGCAACCGTCACGACGCCGCCCGTCCCGTCGACCGCGTTCAAGGATAAGAGGCAGAACTCATGCTGATCACCGGCATCAAGAGCCGTCCCGTGTACGACGAGCTGACGCCCATGGCCAGCGGCCTCCGCCACGTCGCTGCCGCCCAGGGCAGCGGCGGAGAGCCGCTGCTGCGCCTGCTGGGAGAGATGGACCCGGTACAGCTGGCCGCAACCACGGTCCTGTACTCAATCGAGTCCTTCACGGGCCGGAATCACCTGGCGCACATCAAGAAACATCAGGTGCGCGAACTCTTCGTGTTTCCCACCAACGCCGAGGCCGTTCGGGGACTCGACGCCGTCCTCGCGACTGCACAGATGGGCACCCGGCTGTACCTCTCCGGTTCCGAAGGATTCATCGGCACCTCGATGCAGGTCGCCACCTCCTACGGCATGAACCGGGACGAAGTGCTGCGCGAGCACGCGGGTTCCTTCGTGCGGCGGGTGTGGTGCGCGCACTGCGGCCACTATTCCGAGAATGTGACCCGGCGGGTCTTTCAATGCCCCGGGTGCGAACGAAATCTGGTCGTCCGCGACCACTACTCCGGACGGCTCGCTGCCTTCCAGGGAGTGAAAGCGGACGGCGAAGTACCCGGTGAACTGCCGGAAGATGAGGAGTTGGACACATGAGTGAGGCGCAGCACGGAGCCCTTCGGCTGAAAGTCGACCGGATCGAAGCCGTCACACCGGAGATTAACCGATACACCTTTTCCGCCGAGGATGGATCCTGGCTTCCACCATTCTCCGGAGGAAGCCACGTGCGTGTCCTGATTCCCTTCGAGGGAGAGACCCGCCGCAACGCGTACTCACTCATGAGTTCGCCCTACGACACGAGCAAGTACCAGATCGCCGTGCGCCGCATCGACGAGGGAAAGCGCGGCTCGCTCGCCATGCACCGGAATGTCCGGGAGGGCGACGTTCTGCTGGTCACGACGCCCGCGAACCTCTTTCCGGTGTCGAAGCACGCCCGGCACCACCTCTTCATCGCCGGAGGGGTCGGGGTGACTCCCATTTACGCTCAGCTGGAAGAGCTGAGCGTCAAGGGAGGCTCCTTCGAGCTCCACCTGGCCGTCCGGGGCCCGGAGCATGCCGCCCTCGGCCGCGAACTCAAGGAACTCTACGGGGACCGGGTCACGGTATACGGTGACGGCGACGGCTCCCGGCTGGACTCATCGGAGATCCTCGCCGGCCGGCCGCTGGGCACGCATACCTACGTCTGCGGACCGGACCGGATGGTCAATGACGTCATCGACGCCGCTCACGCCCTCGGATGGACCGAGTCGCACATCCACTACGAACGGTTCGAGGACCTCGGGTCGACCGGCAGCCCCTTCTCGGTCACCCTGGCCCGGTCCGGGGCAGTGATCGAGGTCTCTCCCGAGCAGTCGCTGTTGGAGGCGGCCGAAGAGGCGGGCCACAAGCTGCCCTATCTCTGCCGGGGCGGTGCGTGTGGCGAGTGCGAGACCGAGGTCCTTGAACTCGAGGGAACCATCGACCACCGGGACGACTGGCTGTCCGAATCCGAGCGATGCACGAACAAGCTCTTCATGCCCTGCGTCTCGCGGGCCACCTGCACAAAACTCGTATTGAACGCATAAGGAGAACACCGATGCCTGCGATCCCCACCCCGACCGGATTCACCCTGGATGAGACCTACACGCCCGAGGGCGAGTACCGGTTCAAAAACTCCCGTGAGGCGGTCCGCCGTCTCCCCTTCCCGTTCCCGGACGACGAATACATGTACTCGATGAATCTTGAACCGCACGTCCCGGCCGGTGACGGCGCGCTCAGTGCCGCGTTCGATATCGATGAGCACTACGTGTCCGAGTGTGCCCACCGCGCCCAGATGCTTCGGGACATGCCGGGCGTGCACTACCTTGCGCTGCCGCACATGCTGGAGGCTCAGTGGGACCTCCTGGAGCTCATCTTCGAGTCATACAACCGGGATTTCCCCGAACACTTCACCCTCACCAAGAACGGAAACGAATGGCGGTGGCAGAACCGGCTGCTCGGGATTGATGATTCGTTTACCTTCGGCGATCCCGCAACCCTGCCGATGGATCCGATGGAGTACGCAACACGGCAGGCCCAGGGCGAGTTCGTCGTTCTCGAGGAGCGGGATAACACGCTCGTCATCGGCGCCGGCATGACCACCCAGCGTGCCGACTACTCCCTGCAGTTCAACCTCGGCATGAACTTCTCCGAGTTCCACGGCCCCGTGCCCAAGCTGGACAAGCTGGGAATTCTGGACCGGGCCCTGAAGTTCCTCCTCCGCATGAAGCCCGGCCACCCCGTCCGGCGGGTCAACTGGTCCCTGACCGTGAACCCCCGCCTCGAGACCTCAGTGGAAACGCTGCCGGACTGGGCGCCAGACCGGGCGAAGGTCACCGCTGAAAACGCGGGAGAAATGGTGCACCTGCGTATCGAGCTGCAGCCCCTGCACCTCCTGCCCCGCTCGAATGCCATCGTGTTCCCGGTCCGCACCTACCTCGTCAGCCTGGCTGAACTGGTGGAACACGCACCGGACTGGGCGAAGCGGGTACATCGGGCGCTCGCCTCCCTGGATCACGAACTCGCCGACTACAAGGGCTTCCACCGGTATCACGCCGCTGCCGTCGAATGGCTCTCACAGCACGACGACGGGGCACCGTTGGCGACGGGTTACCCCTGGTACCCGGACGGCATCCAGCCCGGCAACAGCTAAGTCTCACGGGGGAGGAATTTTGGGCACCTGTCCAGAATTCCTCCACCGACCGCTGTCAGCGGGAACCGCCCGTCGTTACCCCTGTGCCGGGGAAAGGTTTTGCGTGGCGCGTGCCGCTCCGGCCGCGGCCGAACTTCCCAGGTCGCCTCCGGGCAGCTCCTGCTGGGCGGTCAGTGCTGTCGCCCAGGCGTCCGTGGTGCCCACGGCCGCCCAGTTGGAATTCAGCAGTGCGAGCAGGGTCGTGTGCACGGTCCGGGCATCAACGAAACCGGCGTCGTTGGCGAGATTGATCGCGCCTGTGGCATCGGAAAGGACCTCGGTGGTGAAACCGAGGGCTTCGGCCTCGACGGCCGAGCCGAGAATGCAGTTGTTGGTCATGTAGCCCACGAGGGTGACGGTGTCGACGTCGTTCCCGCGCAGCCAGGCAGTGAGGTCGGTGCCGGCATACACCGAGCCGTACTGCTTCACGACGCTCTTCCACGCCTCGGTGCGCCGGCTCTGGACCTCGGGGTGGAGTTCGAATTCCGGAGTGCCCGGGGCGAAGACGGGGGCTCCCTCGCCTGCGGTGTGCTGCACGACGGCGATGGGGATGCCTGCCGCGGTGGCCGCATCGATCGCTGCGGTGATGCGCGGCAGCGACTGCTCGTGCGGCGGGTGCTGGATCTCGAGCAGACCGCTGAAGTACTGCTGCTGGACATCGACGAGAACGAGGGCGCGGCGGGGTGTGCTCATGATGAGGGATTCTCCTGGGTGTGGGGATGGCGGTGACCGCCGGGTGGCGGAATTCCATCCTTCACGGCGCAGCGGCGGGACAACAGTGGCACGCATGCCTAGGTACGATGGAATCGGGCCAATCGGGAGGATGCATGCGTAGTGCGGTGTACGCCTTCGAGGGCGTGACGATGTTCCATCTCGCCGTCCCGCAGATGGTTTTCGATGAGGTCACCCGGCAGGGTCTCGCGGAGTGGACGACCACCTTGTTCTCCGATAAGCCCGGCGCGGTCCGGACGGCCGAGGGGTATCAGCTGGCCGGAATCGCGGGCCCCGACGCTGCAGCGGCCGCGGACGTTGTGGTGGTGCCCTCATGGTTCGACGACGGGCGCGTTCCGAGCGACACCCTGCGGACCATACTGCAGGATGCGCACCGGCAGGACGTCGCAATCCTGGGCCTGTGCCTTGGTGCGATAGCCCTGGCGGACGCGGGGCTGCTCGCCGGGCGTCAGGCCGTCACACACTGGCAGGCTTTTCCCACCCTGACCGAGCGGCACCCTGACGTCCTCCTCGACCGCTCCGTGCTGTATATCGACCACGGGGACGTGATGACTTCGGCGGGAACGGCGTCGGGCCTGGACGCCTGCCTTCACCTTGTCCGGACCCGTCTGGGAGCGGATGCGGCAAACAAGGTAGCGCGCAGCCTCGTCGTCGCACCCCACCGCGAGGGCGGCCAGGCACAGTACATCGAGCATCCGGTGCTCCAGCGATCCACCGACGACCCGATTGCGCGTTTGCTCGAGTGGGCTCTGGCCAACCTCCGCGAGCCGCTCACCATCGATCAGCTTTCACAGCGGGCGCACATGAGCCGACGGACTTTCGTCCGCGCTTTCCGGGCAGCCACCGGGACAACACCGTCCGCCTGGGTCCGTTTACGCCGGCTCGATGCCGCCCGCCGCTTGTTGGAGACCACCGATCTGTCGATCGATCAGATCGCCGCGGACTGCGGGTTCGGCAACGCGGTCACACTCCGCCAGAACTTCGCGGCCGCCTTCTCGACCACCCCGACGGACTACCGGCGCCGCTTCGACACCCGACCGGCTACACCGACCCTGCCCTGACGCCGGCGCCTGCGACGGCTAGACAGCTCGAAGAAGCGCGTCTCCTCGGTTTCGAGCACATCGTCCAGGTCATCCTGATCCCGCGCCATTAACCGCCCAAGACTCTGACGAAAAATATCGGACATCAGCCACGTGGGATCTGCCAATGCCACCGTGTGGCACACACCTTTATCATCAACCCACATATTGGTCCTATCCACGAGCCGGTGCTGCACCGAAAGAATAAGGATCCGCGTTCAGCTGCCCTGATCGGGGTGCTGGGCCGGACCCTCCGTTGTGCTGACCCATCGTGTCTCTGCTGATTCGACGATGCTGAGCGTGGGCAGTTTAGCCACCCGTCCGTCCCCGGATGATCGCCCTCGGATACGGCGGTTGACCCAAGGCAACACGTAGAACCACCACCACTGTGCTTCAGTTCGGACCGTTCGGGGAGGCCGTGTTCCCACCAGTGCCGCGTTCCAGTCAAAAGCACCCGCCAGACCCAACGCATCAGCCGCCCCCAGAGCGAGACGTTCGTGACCCAGCTGGGAAAGATGGAGTCGGTCGAGATCCCAGGCCCGGGGGTCTTCGAAGACTGTCCCCTCGGTGCCGGCAAGCGAGGCGAGACCCCACTGGTCGGACAACTGCCCGTAGATGGCGTTCAGGCGCCGTCGCCGGACGTCGATAAGGCTTCCTGCGGGCGATACACTCTTCAGATCAGGGATCGGAACGAACATCACGTCGGCGCCTGATTCCCTGAACGCCGTGACCAATCCGGCGAGGCTGGCTTGGAGGGCGTCGAAGTCGACACGTGGACGCAGGATGTCATTCATACCGGCCGTGATGGTGACGAGATCCGGAGCAAGACTCAGTGCCCGGTCCAGCTGATGTTCGCGGACCTGATCGGTCTTGTATCCGCGCACGGCGAGGTTCGCATACTCGACCGGTCCGTGCTGAACGGTATGCAGACCCGCAAGGCGGTCCGTCCATCCGCGCGGCGTTCCATCCGGCCAGGGAAGGTCCCCAACCCCTTCGGACAAACTATCCCCGATCGCGATGTACCGATAAGTCATGGTGGTTCCCTTGGTCGGAAGTTCCGGACGCCAGGCGGCCTTGCATCGGATCCCGGCGAGGAACCGGCCCGATCTGTCCCGAGGTGTGAAGCACGGCCTCCTTGGCACAGGCGCAGCACGCCCTCCCAGACTATGCCCTGGTCGGGGGCATCGCAGCGGGCTCGAGCATCTGCTCCCGGGAGTACTGCAAGGTGACCATCACGACGGCGATGACGGGTGTGGCGAGAAACGCGCCAACGATGCCGAACAGCGACGCGCCGGCCGCCACTCCAGTGAGGACTACAGCTGGGTGGAGCTTGAGCGACCTACCGACCAGGAGCGGTTGCAACACGTTACTTTCGAGCTGCTGCACGAGCAGGACGAGGCCCAACACAATCAAGGCGATGCCCCACCCTTCGGACAGGAGCGCCACGAGCGTGGCGAGGAGCCCGGTCGCGACGGCGCCGATCACCGGAAGGAACCCGCCGAAAAATATCAGCACCGCCAACGGCAGAGCAAGCGGGACCCCGAGGGCCCAAAGCCCGGCCCCAATGAACACAGCGTCCACGAGTGCTACTGCTGCCTGGGAGGACACGTATGCGGACAAGGTCTGCCAGCTCCTCGATGACACCCCCGCGGCATGGACGAACGCCGTGCCCGTCGTCCACCGCAGAAGCCATTCGGAGAACCTGTCTCCGTCCTTGAGGCAGAAGAACGTCAGAATCAGCGTCAGCAGCACCGTCACCGTGATCGAACCGACCGTCTCTAGGCCCGTGAACAGCTGTGCCAGGAGCTGACCCAGGTTCTCCTGCGGCCAAACGAGCACCGATTCGAGGAACTCGTTGATGTCCGCCTCCGTGAACCACGACGACGCCGCGAACTCGTTCAGGCTCCGGATATTGTCCTTCGTGCGCATCGATAGTTCCCGCACCCCGTTCACGGACAGGGCGGCAGTTGCCCACCCCACCCCGACCGCCGCTCCCACCAGCCCGACGATTGTGATGGCTGCGGCTGCCGCCGCAGGCAGGGCGCGACGCAGGAATATTGTGACGGGCCAAAGTATCGATGACAGCAGCAGGGCCAGGATCAGCGGGAGGACGATCACCCACACGCTGGAAAGCAGATAGCATGCGCCGATAACTGCAGGCGCAATGATCATGAGCCGTCCCAGGATCGGCGTCGCCGCTCTCAGGGCCGAAAGCAGCGCTCCGCGGCGGATACGCCGTGGTGTTTCCCGTATTTCATGGGGACTGGATCTTCCTTCCCGCGCGGCCGCCATCATCAGGTCCTGCTGCTCGGCCATATCTTTCCTTCAAGTGAAATGTTGGATGCATTCTGCGTCACCGCAGTCACTTTATAGAGAGGTTCTCGGCAATTTCGTCCGCCAAATGGAGTATCCGATGTACTCCCTTAGGACTATTTTCATTCCGGGATTCGTCACGCCGCGGCACGGAAAGCGTTGCGTCCTAGGAGGCCGGCTGGATCGATGCAACGATGAAAGGGTGGCAGCCGCAGATTCCTCAGCTTGGGTCAGCTCGACCGCTTTGACCAGATTCCGACTCGCTCCCAATCCCGGACCGATGAGCCTCGAAGGCACCAATTCGTATCTGATCGGTGCGGAAGACAGCGCGGGAGCGGTGGTGGTGGATCCCGGGCCGCTGGACGAGCAGCACCTTCAGGCGCTCGCGGCCGGCCCAGTGGAACTCATCCTGATCACGCACCGCCACGCAGATCACACCGCCGGGGCCGCGCGCCTGCACGAGCTGACGGGTGCACCCGTCCGGGCCGCCGACCCGGAGCATTGCATCGGTGACCGGCCATTGCAGGACGGCGAGGTCCTCTCGGCCGCCGGAACCGAGATTCGGGTGGTGGCAACGCCGGGGCACACCTCCGACTCGGTCTGCTTCCACCTCCCTTTCGACGGGCCGGCGGGATCGGTGCTCACCGGCGACACCATCCTGGGCCGCGGAACGACGATGCTCGACCATCCCGATGGCCGCCTCGGCGACTACCTTGCCTCACTGGACCGGCTCGAACCGCTGGGTCCGGCCACAGTGCTGCCGGCCCACGGCCCGGTCCTGCCCGCACTCGACGCCGTCGTGCGCGCCTACCGCGCGCACCGCCTGGAGCGCCTCTCCCAGGTCCGCTCCGCCATCGCCGGGCTTGGGCCGGACGCGGAGGTACGGCAGATCGCTGACGTTGTCTACGCCGATGCGGATCCCTCCGTACGGCGGGCGGCCGAGAGTTCAGTGGCGGCCCAGCTGGAGTACCTCCGCACCTTGCCGTAACGACGCCCCGCAACCGGGCGGCGTGGACATTGGACTGGAGGAGGTCAGGCACATCCGAGATGCGCTCCCTAGGATAGGGAATGCAGTCGCGGACACGAATCGACGTGTCCGTCCAACAGCAAGGAGAACCATGGCTACCGTTCGCACAGCCCACACCGTCTGGAGTGGCGACCTCGCCTCAGGCTCGGGACAGGTCACCCTCGATTCCTCCGGCGTCGGCACCTACGACGTCACCTGGAAGGCACGCGCCGAGCAGTCCGAGGGCAAGACGAGTCCTGAGGAGCTCATCGCCGCAGCACACTCGGCATGTTTCTCGATGGCCTTCAGCCACGCCCTGAGCGAGGAAGGCAAAACCCCCGAGCGCGTGGAGACCAAGGCGGAGGTCGACTTCCAGCCCGGCACCGGGATCACCGCGATCCGGCTCACGCTCGACGCCACCGTGCCCGGGATTTCGGAGGAGGACTTCCAGCGCCTCGCCCAGGCCGCCAAGGAGGGCTGCCCGGTCTCGCAGGCCCTTGCCGCCGTCAAGGACATCTCGCTCACAGCCACCCTGCAGGGCTGATCAACCCGCACGGAGCTTCACGGGAGGACCGGGGACACCGTTCCCGGGTCCTCCCGTCTTCCACACCTGAGGGAATCCGGCGCTGCCCGCGGAGGTGTCAGAGCCGTGCGACGTCCTCGAGCGGAACGACCAAATCAGCCCGTTCCCTGGTGCCGCGGATAAGGCGGGCGTTCGGTTCGTCGACGTTTGCGACCCACTCGGTGGCCGCGTCCGGGCTTTTCCCGAAGCGGATGTGCCGGGCGACCAGGCGTTCCACCCGAAGCTCGTCGTCCTGCTCGCAGTACCAGATTTCGGTGCACTGGGATCGGACCTCCCGCCAGCCGGGTTCATCGAGCAGGAGGTAGTTGCCCTCGGTGAGGATGGTCGTCGCCGACGGGTGCACGGGAATGGCTCCCGCGATGGGCTGCTCGATGGTGCGTTCGAATCCCGGTGCGTACACCGCGGCCTCCCGTGGTCCCCGCAGCCGCTTCAGGAGGGCGGCGTACCCGTAAGCATCGAAAGTGTCCGGTGCACCCTTGCGGCCGAGCCGGCCGAGGCGGGCCAGCTCGACGTCGGCCAGGTGGTAGCCGTCCATCGGCACATGCGCATGATGCTGGCGCTCAGGTGCCCCTTCTCCGTCGTTGAGCCGGAGCATGAGCTGCTCGACGAGCGTGGTCTTGCCCGCCCCCGGGGGTCCGACGACGCCGATAATCACCGGCGCCGGATGGGATTCCTTCAGGTGAGCGATCCGTTCGAGAAGGTCATTGAGAGTCACCGTGCGGCCCGGCTCGCGTGCAACTGGTCCTGCAGGAAGGTCCGGGCGCGCACCCCCTGTGCCGTGAGGCCGATTCCGGCCGCCGGAAGTTCTCATGTGCCCCTCTCCAGACGCGTCAGTGGGCTGCCGATCCGACAGGTCCACGTGGGTCCGTTCCGGACAGAATCCGCGCGAAGGATGCCCGCAGACGGCTCTCGCTTTCCCGGTCCGCTCCGAGGCGGTCCAAACCCAGCAGGGCGGCGCCCACAATCGGTGCCGATCCGGTGCTGTGCGCGACGGCCAGCGGCGCATCGGCCCGAAGGCCGCGGCGGATCCCGTTGTGGAGGAGATCGTTTCCGCTGGTGAGCACCCCTCCTCCGAGGACCACGGTGGTGGGCTTTTCCAGCAGCTCCAGCCGCCGCAGCGCGGCAAGGGCGAGGACAACCACTTCCTCCGCCTGCCGCTCGACAATACGGACGGCGACGGCGTCCCCATCAGAGGCGGCCCGCAACACCACCGGAGCCAACGTCCTCAGCTCGGCGGGGTCCAGCCGGCGGTAGTGAAGGGCCTCGATCACCTCCGCGAGCGAGCCGGCCCGAAACCGCTCGCTGATGAGGTGAACCAGTGAGGTGGGCTCGCCCCTGCCGTCGATGGCCCGGGCTGCCCACCAGAGGGCTTCGTCGCCCAGCTGCATCCCGCCGCCCCAGTCGCCGGAAATCCGTCCGAGGGAGGGGAAGCGGGCCTGCCGCCCGTCGCTCGTCACACCGACGCAGTTGATTCCCGCACCACAGACCACGGCCACCGCGTCACGGTCATCGGTTCCGGCCCGCAGGAGCGCGAACGTGTCGTTATCCACGACGGTCTCACCTGCCCAGCCCCTGGCCGCCAGCGCCTTCGTCAGTTCGGCCGTTTCGCCCGGCAGGTCCGCTCCGGCGAGATAGGCACCGGCGGACTCTGCAACCCCCACGGCACCATCGAACCCGGCCTGGGCAGCGGCACGTGCGACGAGCCCGTCGAGGAGATCGACGCAGCCTTCGAGGCCCAGAAAGTGGGGTGAGGATCCAGGCCCCCGTACGTGCGAAAGAACCTCCCCGGAGGAAGCGATCAGCGCGACATCCGTCTTGCTGTTGCCGCCGTCGATGGCCAGTACTGCCGCGTTCATCGTGCCCATGCCAGGTGCTGCCGGTTCGCACTGAGCAACCGGTCGGTCAGCTGGTCGGCGAGGTCGATCTGGCCCACGAGGGGGTGGGCGAGCAGGGCGCGGAAGACGCGGTCCCGCCCGCCCCGCAGGGCGGCGTCCAGCGCCAGTTCCTCGTAGGCCGACACGTGGGAAATCAGTCCGGAATACAGGGGATCCACCGGTTCCACCTTCACCGGGACGACTGCCTCCGACGTGATCCTTCCGGGCACCTCGATGACGGCCTCCGCCGGGAGGAACGGGAAGGTTCCCTCATTGCGGACGTTGACCACCTGGACGTCTCCGTGGTCGCTCATCAGAGAGGCGACCAGATTGATGGCCGCCTCGGAGTAGAACGCACCACCGCGTTCGGACAGCAGGGCGGGCTTCTCATCGAGGCTCTCGTCCGCATACATCGCCAGGAGCTGTTCCTCAATGTCCGCCACCCGCTGGCCGCGGGAGGGCTCCCGGCGCTGCTCCTCCACCACGGCATCATGCTGGTAGAAGTAGCGGAGGTAGTAGGACGGGATGACCCCCAGGCGGGTCAGAACGTTCTCGGGGAGGTGCAGATGCCCTGCCATGTCGGCCGCATGGCGGTCGAGGAGCAGCGGCAGCTGGTCCACGCCGTCGAGGCGCACCGCCCGCTCCCAGGTCAGGTGGTTCAGGCCGATGTGGTCCAGCTCGAGGCGCTCGGGGGACACCTCGAGCAGCCGGGCAAAATATCGCTGCAGGCCGATGGCCACATTGCAGAGGCCGACGGCGCGGTGGCCCGCGTCGAGCAGGGCGCGCGTCACGATGCCCACAGGGTTGGTGAAGTCGACGATCCAGGCACCCGGTGCGGCAAGCCGGCGCACCCTGTCCGCGACGTCGAGCACAACAGGAACCGTGCGCAGTGCCTTCGCGAGGCCGCCTGCTCCCGTTGTTTCCTGTCCGAGGCAGCCGCAGTCGAGCGGCCAGGTCTCGTCACCGATCCGGGCCGCCTGCCCTCCGACGCGCAGCTGGATCAGGACCACGTCGGAATCTGTCACCGCCGCATCGAGGTCGGTTGTCGCGATCACCCTGGCAGGGTGGCCCCCTCGAGCGAGAATCCGCCGGGCCAACCCGGCCACCAGTCCCAGCCGCTCGGCGGCGGGGTCGGTCAGCACCACTTCATCGATCGACAGCGAGTCCCGAAGCCGCGATATCCCGTCGATCAGTTCGGGCGTATAGGTGGAGCCTCCGCCGACAACCGTCATCCTCATCTTCAACCGCTCCTCACTGAACCAGTTCGCCAAAGGGCCGGAATGATCGCACCATCGCATCACTTCGAATTGAGCATCCAGCGGAGGCAGCCCGGTTCAGGAGTCTAGCCGACGCTCAAGCCAGGCGCGGCCAGACACCGCCCACGGAGTACCCACCCCTGAACACGTCCGAGGAGGAGGGCAACCGTCCTTTGGCGAGCGCAGGATTCGGCGCTTTGCACCTCGATATGCGGTAAGTTGTCGGCAGTTTGAAAGCCCGGTCTGAACCAATCCGGACCCGCAAGACGCGATTGCATGGCGCTCGAGCGCTCGTCGTCTCCCAAAGGATGGAAGATCCCCCGATGCCCGCTGCCGCCCGGAACGCACCAGACCGCACTGCCAGATTCGGCTTCGCCTTCATCGGCGTTCTGCTCATCGCAGTCAACCTCCGGGTGTCCTTCGTCAGCGTGGGACCGGTGCTCGCGAACATCAGTGCGGACCTCGAGCTCTCGAGTGCCGCAGCGGGATTCCTGACGGGCCTTCCCCTGATCGCTTTCGCCGTCTTCTCACCCGTGGCACCCGGCTTCGCCTCCCGGCTGGGCCTGGACCGGGCGTTGTGGATGTCCCTGCTGATCCTCGCCTCGGGCATCGTACTCCGCTCCCTCCCAGTGCCCGGCTTCATCTGGGCGGGCACCGCCCTGATCGGCCTGGCCATCGCGTTCCTCAATGTCCTCGTGCCCTCGCTCGTGAAGCGGGACTTCCCACAGAGGGTCAGCCAGGTCACCGGGAGCTACACCGCCACCCAAGCCGCCTTCGCCGCAGTCGGGGCCGCCGTCGTCGTTCCCGTGGCGCAGACATCCCCGGCCGGTTGGCGGCTTGCCCTCGGCATCTGGGTGGGGCTGGCCCTCATCGCCCTGGCGGTGCTGCTGCCCTGGCTGCGCCGGCACGGGGCAGGCACCGCGCACGCCACCACGCCGCAGGCCCCCTTCCGCTCGCCCTGGGCGTCGGCCCTGGGCTGGCAGGTGACGATCTTCATGGGTTTGCAATCGATCGCCTTCTACATCCTGATGGCGTGGCTGCCGACCATCGAACAAAGCCGGGGCATCTCCGCCACCACCGCGGGCATTCACCTTTCCATTTTCCTGCTGGTCAGCGTGTTCGCCAGCCTCGCCACCGGAAGGATCCTGCACCGGGGACCGGATCAACGGCTCGTAGCCTTCACCACCAGCGCGCTCATGTTCGTGACCTTCCTCGGGCTCGCTCTGGCGCCGGAGCTCATCCTGCTGTGGGTCCTTTTGGGAGCCATCGGATGTGGGAGCCTGATCGTCATCGCCCTGTCCCTCTTCAGCCTCCGCACCGTGAACTACCCGCAGGCAGCGTCACTGTCCGGCATGGCGCAATCCGTCGGATACGGTCTGGGAGCGGCGGGCCCGGTGATTTTCGGTGGCCTCCGCGATGTGAGCGGAGACTGGACGCTTCCGCTCCTGGCCGCCGCGGTCGTCATGGCGGTGCTCGCCGGAACCGGGGTGCTTGCCGGGCGCGACCGGGTGATCAGCGGCCCCGAACGGCCTGGAAATGGATGAGCTCTCGCTGCATTTCCTGCCTCCGGCGGCATCGCCACCGCCCATCGGAGCGTCCTAGACTTTCTGCATGGCGGTGCACGGCGGGTTCCCCATCCTTTCAACCTCGAACCTTGAGCGACTCGTGAGCTTTTACGAGTCGGCGTTCGACGCCGAGCGTACGTACGGGTACCCCGGGCCGGATGGAAACGACGTCTTCGTCTCCCTTCGCGTCGGGGGAGCCACCGTCGCGATCGCAGCAGACGAGGTACCGACCGCCGCCGCCGATCGGATAGCACTCTGGTTCTATGTCGATGACGCCGATTCGGCCTACGAGCAGGCCCTTCGAGCCGGCGGTCAGGCGGTGAGGGGGCCCGCCGATATGCCGTGGGGCGAGCGGGTTGCCAGCATCAAAGACCCCGACGGATTCCTGATCAGCATGGGTGCCGAAAAGCGCAGCTCCCAGCATAGGTAACGGTGCGACCGTCGAGCGGCGTGGTGGGACCTACCGGACTCCGGTTGTCCGGCACTGCGGCGGACCCGTGCGGGGGTGGACGGCGCTAGACCGAGGTCGGGACCCGATCCTCGCGCTTGCGGCCCGCGCGGGCGGCGAGGTACAGCAGCGAGCCGACCACAATGTAGGCGATGGCACCGAGCCAGATCACCCCGGACTGCTGGGCCAGCAGCACAATGCTGGCGATGGTCGCGAGGATCGGCACAATCCGGGGAACCGAGAAGTGCTCGTGCTCCACCTTGTCCTTCTTGAGCACGAGCACGCTGACATTGGCGGAGAGGAACACCAGGAGCAGCAGCAGCACGGTGGTCTCGGCCAGTGAGTTAACGTTTCCGACGAGAGTCAGAATGATCGTCAAAATGGCGACGACGATGATCGAGACAAACGGAGTGCGCCGCTTCGGCAGGACCCGGCAGAACGCATCGGGAAGAAGTTTCGCTTCCGAGAGGCCGTAGCCGACACGGCTGGCCATGACCATGAACAGCAGAGTGCCGTTGGCGATGGCGACCAGGGCGATCAGGCTGAACAGCCAGAGTGGGATCCCCACGCCGCTGGCCCGCACCACGTCGAGCAGCGGGCCGGTGGATTCGGCCAGTTCGGCCGGAGGCAGGACGATCACCGCGCCCAGTGCGATCAGAAGGTAGACGACGGCCGCGGTGCCGATGGCCCCGAAAAGGGCCCGCGGGTAGGCCTTGGAGGGGTTGCGCACCTCCTCGGCCATGTTGGCGGCCGCCTCGAAGCCCAGGAAGGAGAAGAACGCGATGACGGATGCCGCGAAGGCACCGCCCAGCGGGGACACGCCCGGAGCGAATTCGACCAGCCGGCCCGGTTCCCCGTTGCCGCTGCCGAGCACGATCGCGGCAACCACAATGACGAGCACGAGGCCGGTCACCTCGATGATTGAGGCAACGAGGTTGGCGCCGAGGGATTCCCGGACGCCGCGGAGGTTGATCAGCGTCAGCAGGATGATGAAGACGACGGCCGCCGGGCCGGCCGGCACATCGATGAGCGCGGCAAGATAGTCACCGGCGAAGGCGTTCGCCAGGGCCGCAGCCGTGGTGATGCCCGAGGCCATCATCAGGAACCCGACGAGGAACGACACATAGGGGACCTTGAAGGCGCGCTCGGCGTACCGCGCGGCCCCGCCGGCGTGCGGGTACTTGGTGATGAGTTCCGCGTAGGTCCCCGCGGTGAGGAGCGCCACGACCAGCGCGATGAGCAGCGGCAGCCAGATCACGCCACCGACGTCGGCGGACATGGATCCCACGAGGGTGTAGATGCCCGCCCCGAGGGTATCCCCGACGATGAACGCGAACAGCAACGGCGCACCGACTGCCCGCTTCAGTCCGACGTGCTCACTCGGTGTGCCCGTGCCGATTTTTTCACTCATCGCACCATTTGAGTCCTTCTCCAGCGATGACGCAAGAGACAGTATGGGACCGCCTTGTATTAGGACCGCCGGAACGGCCCACCCGTCGGCGGGTGATCCGGCCGCGCAGATCCCGATCCCGCGTCCGCCGCCCCGGGATCTGCGGCCCTCATACTGGGCCGGCTGGTCAACAAACGGTAGGCTCACTCCATGGGCAGACCGCGCAAATTCCTCGAAACCGATGTCGTCCACTCCGCGGGCAAGGCCTTCTCCGACCATGGCTACGGAGGCACGACCCTCGAGGACCTGGTCGGGGCAACCGGCCTGGGGAAACAGAGCCTGTACAACGCGTTCGGCGGCAAGCGGGAACTGTTCCTGCGGGCACTGAACTCCGACACCGCCGACGCCGTCGCGGCCCTCGATGCGGAACTCGGCGACGAGTCCGCCACGCCGCTGGAGCGGATCCGAGGCCACCTGATCAAACTGGCGATCACCCTCAGCGACGGCGACAAGGGCATTCTCTTCACCAAAGCCACGGTGGAATTGGGGGATCGGGACCCAGACGTCGCCCAGGCCGCCCTCCAGGGCTTCCACGACCTCGAGCGGATCTACCGCCAGTGCGTTATCGACGCACAGGACTGCGGAGAGCTCGACCCGGCCGCCGATGCGTCGGCGCTGGCATCCTTCTTCGTGGCCCTGACCCGCGGCATGGAGGTCCTGGGCAGCGCGGGCGTCAGCCGGACCGAACTCACGGCCATCGCGTTGACCTCGATCAAGTTTCTCCCCGTCCTGGGGGATGTGCCGGCCTAACGGCCCGCCCGCCGCGTCATCAGCCTGGCCCGGTCTGGGGAAGAACTCCCACGGCGTCATCCGCCGGCTCAACCGCAGGTTCAAGGTGACCGGGCGGTCCTTCAGCATGCCACGTTGCCCCAGTCTGCTCCTGCTGGACACTTCACACCAGGTGCAGGGGCAGGACGGACCAGATCTTAGTTCTAACGCTTAGGCAGATTTGGTTCCGTGAGAATTAAGAGTAATATCGTTCTCACGCCTAGAAATAAGTTCTAGCGTTACAAATCTGGAGGAACCATGACCCGCATGCCGCTCATTGAACTGGACGAAGCCTCAGGCACCGCACAGGAGCTCCTGACCCAGGTGAAGAAAGGGATGGGCGCCGTCCCGAACATGACCAAGGCCATGGCGAACAGCCCGGCGACCCTGAAGGGGTACCTTGCACTGTCCGGCGCCCTGGCCGGCGGCGTCCTTGGCCGCAAGACCCAGGAGCGACTGGCCCTCAACCTCGCACAGACCAACGGGTGCGACTACTGCCTCTCGGCCCACACCTTCACCGCACCCCGGGTAGGACTCACCGAGCAGGATGTCCTGGACGCACGCCGCGGCACTGCGGCGGATGCCAAGTCCGACGCCATCCTCAAGTTCGCCGCCGCAGTTCTCGAGAGCCGCGGATCCGTGTCCGAGCAGGAAATTGCCGACCTCCGGACTGCTGGAGTTTCCGATGAGGAGATGGGCGAGATCGTGGCCAACATCGCACTCAACGTTTTCACCAACTTCTTCAACAGGGCCGCCGACGTCGACATCGACTTCCCGGTCGTCAACGCCTCCGCCGTCACCGTCTCCTAGGTACCTGCGCCGCTGGCTCCTCCCCCCGGGGTTGAGCCAGTGGCGTTTCCGGTTTCACCCGTGCGCAGGGATCCCTGCCGACGCCGGGTTCGCGCGGGCCACCGGCCCCTTCGCCAGGGACCGCGGACATGCGATCCTTTCCTGAGGGGACAAGGCACCGATAACGTCCACGGTTTCCGTTGGGCAGCGGCCGCTCGCTAGCGCACCTTCACTGACGCTTCGCCGATGGGGTGGGGCGCCGATCAATATCCCCCATCTCCTAAGGAGAACCACAATGACCACCCGTGTAGCAATCAATGGATTCGGACGCATCGGACGCAGCTATTTCAGGGCCGCCCTCGAACAGGACGCCCCCTTCGAGATCGTGGCCGTCAATGACCTCACCGATGCCGAGACGCTGGCCCACCTCCTGCGCTACGACTCCGTCGTCGGCAAACTACCGGTCCCGGTGGAGGTGAGCGGCGGCAATCTCATCGTCGGCGGGCACACCGTGCGCACCTTTGCGGAGAAAGATCCGGCGGCACTGCCCTGGGCCGAGCTGGAGGTCGACATTGTGATCGAATCGACCGGCTTCTTCACCAAGGGCGCGGACGCCGGGAAGCACCTGACCGCAGGCGCGAAGAAGGTCATCATCTCCGCTCCCGCAACCGATGAGGACGTGACCCTGCTGCTGGGAGTCAACGAAGGCGACTACGATCCGGCCAGGCACCACATTCTTTCCAACGCTTCCTGCACAACGAACTCGGTGGGCACGCTGGCCCGCGTCCTGCACGAGGCGTTCGGGATTGAAAAAGCGCTGATGACCACGATCCACGCCTACACCGCGGACCAGAACCTGCAGGACGGACCGCACCGGGATCTTCGCCGGGCACGCGCCGCGGCCATCAACATCGTCCCGACCTCCACCGGCGCGGCGAAGGCCATCGGCGTCGTCATGCCCGAACTCAAGGGCAAGATCGACGGCTACGCGATGCGCGTCCCCGTGCCGGTTGGCTCCGCCACAGACCTCACCGCGACGATCAGCCGCGAAGTCACGGCCGAGGAGGTCAACGCGGCCTACAAGGCTGCTGCCGAGTCGGGCCCCGTCAAGGGCTACCTGACCTACACCGACGAGCCGATCGTCTCCTCGGACATCGTGGGAAATCCCTCCTCGTCGATCTTCGACGCCGGGCTCACCAAAGTTATCGGCAACCAGGTGAAGGTTGTTGCCTGGTACGACAACGAGTGGGGCTTCTCCAACCGGATGGTGGATCTGACCAACCTGGTGGCCGATTCCCTGGCCTGATCGGGGAGGAGCCATGGGGGCGCGGCCCAGCGGCCGGCG
This sequence comes from uncultured Arthrobacter sp., assembly GCF_902805515.1. Classification (GTDB taxonomy): domain Bacteria; phylum Actinomycetota; class Actinomycetes; order Actinomycetales; family Micrococcaceae; genus Arthrobacter_D. The sequence continues at coordinate 112,519 of NZ_CADCTE010000001.1, read as the reverse complement.
CCCCCATGGCCTTCGCCAGGAGCAGGCATGCTCCAGGTGGTGGCCGGGCGGCACCAGAAGGTCTACCCTCGGGAGCTATGAGCGAGGAATGCGTTTTCTGCGCCATCGGCGAGGGCCGGCTCGACGCCCTGGTGGTTGGAGAGAATCCGCGGGCGCTTGCGTTCCTGGACAGGCACCCCATCAGCGACGGCCATACGCTGGTGATACCGAAGCACCATTCGGAAAACTTCCTCGACATGCCGGCCGAGGACCGGACGGCAGTAGCCGATCTTGCCCACGACGTCGCCCACAACCTCTCACACACCCTGCCGCGCTTCGAGGGGTTCAACCTGCTGATGTCCAACGGGCAGGCAGCGGGCCAGACTGTCTTCCACACGCACCTGCATGTGTTCCCGCGCATGGCCGGGGACGGTTATCACCTCGAGCAGAAACCAAAGCGCGTGCCCTCGGACGAGGAGCTTCGCGCCATTCAGGCCCTGCTCCTGGCCGGAGTTCCGGCCCGCAGTGACGACTGACCCGCCGGCGCCTAAAACCCGAGATGGGTGAGGTTGAGGTGATCGCCCGGGCCGGCTGTTGACTGTGCACCCAAGGGACACCTTCACCGGATCGCCGGGAATAGAACTTTCCTCCCGTCGTTATATTGACCGAAACGTATAAAACTTGGACCCGGGCCGGACTGCGGCGGTACAGCGGGCCCTCCCCCAGATTGGAAGCCATGCGATTTATTAATGAGCCGTCCACCGACCTGACCTATGCCGATGTGTTCCTGGTGCCCTCGGCCTCGGAGGTGGTCTCGCGTTTTGATGTGGATCTCTCCAGCGCCGACGGGACCGGTTCGACGATTCCTTTGGTGGTGGCGAACATGACGGCGGTGACCGGGCGGCGGATGGTGGAGACCATGGCCCGCCGCGGCGGGCTGGCGGTGCTGCCCCAGGACGTGCCGGTGGAGGTGATCGCCGAGGTCACCGGCTGGGTCAAGGCCCGGCACACGGTCTTTGAGACCCCGCTGCGGCTGCGTCCGGGCAATACGGTCATCGACGCGCTGCACCTGATCAATAAGCGCGCCCACGGCGCGGTGGTGGTCGTGGACGAGGACGACCGGTATGTGGGGGTGGTGCGGGCCGCCGACTGCGAGGGGGTGGACCGGTTTGCCTCCCTGGAGTCCGTGATGCGCACCGGCCCGGCCCCGGTCGAGGCGGCCCGGTTCGAGGCGGACCCGGCGGCCGGGCTGCAGGCGGTCTTCGCCGAGCTCGAGGCCTCCGGGGCCCCGCTGGCCCCGGTGACCCGGGACGGGATCCTGCAGGGGGTGATCACCCGGGCCGGGGCGCTGCGCTCGACCATCTACACCCCGGCCGTGGACACCACCGGTGCCCTGCGGGTGGCCGCGGCGGTGGGGATCAACGGGGACGTGGAGGCCAAGGCGGCGGCCCTGCTCGGGGCCGGGGTGGACACCCTGGTGGTGGACACCGCCCACGGGCACCAGCGCAAGATGCTCGATGCCCTCAAGATCGTGCGCTCCCTGGACCCGAAGGTGCCCATCGTGGCCGGGAACGTGGTCAGCGCCGACGGGGTGCGCGACCTGGTGGCGGCCGGGGCGGACATCGTGAAGGTCGGCGTGGGGCCCGGGGCGATGTGCACCACCCGGATGATGACCGCCGTGGGCCGGCCCCAGTTCTCCGCCGTGTACGAGGCCGCCCGGGCCGCGCGCGAGCTCGGCGCCCACGTCTGGGCCGACGGCGGGGTGCGCTACCCGCGCGATGTGGCCCTGGCCCTGGCCGCCGGGGCCAGCCAGGTCATGATCGGGTCCTGGTTCGCCGGGACCTTTGAGAGCCCGGGGGACCTGCACACCGACAGCGACGGGCGCCGCTACAAGGAAAGCTTCGGCATGGCCTCGGCGCGGGCGGTGCAGAACCGCACCCGCACCGAGGACGTCTTCGCCCGGGCCCGGAAGGGACTCTTCGAAGAGGGCATCTCCACCTCCAAAATGTATCTGGACCCCGCCCGGCCCGGCGTGGAGGACCTGCTGGACATGATCACCGCCGGCGTGCGCAGCTCCATGACCTACGCCGGAGCCCGCTCCCTGGCCGAATTCCACGACCGCGCCCTGGTCGGCATCCAATCCGCCGCCGGCTACGAAGAAGGCCGCCCCCTCCAACAAAGCTGGTAACCGCACCTGCCTCGAGGCCGTTCAAGGACCGCTTCGACACCGCCCTGGTCTGCGTGGGCGCAGCCGCGGCCGGACGCCCGGCCGCGGCTGTGCCCGTCAGCTGACCGTGTTCAGAAACTCGAGCAGGTCGTTGTTCAGCCGGTCCTTGTGGGTGTCCGCCAGGCCGTGCGGGGCCCCCTCGTAGGCCTTGAACTGGGCTCCATTGATCAGGGCGTGGGAGGCGTTGCCTCCGACGTCGAAGGGCACGATCTGGTCCTCGGTGCCGTGAATGACCAGGGTCGGCACGTCGAATTTTTTCAGGTCCTCCCGGAAATCGGTCGCGGAGAACGCCGCGATGCTCTCAAAGGCGTTGCGGTGCCCCGAGGCCAGGCTTTGGGTGACGAAGGACATCTGCACCCCCTCACTGGCCGCCCCGGGGTTCTTGTTGTTGCCAAAGAACGGCCCCGAGGCCAGATCCCGGTAGAGCTGGGCCCGGTCCGCCAGCGAACTCTCCCGCAGCCCATCGAAGACGTCGATCGGCACGCCGCCGGGATTGTCGTCGGTCTTCAGCATCAGCGGCGGGACGGCCGAGATCAGCACCGCCTGGGCCAGCCGGGACGTGCCGTGCCGGCCGATGTACCGGGTGATCTCCCCGCCGCCGGTCGAGAAACCCATCAGGGTGACATTGGTCAGGTCAAGAGCATCCATGAGCGCGGCGAGGTCGTCGGCGTAGGTGTCCATCTCATTGCCGTCCCACGTCTGGGTGGATTTTCCATGCCCGCGCCGGTCGTGGGCGATGGCCCGGTAGCCGTTGCTGGCCAGGAAGAGCTGCTGGGATTCCCAGCTGTCGGAGTTCAGGGGCCAGCCGTGGGCCATGACCACGGGCCTGCCGCTGCCCCAGTCCTTGTAGAAGATTTCGGTGCCGTCCTTGGTGGTTACAAAGCTCATCGCTACGCCTTCCGACTCTGCAGTGGGGGATCCGAGCTCCGCATCGAGTACCGGCGCCCGGTAGTGCAATGGTCGCGCAGAGGGGCCAGCGGCCGAACGGTATGCGTGAAATGGCCCCAATGTGACGGAACACGGGACCGGGTTCCGTCGCGCCAATCCGCCTTTCCCGGCCTGAATCAGCTGTTCCCGCCCACCGGGAAGGCCCGGCCGAAGGTGGCTGTTGCGTAGCCAGGGGGACGGCCGGACAATCGAGCATGACCGATACCAGTGAAGGAAACAGCCCGGATGGGGCGTCCCCGGACGAACTGCTGAGGCTCGCAAAGGAGTACTTCCGGAAGGTCGACGCGGGGGACCCGTCCCTCCTAGACCTGTTCACCGAGGATGCCCGGGCGTATTACCCACAGTTCGGGACCACCCACGGCAAGGAGGAGCTTGTCCGCCTGGTTCAGGCCCTCACCACTGCAGTTTCACGCTTCAACCATGATGAGCGGTCAATGGTGGTCACCCAGTCCGGCAATCGTGTGGTGGTTGAGGGGGTCGAGACCGGCACCCTGTCCGACGGCACACCCTTTCCCGGGGAATCCCGCAGCGGGGGCCGGATGTGCAATGTGTTCGAGTTCCGCGGCACCCTCATCAGCAGGCTGCATATTTATGCAGATCCTGATCTGGCCGGCCGACACTCGGACATGTTTCCCCTGGCCGGCTCCTCCTAGGTGCATAGCCCCGCGTCACCTAACTTCGGGCGGCGCGGACCAGGCAGCAGAACCTCAGACCCTGGCGAGCCGAGCCCGCAGGGCGGCGTTTTCGGCTTCAAGCCGGCCGATTCGCTGGCGGACCGGGTCGATGACCTCCTCGAGTTCGGCCAACGTATACCGGGGGGTGATGTGCTGCGGGCAGTTCCAGTCAAAAGCCTCGACCTCAACGATGACGGCGCGTTCGACCACCCCCTGGTAGCCCTCCACGGTCAAGGCCTTGAGGACGTCCGGACCGTCTTCGGGAGTGACGATCCGCGCGCGGCCAAAGAGCTTGAGGCGGGTTTGGCTCGCATAGTCGACGGCAATGATCGAAACCCTCCCCATCGCCCGGATATTACCGGTGCTCACGTATTGCAGGTTGCCCTGGAAATCCGCCCAGCCGATGGTGTGCTTGTCCAGGACCTTGAGGAAACCTGGCGGTCCGCCGCGGAACTGCACGTAAGGCCACCCGGTCTCCCCCACACTGGCGAGATACATCCCGTCCCGCCCCTCAAGGTAGGTCTGCTCGCGCAGCCCCAGCGGGTCGGCAGGGGAATCGGCGGGTGCAGCGGTGTCCTTAGGAGGGAAATAGCCGGCGGTTCCGTGGTGTTCCTGCACCTGCCGCACCGCGGGGGTGAAGGCGATGTTTGCGTAATGCTTGCTCATTGCGGTCCTTTGGGAGGAATGATTGGCGGCCCGCACAGGGGGCCCTGCCGGCGGAACCAGAGCCTTGATCGGGTGGTCCGGAGTAGCTGTGCTGCGCCGGACGGCAGTCATTTCCCCCAAAGCCCTGCTACTTGACGCTGTATCGTCGGGAGCCGGTACTGATTTAACCGTGAGGCCGGGTCGCCTATTTCTTCACCGGGAGGGATGCGTGGCGGTGCGGTCTGCCCGGAGGCTTAGGCTCCGGGCAGGGCCATCGGCAGGTCCATGAGGACCTTGTGGTGGACGATCTTCCACTCGTTGTCGATCCGGCGCAGCTCGGTGTCGTAGTATCCGGCCTCGATCGGGGTGACGGTCCCCTGGGCACCCAGCGCTCCCTCGGGCCATCCGCCGTCCGGACGGACGCTGCCTTGGACCTTGAACACCACGAACTGTGCGTTGAAATGGGCGGCGTCACCATTGACCTCGATGATCGAGTCGACCGGGAGATGGTGGCTTGATCCCCCGGGTGCGTGCGGGGCCATGAAGTTGTCAACGGCGTAGGCCACGGCGGCGCCGCCAATCATGGGGTCCCCGACTCGCTGATAGTCGCCGTCGAAGGTTTTCTCGAAAATTTCAATGACGGCGTCGTCGGTGAACAGGGCACCCTGGCTGACGCCGTCCCGCCGGTCGGTGGAGCGGGTGTATCGGGCCATAACTTCCTGCACTGCTCGTTCGGGGCTCACTGGGTTTCCTCTCAAAGACCGGCGAGCAGAGGGGCTGCCCGCATGATCGGCTACATGAGACTATCATGTATTTAGCTGAGACTGTCATGCATACGTACAGGGAGGTCTTACCGCGCTCTCTGGCCGATCTACACCGGGATGGGCTGGCTCTCCGCCGTCGACTGCTGCATCGCCTTTGTCGGCCGCGTCAGCAGGTGGAACGCGGTGCGTACCGTCGTCAGTTCGTCATCGGTGAGGGAGCCGAGCACTTCGGCAATCCACTCCCGGGTCTCACACAGATTCTTCGACATCTCGAAGCCCGCGTCGGTGGCTCCGATCAGCTTGATGCGGGCATCGCGTGGATCGGCAAAGCGCCGCACCAGCCCGAGCTCGAGGAGCTTGTCGGCCTTGGCCGTGATGTTGGAGGGATCGCATCCAAACTGCTCGGCGATTTCCCGCATGGAGGAAGGCTTGAGGGCGGCGAAGCCGAGGACCCGCGCCTGAGCCAGGGTGAGGCCCGCCCGCTCCGCTGCGCGTTCGAAGTCGAGGAGGAACTGGCCCACGAACTCGAGCATGGCGAACCGCACCTCGGGGAACTGGCCCCGGGCGAAGTCTCCGGTCAACGTTTCCCTCGTGAACGGCCGCTGAGTAGTCATCGACCAAGTTTACCCGGGATCGAGGAGCAACAAGACAATGTCAAGCGAATCCATGACGGTGTCTACCATCGGGGGAATCTACAGCAGCCTACCGGCCGAATTCCTACCCCACTCTCCGGTGGAGGAAGTCCCGAATGAGGTCGGCGATTTCGTCCCCGTGGGTCTCCAGGGCGAAGTGGCCTCCGTCGAGCAGGTGCAGCTCCGCGTCGGGCAGGTCCCGCAGATAGGCCTTGGCGCCCTCGGCGCCGAAGATCGGGTCGTTCTTCCCCCAGGTGATCAGGGTCGGCGGGAGGTGGGTGCGGAAGTACTCCTGGAAGCCCGGATAAAGGTCCAGGTTGAACTGGTAGTCCCAGAACAACTGCAGCTGGATCTCGGTGTTGCCCGGGCGCTCCATCAGGGTCTGGTCAAGGGTCCAGGTCTCCGGCGAGAGGCGGTCCAGCCGGTCCTCCGGGACCCCGAAGGTGTACTGCCATTTGGTCCGCTCGGGCAGGAAATACTTCCGCACGCCGGCCTCGTTGGCGGGCCGGTCCTTGGCATGGGCGAACAGGATGTCCCAGAACGGCGTGAAGCCCTCCACATAGGCGTTGCCGGACTGCACCAGCAGGGCAGTGACCCGCTCCGGCTGGGTGCTGGCGATGCTCAGTCCGATCGGCGCGCCGTAATCCATGATGTATACGGCGAATCGATCGAGCTTCAGCTGGTCGATGAACTTCACGGTGATGTCGGTCAGGTGCTTAAAGGAGTACTCAAAACCGTCCACCTGCGGCGCGTCGGAGAAGCCGAACCCGATCATGTCCGGGGCCACCAGATGGAAATCCCCGGCCAGGTCCCTCATCAGCCGGCGGAACATGTGCGAGGAGGTGGGAAAGCCGTGAAGCAGCAGGATGGTGGGTTTCGAGGGGTCTCCGGCCTCCCGGTAGAACACCGTGTGCCCATCGACCTGTGTGGTATGGGTGCGCGTGATCGTGCTTGAGGTTTTGGGGGCGGCAGCGCCCTCGGTAGTAGTCATCTCGAATGATCCTTCCCTGGCATCGTGAGACCACATGGAAGTGAAACGCTGTCAGGATCCCCGGAAGCAGTCAACGATTTGGCGCCCCCCCGGAGTTTTGTGACAGCCGCGGGTTTGCGCCGGCATCGACGGGTGTCAGCTCCTCCGGCTGTAGAGGGCGTCCACGAGCAGATCCATCAGCCGGCCTGCCTGGGCCCGCTGAGAGGACCCTCCGGCGGCCAGCGCAATTCCGGCCAGGCTGATCAGGATGTCGTCGGCAGGGATGTCGCTGCGCGCCCCCTCCCGAGCAACAGCGGCATCGAGCAGCTCCTGAATCGCCGCATTCAGCAGGTCCCGGCTCTCGGCATAGGGGGTTCCGCCGGAGGCGATGACCTCATGGAGGGCGTCGGCCATGCCGATCTTCGTCGTCATGTAGTCCATGAAGCGGTCCATCCAGGCGCGCAGGGCCGCCCGCGGCTCCAGGTGTGCAAGCAGTTCCGGTACGGCGCTGCCGACGGTCGCCAGTTCGTTGCGGTAGGCCGCAACGATGAGGGCTTCCCGGGTTGGAAAGTGCCGGTAGAGGGTGCCGATCCCGACACCGGCCTCCCGCGCGATGGCGTCGAGGGTGGCATCAAGGCCCTCCTCCGAGAACAGGCGCACCGCTGTCGCGAGCAGCGCGGCGCGGTTGCGTTGGGCGTCGGCGCGCAGCGGCCGGCTTTCGGCGGAGGGCATTGAGGGTCCAGCTTTCGGTCATGTCGGGCCGGCGCAGGGCATCTAGGATCAGTCGGAATAAAACGGAGAATCCTCCGGTTAGCATGAAAGGAATCCGGAGATTCCTCCGGTTCCATGGTAGCCGAATCCGGCTCCGACGACAGGAAAGAATCATGGCTTCAACTCGTTTCACCACACCGTTCACCCGCGAATCCACGACCGATCAGGTGATCGCCGGCGTGGATCTGACCGGCAGGCGCGCCGTGGTTACCGGGGCCGCCTCGGGCATCGGCGTCGAGACCGCCCGCGCCCTGGCCGCCGCCGGGGCCGAGGTCACCCTGGCCGTGCGGAACCTTGAAGCGGGCGAGCGCACCGCCGCGGAGATCACCGCAAAAACCGGCAACCCCCGCGTCCACGTGGCCTCATTGGAGCTCACCGAGCAGGCCTCAATCGACGCCTTCACCGCAGCATGGGAAGGCCCGCTGCACATCCTGGTCAACAATGCCGGGATCATGGCCCTGCCCGAGCGCCGCCTGACCCCTGAGGGCTGGGAGTTGCAGTTCGCCACCAACTACCTGGGCCACTTCGCCCTGACCCTGGGACTGCACGAGGCCCTGGCCGCCGCGGGCAACGCGCGGATCGTGTCAGTGAGCTCCAGCGCGCAGTTGGTGTCCCCGGTGGTCTTCAAGGACATCCACTTCGAAAACCGCGAGTACAACGAATGGCTTGCCTACGGACAATCTAAGACGGCGAACGTGCTCCTGGCCGTGGAGGCCAACCGGCGGTGGGCGAAGGATGGCATCACCGCCAACTCGCTGATGCCCGGCGGCATCCGCACGGGCCTGCAGCGCCACCAGGAGAACAACCCCGAGACCCAGGCCATCTTCGACGCCTACCCCTGGAAGACCCTGGAGCAGGGAGCATCGACGTCGGTCCTGCTGGCCGCTTCGCCGCTGCTCGAGGGAATCGGCGGACTCTACTTCGAAGACAACAACGAAGCAGAACAGACAACCGACCCCAACTCGCAGCACGGGGTCCACCCCCACGCCTTGGATACCGGGGCCGCTGCTCGCCTCTGGGGCCTGGGCGTCGAAATGATCGCGGCCCGCCGCGAGGGCATCGCATAACCGTAGGAGAGGAAAGAACAGCCAGGATCAGCAGGGGGAACTCCCGCGGCGGGGAGTTCTCCCTCGGCTCTGCGGCGCTTCGGCTCCTGATGGACCGCCGTCGGCGGAGTGCAGTTGATCACTACTGGTGCCGGCAATTTCCTCTACATGCCTCGATAATGGACAATTAAGACAAGAACTGTCCATGTGCTGCACTTGCAGCAGCCGGCCAGCCGCTCCAGGTCAGGCCCCTTTCAAGAGGCCTCCGTAGCCGGTGAATGGCGCAGGATCCGGGTCGCCGGGGCCGTCATCCACCCTTTCCCCAAAGGATTCCCCATGAGTAACGACATCACTGCCATCGCCGAGACCATCTACGAGCGGCTCTGCGCCGGATTCACCAACGGTGACTGGGACGCCTTCTTCGCCTATGTCGAGGACGAGCTGCCCGTCGCCTGGCCTACCGAGCCCGGAGCCGGAAGCTACACCGGCGTCGAGGGACGGCAGTTCCTTGAGCAGCAGTTGCGCTTTTTCGGCGGCGAGCACCGCCTGACAGAGATCACTCGCACCGCGACCACCGTCGCAGGGGACACAGTGTTTTTCGAGGACATCAGCCGCGGCGAAATCGGCGGCGCCCCCTACCACGCACGCCACTGCGTAATCCTGACGATCCGGGGTGGCAAGGTCGCGGGCTTCCGTGAATACGTCGCACAGCAGCCGGCCGGTTCCTAGTCCTCGATCCCCGGGTCGACGGCGCGGGCCTGCCGCCCGGCGGCGCCCCGTGGGCGGCGGCTAATGCCACTCCCCAATGGATCGGCCGCCTTCCCTGGCGCCTAGCCGGGAAAGGCGGACAGGGCGCGCTCAGCGACCTTCATGAGTGCGGCCCGTCCGGCGCCGCCGGCGGCCTGAACCGCGAGGCCCGCCGTAACGGAGGCCAGATACCGTGCGAGATCAGTCGGGTCCTCGCCGGCGGACAGGTCACCGGCTTCGATGGCCTCCTGGAAGCGCTCGACGAATCGTTGCTCCCCCGCACTGCGGCTGGAGGTCAGGAAGTCCACGATCCGCTGGTCCTGGGGATGGCTCGAGAGTCCGCCCTGGATCGAAAGGCACCCCGGCGGCCGTCCCGGCAGGGTGATTGCCTCAACGTTCTTGCGCAGGTAGTGGGCTGCGACCTCCCGGGCGGTCGGCTTCGCCAGCGCCTCGTCAACGTAGGCCAATTCGACCTGGGCATACCGGACGACGGCCAGCCTGAAGGTGTCCTCCTTGTTGCCGAAGGCGGCATACAGGCTTGGCCTGCTGATGCTCATCGCCGTCGTGAGGTCCTCGAGGGTGGTTCCCTCGTATCCCTGGCGCCAGAACACGTCGACGGCGCGCTCCAATGCCTGGTCTACGTCGAACTCCCGGGGCCTGCCTCGGACCGCCATGACACCCACTCCCCTCCTGCCGTCCGTCACCATGCTCTTCGGAAGAGCAGCTCATCCATACTTTGGGGAACATAATTGCAGCGCGGGAAATTTCCCGTCCGTGGCGCCGGCAGGGCCCGAAGGCCTCCTGCAGGCACCCCGGCACGGCGAAAAATCCGGGCCTAACAAAACGGGCCGCCACGCCGGTGGCGTGGCGGCCCGTCCTGCAGAGGAACTACGCTCCGTAGCCACCGTCGATGTTCAGGACGGTGCCGGTGACGTAGGACGCCCCCGGGCTGGCGAGGAAGAGCACACCAGCGGCGATCTCTTCGGGGCGTGCGAACCGGCCCAGTGCAGTGTAGGAGTTGAACACCTCGGCCATGTCGCCGCTTTCCGGGTTCATCTCGGTGTCGGTGTAGCCGGCCTGCAGGACGTTGATGTTGATCCCCCTGGCTGCGAGGTCGCGGGAGGCACCCCGGCTGAAGCCGGCCAGTGCGGACTTGGCTCCGGCGTAATCAGCCAGTCCCGGCGAGCCGACGCGCGTGCCGACGCCCGAGCCGATGCTGATGATGCGCCCGCCCTCGGGCAGGTGCGGGATGGCGGCGCGGATGGCCGCGACGATGTTGGTGTAGTTGATCCGGTGCTGGCGTTCGATGGCGTCGAAGTCCTCGAACTCGCTGGCCACCGGGGCCCACACCGTGATGCCGGCGTTGTTGACGAGGATGTCGAGCTTGCCGAAGTGCCCGACGACTCGCTCGATGAGCGCAACCGCCTGGGCCTGGTCGGCCTGGTCGGCCTGGAACGCCGCGGCGCGCACACCGTGGGCCTGGAGCTCGGCGACGGTCTTCTCGGCTGATTCGGTGTTTCCGGCGTAGCTGATGGCGACGTCCGCCCCGGCCGCCGCGAAGGCCCGCGCGGTCGCCCCGCCGATGCCGCGGCTTCCGCCGGTGACGAGCACTACTTTGCCTGCAAATTCCTGTGACATGTGTCTGATTCCGATCCGGGCCCGAGCCCTAAAGTTTTTGACTACATTGATCAGAACTAGGGCCGTTCGATTTTTATTCCGCGGGGAACAGAAATAGTCTGACCGGCCCGCATGGTGCCCAGGGAGGGGACGTTCGACGCGATGGTCTCCCCTACTATTGAGTCGAGCGCCGAGACGACCGGAGGCAGGCAATGACAAGAGTGACGATCCTCGCGGGCGGGGTCGGTGGAGCGCGGTTCGTCCGTGGCGCCCGGACCCTTGCCGCCGCGATGGACCTGGATATCACTGTCATCGCCAACACCGGGGACGACCTCTGGCTCACGGGACTGCGGGTCTGTCCCGACCTCGACTCCCTGATGTATTCCCTCGGCGGGGCGAACGACACCGAGCGCGGCTGGGGCAGGGCGGGCGAGTCGGAACGGGTCAGCGCCGAACTGACCGCGTACGGGGTGGGCTGGCCCTGGTTCACTTTGGGGGACCTCGACCTGGGGACCCACATCGCCCGCACCGCCCTGCTGCGTGAAGGGCTTTCCCTCACCGAAGCCACTCAACGCCTGGCGGCGCGCTGGAACCTCGGAGTGCGGCTGCTGCCGGCCACCGATGACGAGGTGGAGACGAACGTCGAGGTGGCCGACGAGGACGGGAAGACCCGGTTCATCCACTTCGAGGAGTGGTGGGTGCGCCACCGGGGCAATATCCCGACCCGCCGGTTCGTTCAGCAGGGTCTCGAGTCCGCGGCTGCCGCCCCGGCCGCGCTCGAGGCGGTCGCCTCGGCCGACGTCGTGCTGTTCGCCCCGTCGAATCCCGTGGTGTCCATCGGAACCATCCTCACGCTGCCCGGCATGGGCGAGGCGCTGCGTGACACCGCGGCGCCGGTCATCGGGGTGTCACCGATCATCGGCGGCGCCGCGGTGCGGGGCATGGCCGAGCTGTGTCTGCGGACCATTGGCGTGGAGGTCTCTGCCGCCGCCGTCGGCCTGCACTATGGATCCCGACCGGCTGGCGGTGTCCTCGACGGCTGGCTCGTGGACTCCACCGACGCCGGGGCACTGGGGCGGCTGCACGCTGCCGGGATGGCGGCACGGGCCGTCCCGTTGTGGATGACCTCCGATGAGTCATCGGCGGCCATCGTGGCCAAGGCTCTGAACCTCGCCGCTGGAACACGGACGGCCTAGGCGGCCGGCAGCCCCCGGGCGGCGGCGACCCGTTCCGTATGTGCCCCGACACCACGCCGGAGCAGGAAGGTGAGATCGGTCAGCTCGTCGACATCCCAGCGCAGCGGGGAGGACTGCGGCACATCCAGCAGGGTGTGACCGCTCCCTTCGTGCCGCTGACGGGAGCCCGGCCCGAACTTTGGGTCGAGGTCCGGCACCCGGCCGGCCAGCAGGGTGGTTCCCCTGCCGGAGTGGTCCGTGACCATCGCCCGCCGTGACCGTCCGGCCGCGACGAGGACCCGGTCGAAGTCGGCGGCTCGAACGCCCGGCAGGTCGGCGGTCGCCACCGCGGCCGGGCCGGGCCCTGCCCGGCGGAGGCCCGCCGCAACCGCGGGATTCAGGCCCATGCCGGGGTCATCGACGATCAGCACCCCTGGCGGGGCGGCGGCCCGCATCCGCGCGTCGTTGCTGACCAGGATGACCCTTTGTACGGTGCGGCTCTCCTGGGCGGCCGCAAGGGTATCGAGGGCAAAGGCCAGGGCGAGGTCCTCGACGCTGCCAAGCTTCCGCCGCAGGCGTGACTTGGCAAGATGGAGCCCTTTCACCGGGATGACGAGGTTCCAGGTCATGGCTGATCCGTCCCGCCGAAGGCGAACACCGGACGCCCCGTCAGGGGGTTGTCGAGCCGCACCGCGGGCACTCCGTACACGGAGCGGATCAGCTCGGGCGTGAGCGTGCCGGCGGTTTCTCCGCTGGCGACCACCCGTCCCCCGGCCAGGACAACGACGTGGTCGCAGTACGCCGCCGTGAGGTTGATGTCATGCAACGCCGCGACGACAGTGGACCCGCCGCGCGCGAGCCCCCGGAGCAGTCCGAGCACCCCGGCCTGGGCGCTGAGGTCGAGATGGTTCGTCGGTTCGTCGAGCAGCAACACCCCGGTCTCCTGGGCCAGTGCGCGGGCGATATGCACCCGCTGGCGCTCCCCGCCCGAGAGACTGTCGAGCCGCCGTGCGCCGAATCCTTCAAGGCCCACCTGGGCCAGACTGCGCTGCACAATGAACTCATCCCGGCTGGTTTCCGCGGCGTACGCCGGCCGGTAGGGCAGGCGCCCGACCAGGACGGCGTCGGAAACGCTCAGGGGGACGTCGGCGTCGACCTGCTGGTCAACGAAGGCAACGTGCTGCGCCCGCGCCTTCCGCTTCAGGCTCCGCAGATCCGTTCCGGCGAGGCTGACCTGCCCGGCCGTCGGCTTGAGGACCGCCGCGATGAGGCGGAGGAGGGAGGACTTGCCGGCCCCGTTGGGCCCGAGCAGGCCCGTGACGGCGGAGCCGGGAAGAGCGCATTCGATCCCGGAGAGGATCAGGCGCCGGCCCGCGCTGTAGGCGAGCCCGTGCGTCCGGAGCTCCCCGGCGGCAGCCTGCCCTGCCGTGCTCATGTCTGTGTCTTCCGCCGCCACAGCAGCACGGCGAAAACCGGTGCGCCGATCAGAGCGGTAACGATCCCCACCGGGATCTCCCGCGGCTCGAACACCGTGCGGGCGAGGGTGTCGGCCCAGACCAGGAAGACCGCCCCGGCCAGTGCCACGGCCGGCAGCAGGACCCGGTGCCGCGCCCCGGTCAGCAGCCGGACGGCGTGGGGAAGAATCAGCCCCACGAAGCCGATGGAGCCACTGACCGAGACCATTGCCCCGGTCAGCACCGCCGTTCCGGCGAGAAGCACCCAGCGCAGCACCGGGACGTTGAGCCCGAGGGCGCCGGCGGCGTTGTCCCCGAAGGAGAATCCATCGAGCAGTCCTCCCGTAAGCAGAATCGGGACCCCCGCGAGCAGGAACGCGGCCGCGGTGATCGCCACCGAGGTCCAGGTGCTGCCGGCCAATGAGCCGAGGAGCCAGTTCAGAACCTCCCGGTAGGAATCCCCCTTGGCGGAGAAGAAGATGACGAAGGAGGTCAGGGCCGAGGCGGCCGAGGAGACGGCGAGGCCGGCGAGGACGGTACGGGAGGGGCTGATCGACCCGGCCGCGGCGGCCAGGGTCAGGGTAAGGACCAGCGCTGCCATCGCCCCGGCGAACGCCGCGAGGGGAAGCACGACGGCGGCACCGAGCAGCAGGACCGACACGGCACCCAGGGAAGCCCCCGAACTCAGTCCCAGGAGGTAGGGATCCGCAAGAGGGTTCCGCGTGAGGGCCTGCATCACGGCGCCGCTGAGGGCGAGCCCGGCGCCGACGAAGGCGGCAGTCAGCAGCCGCGGCAGCCTCAACTGCCAGAGGATGGCCTCCTGCACCGACGACAGGCCCGCCGCGTCACGACCTGCCGGAGAGGTGCCGGTGCCGGCGCCGGCGACACGGCCGGCGGCCGAGCGTGCGGCCTGGAGCGGTGAGATGTCGGCCGGCCCGATGGTCAGCGCAAGCACCACGGAGACGGCGAGCACGCCTCCGAGTGCCAGCGGCCACAGCGCGGCCGGGCGTGCCCCTGCCCTGCGCACTGCGGCGAACGGCCGGCCGGCGGGCGGTGCGCCGTCCCAAGGGCGGGTGCGGTGCTGCAGGCTCACGGATCGAGTGGGTCGAGCTGACGCAGCTGTTCCTCAAGGGCCAGTGCCGTGTCGACGCTTCGCACGCCCGCTTCGCCGCCCGCGAAGGGAACGGTGAGGTAGCGGGACTCCCGGACGGCGCGGAGCTGAGCCGTGGCCGGGTTGGCGGTGAGGTGGTCGATCTTCTGCTGGGCGGTGTTCCAGGCCGCGTCAACGAGGACGATCACGTCGGGATCGCCCGCTGCCACCGCCTCCCAGGACATGGCGCTCCAGCTGTCGTCGATGTCCGCGGCCACGTTCCGCAGGCCCACGGTCTCCATCAGCAGCTGGGGTGCTCCCGTGCCTGCTCCCACGTACGGGGTTTTCTCCCCCGAGCTGTACCACAGGGCGGACATGCCCGACCCGTCCGCAGTGATCGACGCCAACTTGTCCGCCTCCTGCGAGACGACCAGGTCGGCCCGTGCCTCCACGCCAAAGATGCGGCCCATCTCCGTGATGTCGTCGAAGATCGAGTCGAAGGTCAGTGGATCGGGCTTGTAGCCCTCAGCCTTGCAGGCGGCCGGCGAGACGTACGTCCGAACGCCGAGTGCCTCAAGGGACGCGCGGTCCCCGGCTCCCTCGGCGGAGAAGTTCGACTCCCAACCCCCGTAGACGAAGTCCGGTTCCAGGGCCAGCGTGGCTTCGGTCCCCGGAAGCTGGTCGGACAGCACCGGAATCCGGACGTCAGCATGCGCGTCGGGCAGCGGCCCGTCGGCGAACGCGCTGCCGACGATTGTGCTTCCGAGGCCGAGGCTGAGCAGCATCTCGGTGGCGGTCGACTTGATGGTGACGACGCGCTCGGGCGCCGACTCGAAGGTGACCGGGGTGCCGCAGTTGTCGATGGTCACCGGATATCCTGCGGCGGCCGTGCCGCCCGGGGGCTCCATCAGGGAGGACGCCGTCTGCGAGGGGCCGGCGCAGCCGACGGCAAGGAGGATCAGGGCACCGGCAGTCGCGAGGTATCGGGGGGTGGAAAACATTGTCCGTCCAGGGGGCGCAGGGAACGCTTCGCTTGAAGCGCTGGAGTTGGCCCACCCGTGGCCCAGATCGAGGCCACCCGATCGGCAGACGCGCCGATGGAGGTGCTCCGAGAATAGCACCTAAAACGGGATATACGTACCGCATGGAACATAATATGACTCGAGTCACGGCCCGCCGGGGCGCGCCGTGACTCCACCCACGGCAGCCACACACTGGATCTCATTTTTTTAGAACAAACTGTCCAGAATTGGGAATATCCTCATTCACAGCTCGTTATACGTACCGTACGATACAAAATCATGGCCACGGCCACTCCCCCTGAGGAACCCAATGTCTGAGAACACAAGCCTTTCCGGCAAGACCGCCCTCGTCACCGGCGGCTCCCGCGGCATCGGAGCCGGCATCGCCCGCTCCCTGGCCGCCCAGGGCGCCACCGTCGCCCTGACCTACTGGTCCTCCGCCGACGCCGCCGAGGCCCTCGTCGCCGAAATCACCGCCGCCGGCGGCCAGGCCGTTGCAGTGCGCGCCAACAACTCCGACCCCGACGCCGCCCGCCAGGGCGTCCGGGACGCCGTGGACGCCCTCGGCTCCCTGGACATCCTCGTCAACAACGCGGGCGGCGGCTGGTTCGAGCCCTTCACCGAAACCCCCGACGAGCACATCGAGGCCTCCATCGACCTCAATATCCGCGGCACCGTCTACACCACCCAGGAGGCCCTCAAGCACCTTCCCGACGGCGGCCGGATCATCACCATCGGCAGCATCAACGCCATCAGCATCCCCTTCGTCGGCGGTGCGATCTACGGCATGAGCAAGGCCGCCCTCGTCGGCTTCACCAAGGGCCTGGCCCGCGACCTCGGGGCCCGCGGTATCACCGCCAACCTCCTGCAGCCCGGCCCGATCGACACCGACGGCAACCCCGCCGATGGCGAATCCGCTCACATCATGGCCGGCATGACTGCCCTGAAGCGCTTCGGCACCCCCGCCGACGTCGGGGCCCTCGTCGCCTGGATCGCCAGCGACGCAGCCAACTACCTCACCGGAGCCACCATCTCCAACGACGGCGGCTGGACCGCCTGAGCCCCGCCAGCCAGCACACCCCACGGCCTTCCGGAAACCGCGGCCGTGGGGTGCGCCGGCGGCGCCTCGGAGGACACTCCTCCGCCCTTGCACATACGAAACGCATACGAATGAAACACCTGGCAGGCAGCGCGCCCAGCCATGGTCCGGACGATGGAGACCCCATGAATGATCAGAACGCCCCCGTAGCACTCGGCCGGGTTGGCATGTGGAGCATTGAGCTCAGCGGCATCGAGCCAGCAGCGGCAACCGAGGTGGCAGCCGAGCTCCACTCCCAGGGCTGGGGTGCCATCTGGCTTGTCGGTGCGGGAGGCCCAGGCATGTGGAACGCAGCGGAGCGGATGCTCGACGCCGGCAGTGAGGCTGCCGTCGCCTTCGGTGTCATGAGCATCTGGGGCGCGGACGCCGACGTCGCCCCGGCCGAGCACGACCGCCTCACTGGCAAGTTCGGGCCCCGGCTGATGAGCGGGTTCGGAGTCAGCAATCCCCACTCGGCCGCAGCCGTCGGCAAGGACTTCACCACTCCGATCAATGAGATGAACAAGTACCTCGACCTGCTCGACGGCGCGGCACCGGCCCTTCCGCCCTCCCAGCGCCTGCTCGGAGCCCTTGGCCCCCGCATGGTCGACCTCGCCGGCCGGCGCACCGCGGGTATCCACCCCTTCCTGGTCACCGCCGAATCGAATGCGGGATACCGGGACCTCCTGGGTGCGGAGGCGTTGATCGCGCCGCACCTCGGCGTCGTTCTCGAGGAAGACCCCGCTCGCGCACGCGCCATCGCCCGCCGCGGTGTGGGCATGTTTATCGGGTTCCCGGCCTACCAGGCCAACCTGCGCCGCCTCGGCTTCACCGATGCCGATCTCGTCCCGGGCGGAAGCGACCGGCTGATCGATGCCACCGTCGCCTGGGGCAGTGTGGATCGGATCGCGGACCGCATCGCCGAACACCACGCAGCAGGTGCCGACCATGTGGCCCTGCACGTGATGAATGGGCAGCCGGGGCTCCCGCTCGCCGAGTGGCGCGAACTGGCCCCCCTGGCACGCCGCTAGCACCGGCCCCCTGCCGGCACACCTCCCTCTACCGTGAAAGAGAAACTGCCATGACCACCTCGTCGAACATCGGGTACGCCGCCATGCTCGAACAGTTCCACCCGACCGAGGCGGTCGCGCTGGCCGCCTACGCCGAGGAAAGAGGCTTCAGCGGGGTGATGGCGGCCGATCATTTCCAGCCCTGGGTGCCGGCCCAGGGGCAGTCCTCGTTCGTGTGGAACGTCCTGGCCGCCGTGGGTGAACGCACCCGCGGCGGCTTCGGACCGGGCGTCACCACGCCCACGTTCCGATGGCACCCGGCGATGGTGGCGCAGGCCTCGGCGACCCTTGCCGCCATGTATCCGGGCAGGCACTGGCTCGGGCTGGGCTCAGGCGAGGCCCTGAACGAGCACATCGTGGGCGGGTACTGGCCGGAGGTCCCCGAGCGGATCAACCGCATGTTCGAGGCGATCGACATCATCACGAAGTTGTTCACGGCGTCCCTGGCCGGCAGGGATGTCCGCCACAACGGTCAGTACTACAAGATGGAATCGACCCGGCTGTGGACCATGCCCGAGGTTCCGCCGGAAATCCACGTCGCGACGGCCGGCCCCGTGACTGCGAAGCGGGCAGGCAAACACGCCGACGGGCTGATCACCGTCGGCGCGCCGCTCGAGAAAATCGAGTCGCTGTTCGAGCGGTTCCATGCGGGGGCGGCCGAGGCGGGCAAGGACCCGGACACCCTGAAGAAGGTCCTCCAGCTCCACCTCAGCTGGGCCGACACCGACGAGACCGCCCTGGCCAACGCGATGACGGAGTGGCCCAACGGCGGCATGAAGTTCCCGAAGGGTGACATCCGCTCGCCCTTTGAACTCGAGCAGATGGCCAAACTGGTCCGGCCCGAGGACTTTGAGGGGCGCATGGTGATCTCGGCGGATCCCGACGTCCACCGCGCGCAGATCCAGCGGTTCGTTGACCTCGGCTTCGACACCATTTATCTCCACAACGTCGGCCGCAACCAGCGGGAGTGGATCGATGAGTTCTCCCGCAGCGTCCTTCCCGCCCTGAGGTGGTGAGCATGGATCAGCTACGGGCCTTCGCGCTCCAAGGAATCGGGGAAATCACCGAGGGTACGGATCTGGGGGAAGTGATCCGGGAGGTCTCGGCCGGGACGCTGCGGAACGGCGACATCCTCGTGGTGTCGTCGAAGATCTTCTCCAAAGCCGAGGGCCGCCTGGTGCGGGCGGAGGACCGGGAGGAGGCAATCACCCGGGAAACCGTGAGGGTCGTCGCCACCAGGACCCACCCCGGCGGTGTGACGCGCATTGTTGAGAACCGCAACGGGATCATCGCGGCGGCGGCGGGAGTCGATACCAGCAATACGGCGGCGGGCACCGTCCTGCTGCTGCCCGTCGACCCGGACGCCTCGGCCCGGCGGCTGTGCCGCAGCCTCAGGAAGGCCACCGGGCTGCGGCTCGGCGTCATCATGGCCGATACGCTCGGCCGGCCCTGGCGGCAGGGCCAGACGGATGCGGCCATCGGGGCGGCAGGGGTGCAGGTGCTTGAGGACCTCCGCGGGACCCGCGACCGCTCAGGCCACCTGCTTAAGGCATCGGTTCCGGCGGTCGGCGATGAAATTGCCGCCGCCGCCGACCTGGTCAAGGGAAAGGCCGAAGGGGTCCCCGTCGCCGTCGTCCGCGGACTTTCGCGCTTCGTGGTCGACGACGCCGACCTGGACTCCACCCCCGGCGCAGCGAGTTTGGTGCGTCCGGCGGCAGAGGACATGTTCCGGCAGGGTTCCGAAGAGGCCTATTCGGCCGGATACGCCGCTGGGCTGGCGGCCCGTGCCGCCCGGGACTGAGCGTCCGTCCCGCCGGGCGCCCCTGTGGAGTCAGGGCGGTAACCGCTCACTGCGCCGGGCCGGGCACCACGATGCCGTGTTCGTAGGCGTATACCACCGCCTGCACCCGGTCCCGAAGGCCGAGCTTCATCAGGATGCGCCGCACGTGGGTCTTCACCGTCGCCTCCGAGAGGAAGAACCGTTTCGCCAGCTCAGCGTTCGACAGACCTTCCGCCACCGCCTCAAGGACCTCCCGCTCCCGCGGGGTCAGGTCGGCCAGCCGCTTATCCGGCACCGCTCGAGCTGCCTGCGCCGGTGCCAGTGACCTCACATAGGTTTCCAGCAGCCGCTGGGTGACCCGCGGCGCGACGACCGCATCACCGCTGGCCACCACGCGCACCGCCGAGACGAGGTCCGACGGCGCCACATCCTTGAGCAGGAAGGCCGACGCTCCGGCCTGCAGCCCGGCGAACGCATACTCATCGAGGTCGAAGGTGGTCAGGATGATGATGCGCGATGCCACCCCGGATGCGGTGATCCGCCGCGTGGCCTCGATCCCATCCCCCAGCGGCATCCGCACATCCATCAGGACGACGTCGGGAACCAGCCTGCCCGCAAGGCGGACCGCCTCCTCCCCCGTGCCGGCCTCCCCCACCACCTCGAGATCCGGCTCGCCCTCGAGGATCAGCCGGAAACCCATCCGGAGCAGCGGCTGGTCATCGGCGAGCAGGACCCGAATGGGTGCGCCCTGCGTGGTGGGGTTCGTTGTCATTGTTCCTTTTCCTCTCCTGGTGTCCCGCACCGTCGCCGGTGTCCGGAACAATCAGCTGCGCCTCAACGACCCAGCCGCCCGAGGGCCTCGCACCGCTTTGGGCGGTACCTGAATATATTGCGGCGCGCTCCCGCATGCCGGCGACACCCCGGCTGGAGCCGAGGGACACCGCTTGGTCCATGGCGCCCCGCCCGTCGTCGGAGACCCGCAGGGCCACCCGGTCCCCGGCCCTCGCGATGGAGACATCCACGGCCGTGACGCTCTTGCCGTAACGCAGGACGTTGGTCAGTGACTCCTGGATGATCCGGTACACGGTGAGCTGGAATGCCGGATCCTCAGGCAGCCCCGGCCCACTGCTCGTCACGCGCAGCGGCAGGCCTGCCGCACGGAAGCCGTCGAACAGCTGCGCCAGCGAACCCGACGCCGGCAGCGGCTCAAGGGAACCGGCCCGTGCCTCAAGGCGGAGGACGCCGAGGACCCGGCGCATGTCGGCGGTTGCCGCGCGGCCCGTGCTGGAAAGCTCACCGAGGACGGCCAGCGCACGGTCGGAGTCGCGCTTCATCACGACGGCGGCACCATCGGCGAGCGCCACCATGACCGTCAGGGAGTGCGCAATCACGTCGTGCATCTCCCGGGCGATGCGGTTCCGTTCCTCCGCCGAGGCCAGTTCCGCGTTGCGGGCGGCCCAACGGCGTACCTCGTCCTCGTGCTCGCGGCCGCGCCGGACGCTGACCCCGATCCCGAACGCGACGGCCAACAACATCACGAGGAACCCGATCAGCAGGAAGATGACGCCGGGCGCTTCGGCGAATCTTTCGTTCGGCAACAGGAGGATGGCGGAGACCGTCAGGATAATTGCACCAACCGCTGCGGGGAGGGACTTCCTCAGCGGATGGGCCACAGCCACGGTGTACAGGGCGATCTGGACGGCGGCGCTGACAGCGACGGTCCCCCCGGTGAGGAGGGTTACCGGTGTCTCAAGCAACGCCACGAGGGCGAGGACTATCAGGGGTCGGCCGCGGCGGACGGCGAGCGCTCCGGCCGCCAGGAGAACGCCGGTCACGCCCGGCCCGTTGCCGGACTCCACGGTCACGACGATCGCATCGGGGAGGGCGATTACCAGGAACACCAGGACGACGACGGCGTCCATCGTCCGGGGGTGGCGGCGGAAGTACCGCCGGAGGGGACCGCGCCTGCGGGCATTGAGCTCGGTGAGGGAGCCCCCGTCCGTTCCTTGCGCGGACCCCCTCACCGAGGGCGTGTCACTCATGGGTCGATTCCATGGTGCGAGTGTAGGGGGCGATCAGACGTCCCGCTTCCTGGTGACGGCAAGCGATGCGGTCAGGAGCAGGAGCGACCAACCGCCAAGTATCAAGGCACCCTGCCACTGGGTGAAGGCACCCTCGGCGATGGTTGTCGCCACCATCTGATCTCCGCCGGAACTCGGCAGGAACCGCGCAGCGTCGGCAACCCACTCCGTGCCCGCACCGAAGACGGTGAAGAGGATCGGCAGGACGAGCAGGACGCCGATCGAGGTGACGACCCCGCCCGCGGTGTTGCGGATCAGGGTGCCGATGGACATCGCGAAGATGGAGACGAGGGCAAGCACCAGCCCGGTGTTCACGATGTGCAGGAGCGCACCGTCGTCGCTGAGGGCAAAGCCCAGATCCGCGGTGTTCAGGACGGGCTGGACGACGAAGTAGGCAACGAGGGCCGACCCAGCACCCACGATGAAGGAGATGCCGGCCATGACGGACTGTTTAGCGAGCAGGGCGAGGCTCCGGCGCGGAACGACAACCAGGGTCGAGCGGATCATTCCGGTTCCCCACTCGGACGCGATGAGCACCACGGCGAGCGACGCGATGAGGAGCTGCCCAAAGGCGAGGCCCGACCCCGGGATGCCGAGTGCGGCGGAAGCGGCGTCGGACGACCCCTGCATCTGCGCGGCCATCTCGGGATCAGCCTCGAGGTTGAGCGACAGGGTGGTCTGCCAGGCGAGCAGGGCCGCCAGGCCGATCATGACGACGGTGGTGATGATGATCAGGATGACCGTCGAGGGCACGCTGGTGATCTTGATCCACTCGGACTTCAGGACCCGGCCGAAGGAGACGTCGGATCCGAATTCGTGCCGAGGATGCGGACGCGGGTCCGGCAGGGCGGGGGTGGGTGCGGTGGTGGCTGGCGTGGTCATGCTCGGGGTCCTTCGGTTGAAGCCGCAAGGAGACCGCTGGAGAGCGGACTTTGCGAGGAGTATTCGACTTCTTGAGAGGTGAGCTGCATGTAGGCGTCCTCGAGGGACACCTGGATCGGTGTCAGTTCGTAGATCAGGACGCCGTTGCGTACTGCGATTTCCGCGATCCGGCGGGGCTCCACACCGGTGACCTCGAGCAGTTCGGGCTCCAGGATCTGCGAGGAGACGCCGTCGGCGGCGAGGCTGCCGAGGAGGTCCTGGGGCCGGTCCGCGCGGACCCGGACCCGGGCCGCACCCTGACCGTCGATGATCGACTGGATCGGAGCGTCGGCGATGATGCGTCCGCGCCCGATCACGATAAGGTGATCGGCCGTGAGTGCCATCTCCGACATGAGGTGCGAGGAGAGGAAGACGGTGCGCCCCTCGGCGGCGAGAGACTTGGCAAGGCGGCGCACCCACTGGACGCCCTCGGGGTCCAGTCCGTTGACCGGTTCATCGAGGATGACGGTCTGCGGATCGCCGAGGAGCGCAGAGGCGATCCCCAGGCGCTGCCCCATCCCGAGCGAGAATCCGCCCACGCGCTTC
Source organism: uncultured Arthrobacter sp. (assembly GCF_902805515.1). Classification (GTDB taxonomy): domain Bacteria; phylum Actinomycetota; class Actinomycetes; order Actinomycetales; family Micrococcaceae; genus Arthrobacter_D. Next base: position 89,282 of record NZ_CADCTE010000001.1, on the reverse strand, counting down.
TTGGCGACGGGACCGAGACCTGCCAGTTCGATGACTTCCCGGACCCTGCTGTCCGGGATGGCGTGGGTCGCGGCCAGGGCGCGCAGGTGGGTGTAGGCGGAGCGCTTGGGATGGACCGCCTTGGCGTCCAGCAGGGCTCCCAGCTCGCGCAGGGGCGCCTTGTGCTGGGCGTAGGGCAGCCCGTTCACGGCGGCCCGGCCACCGCTCGGGTTGTCGAGGCCCACGATCATGCGCATGGTGGTGGACTTGCCCGCACCGTTCGGGCCAAGGAATCCCGTCACCTTGCCGGGCTGCACGGTGAACGACACAGCGTCGACGGCGGTCTTGGTTCCGTACCGCTTTGAGAGTGCCTGTGCCTCGATCATGACTGCGTCCTTCGAATAGTGAAATGCGTTCTGGAAGCCTGCTTCTGCAGGCTTTCTCCCAACCTAGGCCGGGGCAGGTGCCCGGTAACCGGCCTCAGGGATGATCCCGGGGCACGCCGTCGTACGTCTTTCGAATGACGCCGGATGCCGTGCCCGGGACGGCCGGAGTGGAACTCCTTGTGGGGGTGATCCGGGGACACCGTCCTCCCACCCCGTCTAAGTTGCCGGCCACTTACATTATTCCCGCGGGGCCGCGACGCGCCCCCGGCCCGGCTGTCGCCGTCGCAGGGGCGTCGCCAACTGCCGGGAACTACCGGGCCTGCAGTGCGTCGAGGGCGACGGCCATGGCGGCGGCGACCCGCCCATCAACCTGCCCTCCGGGGACGGTGACTCGATAGCTGTCGCCCAGCGACCGGCGGCGTTCCGAGGTCAGGACAGGCTGACCGGCCGTGTCGAGGAAGTCGAAGTGGAACAGGAACGGGGATGGGAGGAAGTCGGCGATCGGCGTCAGGTCCCACAGCCGCCTGGCCACCGCCACGCCGGCGCTGCGTTCGCTGCCCACGGCCTTCACTCCTTTGGCGTCGAGGTGCCAGGTGGAGCGCAGCAGGGACTTGCCGAAGTCTTTCCGGAAGCTGCCGATCGGCCTGCCGCCGACGTCGAACACGTCATAGGTGGCCCCGGCGTCGAGGCTTTGCCGAGCCCGAAACGAGAACAGAGCGGTGGTTCTCCCTTCGTCCGCGTAGAAGGTGACCTGTTCCCGAAAGGCCGCCCGCTTCTGCTGGGCGACGGCGAGCAGGGCGCCCGGTGCGCCGGCGTCGTCGGTGGCACGGATTTCGTAACGGTTCACCAGCACGGTGAGCTTCTGCACCAGGGTGAAGCGTTCGATGCGTTGCAGCGTTTCCATTGTTCTTCTTTTCCTCAGGGTTGCTCCGGCACCGGTTGCGGCGCGGGAGGGGTGGTCGATTGACCCCTGAAGCGTAGGTGCGGAGGGCATGCCGGCGCGTCAGCAGTAGGAGGGAGATTCCGGCCCGGGGGCGTCACTCTTTTGGCTGATCTTTTCGGAGCCGCCGGCGGCAAAGCGGGGCCTCCGGCCGGAACGCTGATAGGACTGGGGTCATGACTGACTCAGGATCCCCTTACGCCTTCAACCCCTCGCGCGCCATCGCGTCGCGGTCCCTGCGGACGGGTGACGGCGGCGGCGTCACCGTGAGCCTCTGTGCACCCCAGCGGATGCCGGATGCCCCCGGTGACTGGTACTGCGCTTTCCGGATCGAGGGGCCGGGAGCGGAGGAATCCGACGGCTACGCACTGGGCATCGATGCGGTCCAGGCGCTGCTGCTGGCCACGGTCACGATCGGTAACCGGCTGGCGCTGACCGCACAGCAGCTCACCTTCCTCGGAGGATCGAACCTCGGATTCCCCCAAACGACGGCGCACGGCACCGAACTGCTCCTCTAAGGGGGATGATTCCGGAGGAGTTCGGTCCTGCTCTGCACGGCGCCTGTCCGCCCGTCTAGGCGGTCCGGTCGACGCGCGAGCGCCACAGCAGGTAGACGAAGTACGGCGCGCCCACCAGTGCGGTCATGATCCCGGCGGGGATCTGCGCCGGGGCGATCACCGTCCGGCCCACCGCGTCCGCCAGTACCACCGTGCAGGCTCCGATGAGCGCCGCCACGGGAAGCACCCGCACGTGCCGCGCCCCCACCAGGCTGCGGGCGGCATGCGGTGCGACCAGGCCCACGAAGGCGATCACGCCCACCGAGGACACCGCCCCGGCCGTCAGCAGCACCGCCGCGGAGAGCACCAGCAGCCGCGAGGCGGTCAGCCGGACGCCCAGCACCCGGGGGGAATCGTCGTCGACGGCGATCAGGTCAAGGTCGCGCCGCAGGCCGGTGAGCACGGGCAGCGTGAGCGCGAGCGCCGCCAGCGGCGGAAGGGTCGAGGCGAAGGTCCGGCCGTAAGTGGAACCGGAGAGCCAGGTGAGGGCCTTGGTCTGGTTGTAGGGGTCGGTGGCCACCAAAAGGACGGTGATGACCGCCGCAAGCCCGGCTGAAACCCCGATGCCGATCAGCACCAGGCGGTTCTGCTGCAGCCCGCCGCGGAACGCCAGCCCAAAGACCAGCAGCGCCGCAACCGCCGAGCCCAGCAGCGCCGACCCGGTGATGAGCCAGGATCCGGCCAGCGGGACGGTGGTGATGACAAGGATTGCGGCCAGCCCGCCCCCTCCGGACACGCCAAGAATGCCCGGTTCTGCCAGCGAATTCCTTGAGACCGCCTGGATCAGAGCCCCGGCGATCGCCAGTGCCGCACCGGCGAGCACAGCCGCCACGACGCGCGGCACCCGGGTTTCCAGCACCGCGCTGACGCGGTCGCCGGACCGGCCGGTGAGCCAGTTGGCCAGGTCACCGAGCAGCAGTTTCGCATCGCCGAGCAGCGCTCCGGCCACCAGCAGCCCGACCAGGAGAAACACCAGGCCGGCCAGGACGGCCAGGAAGAACCTGCGGGAGCGCAGCCGTGCCAGCGCGTCCCCGGCTGCGCTCAGGCCGGCATCGGACATGCGCAGCGCCAGGACCACGAGGAACACCGCACCGAAGACTGTGGTGACCGCGCCCGTCGGCACCTCCACTCCTGCCTGGGCGCCGAAAACACCGCGCACCACCACGTCGGCCCCGATCACCACCACCGCGCCGGCCAGTCCGGAAACGGGGAGCAGCGCGCGGTGCCGGCCCAGGCCGCGGACGCGGGAGGCCAGCAGGCGCACCATGGCAGGCGCGCACAGCCCCACGAACCCGATCGGGCCGGCGATGGCCACCGCCGACGCGGAGAGCACGACGGCAAGGACGACCGCGCCCACGCGGGCCAAACGCGGATCCGCTCCCGCCAGCCGGGAGGCGTCATCACCAAGGCCGAGGAGGTCCAGCCGGCGGGACAGCACCACAAGCCCTGCGGCGGCCGCCAGGACCACCGGGGTGAACTGCAGCAGTTCGTCGGGCCTGGACTGGGCGAGGCTGCCCTGGCCCCAGGCGTAAAGCCCGGTGGTCTCCTGGCTGAAGAGCAGCAGCAGCGCGCCGGTGGCCGAATGCAGCCCGAGTGCCAGCGCGGTGCCGGCAAGCACCAGGCGGATCGGCCCGCCGTTGCCGTTGGCGCCGCCCCCGGACAGGGAAAGGACCAGCAGGGCGGCGGCCAGCCCGCCGATGAAGGCTAGGCCGCCGGAGAGCAGGGCGGGAAGGGTGATGCCGAAGGCGGCGACGGCGACGATGACGAAGTGGGCGCCCGCGTTGACCGCCAGGGTGTCCGGGGCGGCCAGGACGTTGCGGGTGGCTGACTGGAGCGCGGCTCCAGCGACCCCCAGCGCCACACCGACCAGGGCTCCGGCAGCCAGCCGGGGGATGCGGGAGGCGACCAGCACCGCCGCCTCCTGGTCGGAGCCGCCCCCGGTCAGAAGCCCCAGCAGGTCGGCGGGTCCGACGTCGGCGGTGCCCTGCGTGAGGTGGATCAAGGCGAAGATGACCAGAACCACGAGCCCGACGCCGGCAGTGACCGCAGCCGAACCCCGGGCGCGCGGGACGGGGCGCGGGTGCGGGAGCACGGGCGCGCCCGCCACGGCCTCCGGTTCGGCCGGTGCGGGCCGGGCGGCCGGGGCGGCCCTCTTCACGGTCTCGGTCATGACGCGGCTGGCGCTACTCGGTCAGGGCCGCGGTGATGGCCTCGACGTACTGGGTCATCGAGGCCGGGCCGCCGAACATCCAGATGCCGTCGTCGAGGCGGTGCACCTGACCGGATTTCACGAACGGCAGGGACGTCCACACGGCGTTGTCGGCAAGTTCCTCGGTGAAGTCGCCGTCGGCGCTGTTGGTGATGTAGACGAAGCTGTCGGCGTCGAGGGTGGTGAGGCCCTCGACGTCGGTGGAGGCCAGGCCGTAGGCCGGGTCGCCTTCCTGCGTCCACGGGGTGGCCAGTCCGAGTGCGGTGTTGATGTCGGTCAGCAGGGAGCCCTTGGCGAACGGGCGGATTGACACCGTTCCGTCGGCAACCCAGCCGTCGGCGAAGGCGACCTTGGATCCGGCCAGCCCCGCCTCCTCAAGGGTGGCCTTGCCCTCGGCCACCGCGGCGTCGAACGAGGCAATGGCGTCCTCGGCCTTGGCCTCGGTGCCGGTTGCTTCGGCAACGAGCCTGAGGTTGTCCTTGGCCTGGTCGATCTGCCGGCCGGCGTCGGCCGATTTCACGACGACGACGGGAGCCAGCTCCTCAAGCTGCGTGATGACGGTTTCGGCCAGGTCGGTGGTCGCGACGATCAGGTCCGGGTCCAGCGAGGCGATCGTGTCAAGGCTCGGCTCGCCGCGGGTGCCGATGTCCGTGGCGGTGTCGTCGAGCTTGCCGGCCTGCACCCAGTCCTTGTACCCCTTGATGTCGGCGGCGCCGACGGGCATGACGCCGAGGGTCGTAAGGTTCTCGACGACGTTCCATTCGGTGCCGACGACCCGGGTCGCCGGAGCGTCGAACTCAACGTCGACGCCGCGGGCGTCCGTCACGGTCACGGGTTCTCCGCCTCCGGAGCCGTTTGATGCCGCACCGGCGGCGTCTTCGGTGGTGCCGCAGCCGGTGAGCAGCAGTGCCGCGGCGGCCGTGGCGGCCAGAGCCTTGGAGATCTTCATGGATGGATTGACCTTTCGGGTGGGGAGATCTGTCTCTCGCTGTGCCGTCCGACGGCGCGCGTACGCAGCCGGCCGGTCAGGGGGTCGGTGTGGGTGACGATGGGAATTGAGTAGACGTCGCTGAGCAGGTCCGCGTCGAGCGCCTCGGAGGCGGGCCCGGCGGCGGCGATCCGGCCGCCGGAGAGCACCACGACGTGATCGGCGAGTGCGGCCGCCTCGTCGAGATCGTGAAGCACCACCCCGATCGCCACGCCGTGCACACGGGCAAGGTCATGGAGCAGGTCGAAGATTTCCACCTTGTAGCGCAGGTCCAGGTGATTGGTTGGCTCGTCGAGGAGCAGGACCGAGGTGTCCTGGGCCAGGCATCCCGCCAGCCAGACACGCTGCAGCTGCCCGCCGGAAAGTTCGTGCACACCCCGGCCGGCCAGGGCAGTGATACCGGTGAGCTCCATGGCGCGCTCCACGGCCGAGGCTCCCTCGGGGTCTGCGGCCCGCCACCGGCCGCGGTACGGATGGCGCCCGAACTCGACGACATCGCGGACGCTCAGCCCGTGGGGTACCGGTCTGCTCTGGGACAGCAGCGTTACGTGCCGGGCGAAGTCGCTGCGCTTCATCATCAGCGCGTCGGCCGCCGCGCCGTCCGAGGAGGTCACGGTGATCGCCCCCGTGGACGCCGGGTGCAACCGGGCCAACGCCCGCAACAGGGTCGACTTGCCGCTGCCGTTGGGCCCGACGAGGGCAAGGATCCGGCCCGGTTCAAGGGTCAGCGCCGCGCCGTGGACCACGTCCCGGTCCCCATAGCGCAGCACAAGGTCGCTGGCTTCCAGGCCCGAAAGTTCAGTTGCTTCGATCACACAGGGAACCTTAGCTTAGCCTTACCTAAGACCGCCAACCGGGGACTCGCCCTCATGGATGAAGCCCATCACCGGGACGGCGACGGGCTTCGCAGGACTTGCGTTAGGGCCGGATTACCGCAGGCCGGCGATCGAGCGGGCAACGCGAAGGAAGGCCAGTCGGGCTTTGGATGCGTCGTCGAGGTAGCTGCCTACGAGCACGCCGTCCCGCAGGAGCACCAGGGCATCGGCGGTTTTTTGACGGCCAGCTGGCCATGGCCCACCGTGCCCACGGCGTGATCGAGAAGGTCGACGCCGGCCACCTCTCCACGCTCGAGGCGCCCTAGGACGTGTCAGAGCTCATCGAGAAGGCCGCCGTCTCCGTCAAGTAACCCGCTCCGGCCTCCGATGCCGGAGGCCGCAGGACAGTCCATCTGTAGTCCGCGCAGGCCGGAGGCGAACACATCCCGTATTCGCCTCCGGCGGCGCAGGGCGGATGGAAGTCCGCCTGGCCGGACAGTGCGCAACGTGGGAGAGCGCGGGGCGCGGAATAAGCGCGGCCTTTCACCGCGTTGAATCGGCAACAGACCAACAAAGAGGCGGCGGTGGCGCACCGCCCCTACAGGGAACACCCCCACCCCGACCGGGACACCCAGGGGCCGTTCCGCTTCACTTCTTCACCACCAAAAGATCTCCCTAGGAGAAACGATGTCCACCTCCACCGCGTCCACCGCCCCGGCCTCCACGGTCACCCCGCGCCGTCCCGCACCGCCGAACACCCACCAGATGGCGCTGATCATCTGGCTGTCCGTGTTCCCGACGCTGACCATCATCAATCTCGCCTTCGGCCAGTGGCTTGAGCTGCTGCACCCCGTCCTGCGCACCCTGGTCCTCGCCACGGTCGCCGTCCCCATCGTGATCTACGGCCTCGTGCCCCAGCTGCTGCGCCTCCGCGCCCGCATCCTCACCCGTTTCCTGAACCGCAGGTCGCGCCGCTGAGCTCCGCCCCGGCGGGCTGTTGGCGCCGCACCAGACACCAGCCTCAACTGGTCCACCTCCAACGGGACCCGTGCGCATCGCACGGGTCCCGTTGGTCATTCTGGGTCAGACGCGGCCGGGGAAGCGGGTGGTGATCTCCTGGAGGATGAACTCGTTGCCCTCGGGGTCCTTGAAGATCGCGAAGGAGAAGTAGCTGGCGCGCTCCGGGGCCAGGCCCGGGACGCGCCCCTCGGTGTTGGGGGTGGGGATGCCGCCGTCTGCCTCGTGGAAGACCTCGGTGACCTCGATGCCGCGGGAGGCGATGTCGGCGCGGGCGGCCTCGACGTCGTCGACGACCAGGTAGGTGCCGCGGGTGGAGCCGGGGGCGGCGTCGGTGAGGCCGCTGCTGATGATGATGGAGGCAGGGGATCCGGTCGGGGTGTAGTGCACGGCGCGGAAGCCGCCCTCGCCCTTGAGGTCGACATCCAGCCTCCAGTCCAGCTTGTCGTAGAACGCCTTCGCGGCGGCGACATCGGCAACGGGCAGAACGATGACTTCGAGCTTGTAGTCCATGATTCAGTTCCTTAGTTGTGCCCGGGCGCGCCAGCGACGGTGGTGGAGGGGCCCCGAACTTCTGACAGTTCAACTGGATTGGCAGGGTATGGACACACGCCGGGCGGGTTGCAGAAGCACACTCCCGCGCCACCGCTTCACCGGCGCGGAGCTCCGCCCGGGAGCGGGGCGTCGCGGCCGCAGGGACCCACGCCGCCGGCAGTTGGCTGCCGGAGGCGGCCGAGCAGATGCTCGTCCACGGAAACCGGTGCGGAGACAAGGCCGCGCAGGTCGGCATGACCGTGGAGGCTCAGCCTCTTTCCACGGTCCCGACCCAGATGCCCTGCCGGATTACACCGCACGCGTGGCATCCTACCGACTGCACATGGAGGCCGACCAGACACTCGCCTTGTGTTACCGACGCGCGGTTCCAGCCCCACCGCGGGCCGCCGCTGGCCGAGGTGGTCACGCTGATTCCTGGGCGCCGGCAACGCCCCGCTCCCGGCCGCGGATGCAGCGAAGCCCACCACCGCAACGGTGATGGGCTTCGCAGGTGGTGCTGGTGAGGTGGAGCCTACCGGGCGTCCGCGGCCAGGAACGGGCGCAGCACGTTGACCAGTTCCTCGGGGGCCTGCTCGGCAAGCCAGTGGCCGGCGCCGGGAATGACGGCGGTCTGCACCTGCGGGGCAGCGGCCTTGATCCCCGCCGCGGCGGCCGGCCCCCAGCTCTTCTGGCCGCCGATGCCGATCACGGGGATGGTCAGCGGGGTCTTGGCGCGTTCGGCGTTCTGCGCGACCAGGGTATCCCACTCGCGGTAGAGCTCGAAGCTGGCGCGGAGGCTGTCCTTGTCGCGGTTGTACTGCTTGACGTAGTACTTGATCGCCTGCTCCGACGGCGTGTACCCGCCGCCCTGGATCCGGTATTCGTAGCGGTAGAACTCCTCGGCGCTGTTCCGGACCAGGTTCACGATCAGTTCGTCGTCGACCCGGTTGAAGGGGATGTGCCAGAGCCGGTTGTTGGTCGGCTCATCGGAGAACAGCGAGGGACCGCCCTTGGTGATCCCGGGAGGGCCCGGAACCTCAACGCCGGCGAACCGGTCGACCCGGTCGCGGTGGTCCGCGGCCAGTGCGTAGCCGATGAAGTATCCGGTGTCGTGGCCGACCACGGAGAACCTCTCGTGACCCAGTTCGGTCATCAGCGCGGCAAGGTCATCGGCCAGGGTGGCCGAGTCGTAGCCGTCCGCGGGCTTCTCGGTCAGGCCGATGCCACGCTGGTCCACGGCGATCACGGTGTGGTCCTCGGCCAGCGGCCCCATGACTGAGCGCCAGGCGTAGGAATCCTCCGGCCAACCGTGCACCAGCAGCACCGCCGGGCCTTCCCCGCCGATCACCGCGTGCTGGCGGATGCCGTTGGCCTCCACGAAGCGGCTCTCGAAGGTGTCGCTGAAGCCCGCCGGCAGCTCCTGGCCCTTGGTCACCCAGCTTTCCGGTCCCGACTTGGGCTCGGAGGCCCCTGCGGAGACAGTGCCGACCACCAGCGCTGCGGCGGCCGCCGCAGCGGCACCGATCCAGCGGTGCCGCGTGCGCCCGGCGGAACGCGGTGACGCGGTATCGGGGGGTGTCGAATTCACATTCGAAGGAAGGTTGGGCATGGAGGTTCCTTTCATGAAACTCACCGAGGGTAATTGATGGTTGCCGTCACGAAAGGTGCGCCTCCGGAACGGCAGAACGGCACAGAGATGCCGCGGGCCCGATGAGTGAATGCGGGTCCGCGGCATCGGCCGGTGCCGGAGCCAGGGCCGGAACCCGCGCGGGTTCCGGCCCTGGCAAGGCCAGTTAGACGCGGCCGGGGAAGCGGGTGGTGATCTCCTGGAGGATGAACTCGTTGCCCTCGGGGTCCTTGAAGATTGCGAAGGAGAAGTAGCTGGCGCGCTCCGGGGCCAGGCCCGGGGTGCGTCCTTCGGTCCGGACGCTGGGGATGCCACCCTCGGCCTCGTGGAAGACCTCGGTGACCTCGATGCCGCGGGAGGCGATGTCGGCGCGGGCGGCCTCGATGTCGTCGACCACGAGGTAGGTGCCGCGGGTGGAGCCGGGGGCGGCGTCGGTGAGGCCGTTGCTGATGATGATCGAGGCGTGGGATCCGGTCGGGGTGTAGTGCACGGCCCGGAAGCCGCCCTCGCCCTGAATGTCGACGTCGAGCCGCCAGTCGAGCTTGTCGTAGAACGCCTTCGCGGCGGCGACGTCGGCGACGGGCAGGATGATGAGTTCGAGCTTGTAATCCATGATTCAGTTCCTTGCTGGTTGGTGAATTGGCGGGGCGTTGGGGCTGATCTGCCTCGGCCGGAGTACCGTCAGAAGGTATTAATACTCCTGACTTAGGACTTGTTGATCCTGTTCACGTATCAACTTATGAAAGTGGAAGATAATTCCCCGGCTCCGCTCCGCACAGTGGGGAGGGGGATCGGCGATCAGTTGTATCTTCAACTATCGTCTGCTAAATTACTTGTAGCATCAACTAAAGATGCACAAGTCTAAGGAGACCGTCATGACCACAGTAAGCATCCTCGGTAAGGGCAATATGGGTCCGGCAATCGCCGGCATCGTCAAAAAGAGCGGCAACACGGTCGAACTTCTCGGCAGCAGTGATACGGACAAGCCCGTCACCGGAGACATCGTTGTCCTCGCCGTCCCCTACCCGGCGATCAGCGCGGTCCTGGCCCAGCGCGGCGGGCAGTTCGCCGGCAGGATTGTCGTGGACGTCACCAACCCGCTCGATTTCGCGACGTTCGACTCCCTGACAGTGCCCGCTGACTCCTCGGCGACCGCCGAGATCCAGGCCGCGCTCCCCGACTCGCGCGTCATCAAGGGTTTCAGCACCACCTTCGCCGCCACCCTTGCGGAGGGAACCATCGCCGGTCAGCCCACCACTGTGCTGCTCGCCGGAGACGACGCTGACGCAAAGTCGCAGCTCGCGGACATCATCAAGGGCGGTGGGCTCAAGGCCGTTGACGCCGGCTCGCTGCGCCGCGCCCGCGAAGTGGAGGCGCTCGGCTTCCTGCAGATCACCCTCGCCGCCGGCGAGAAGATCTCCTGGGCCGGCGGCTTCGCCCTCCAGTCCTAGCTGTCCGCCCGTGGCGACCGCGCCCAGGAATCGGGGCGGCAGCCGTTGAGGCCGCCGCCCGGAGCCTGCACCCGCAGGCTCGGGCCGTGCGCGGCGGCGTCATCGGTTCCACCCTTTCTTGCGAGAATAGAGCCGTGGATACCCAATGGCTGACAGAAGAGGAACTCGCCGCCTGGAAACGGTTTGTCGCAGTCGTCGAACTGCTGCCCGGAGTACTTGACTCCCAGCTGCGCCGGGACGCGGACCTCACCCACTTCGACTACTACGTGCTAGCCATGCTTTCGGAAGCTCCGGAAGACACCCTGCGCATGACCTCGCTCGCGGCCCAGACGAACGCAACGCTGCCACGGCTCTCCCATGTCGTCCGGCGGCTCGAGTCCCGCGGGCTGATCGAGCGGTTCCCCTGTCCGGAGGATGCGCGGGCCACCAATGCCAGACTGACCCCCGAGGGGCGGCGCAAGGTTGTCGCCACAGCCCCCGGCCACGTGAACACGGTGCGCCACCATGTCATCGACGCGCTGACGCCGGAGCAGCTCTCCCAGCTGGCTGCGATCAGCGATGCCCTGCTACGCCGGATCGACCCGCTCGGGAAACTGGCCCCGATGTATCACCCCGACGCTAGCTAGGAGCCCCGGAGCCGGGTTCCGCGGTGTCGATCCCCCGCCGGTACTCCCAATGTGGAACCAGGGTGTCGACGAACGATCCGTAGCGTTCGAACCGGGCCCGGGAGGCCGCCGAGGTCAGGTCGACAACCCGCGCGGTGAGCGCCTCCACCACGGCCATGCTCGACACGTAGGACTCAAACGGCCGTGGTGTTCCCACCGAAGCGGGCAGCACCGCACTTGCCACATCGGCCAGCGGGGACAGCCACGGGTCGGTGAAGAGGACGAGTTTCGCACCCTGGTCGACGAGCGCCCGGCCGAGCTTCTCGGTTTCGGCCTCATAGCGCCGGAAGTCAAAGGCGACGGCGATCGTACGTTTGTCGGCATCGCACAGGGCCGCCACCCGCTGCGTGCGCGCTTCATCGATAAATTCCACGCCGGGCCGCAACTCCTGGAGCATGGCGGCGAGGTGCCGGGCCAGGGACGAACTGAACCATCCGCCGAAGACGAGCACCTTCCGGCGTGGATCGGCAAGGAGCTCCCCCGCCGCCGCGAGATCCTCCGGCGAGAGGCGGTTCAGGGTGTCCGAGATCGCCGAGCCGAGGGTGGCGGAGAAGTCATCGAGCGCACCGCCCCCGGCACTTGGCGCCTCAGGGTACAGCTCGACCGGCGTCGTCACCCGGGCGACCACCTCGCCCTTCACCGCGTCCTGGAAGTCCGCATAGGTGGCGTAGCCGAGGTGGTTCACGAACCGGATCACGGTGGGTCCGCTGACCTGCGCAAGGCGCGCCAGCTTGGTCGAGGACGCGAGCCCCGTCGCCGCCGGCCCGCCGAGCAGGGTGCGCGCCACCTTGCGCTCGGCGGCAGACATCTCGGACAGCTGGCGTCGAATGCTTTCAAACACGGGAAGACCCGCTGGAGCTTCCTGCTCGGACATGCCCTACCTCCGTCAATGCATCCGTTACCTCACCGCCCCGGCCGCCCGGAACTGGAAGTCATGCTACTTTCCGATCCCTGCCTCCAAGCCGATTCCTGTGGAAAGATTCCCGCGTCGGGCAAATGCCGGATCCTCAGGACCAGACATCGCGGCGGAACAGGTCGTCCTCCGTCTCGCCCCGGACGATCAGGCGCGCCCGGCCCTCGGCGACCGCCACCACCGGAGGTCGGGGCGTGTAGTTGTAGTTGCTTGAGAGGACCCAGCAGTAGGCCCCCGTCCCGGGCACGGCGAGAAGATCCCCGGGGCGCAGGTCGGAGGGCAGGTAGACATCGCGGACGACAATGTCCCCGCTCTCACAGTGCCGACCGACCACCCGCGACAGCGACGGGTCGGCGCCCGACCTGCGGGAGGCCAGGGCCGCGGAGTAATCCGCTCCGTACAGCAGGGGCCGCGGGTTGTCGCTCATGCCGCCGTCGACGGAAACGTAACGCCGGGGGAACAGGCCGCCCTCGTGCTCGACGGCATTGGTCTTGAGCGTCCCCACCTCGTACAGGGTGAAGGTCGAACTGCCGACGATGGCGCGGCCGGGTTCGATGGAGATCCGCGGAACCTCGATGCCCAGGCGGCCGCAGGTATCGCCGACCACGCGGGCCATGGCCGAGGCGACGTCCTTCGGGTCCTGCGGGTGATCGGCCATGGTGTACGCGATGCCGTACCCGCCGCCCAGGTCAAGTTCCTCCAGCACGCGCCCGTGCTTCGTGCGCATCCCGGCGATGAACTCCAGGAGGCGCTCGGCGGCGAGGGCGAACCCTTCGGACGAAAAGATCTGCGAGCCGATGTGGCAATGGATCCCCAGGAGCCGGACGCCCGCATCCTGCAAAGCGGCCGCCACCGCGGCCTCGGCGGCGGACGGTCGCCCGTCGACGGAGGCCATCGAAAGACCGAACTTCTGGTCCTCGTGCGCCGTTGCAATAAACTCGTGCGTCTCGGCGTGGACGCCGGGAGTGAGCCGCAGCAGCACGGGTGCGGTGGTGCCGCGCTCCCGCGCGAGCTCTCCGACGCGCGCCAGTTCCTGGAGGCTGTCGACGATGATCCTGCCGACCCCCATCTCCAGGGCTCGGACCAGTTCGGCATCGGACTTGTTGTTGCCGTGCAGGCCGAGATTCGCACCCTCGATGCCCGCCCGGGCCGCGAGTGCCAGCTCACCGCCCGAGCAGGTGTCCAGCCGCAGCCCTTCCTCGGCCACCCACTTCGCCACCTCGACACAGAGGAACGACTTGCCGGCGTAGTAGACGTCGGCCCCGCCGCACAGCGGCGCGAAGGCCTCATGAAAGGCCGTGCGGAACGCGCGCGCCCGCTGCCGGAAGTCGTCTTCGGACACCACGTAAGCGGGGGTCCCAAACTCCCCGGCCAGCTGCGACACACCGACGCCGCCGATGGTCAGCTCCCCTGACGCCGACCGGCTCACGGTGCTTGCCCAGAGTTTGGAGGGCAGGGCATTCAGGTCGGAGGGAGCCTCGAGCCACCGGGGCGCCAGGGGCGACGCGGCCGGCGCCATTGTCAGTTCGATCGTCATATCTGTGTGTGCCTCGTTCCGCTGTCCAGTGATTGCACGGCTCCCCCTTCCGTACCTGCGCGCTTCGCCAGGCACCGGCGAGGGGTCAGGCCGTCGAAAGCTCTTCCGCTTCAATGACCTCGGCGGCGTCGATGACCATCGGGTTGAGGACCCGGTGCAGGAAGGACTGGGTGCGCTCCTCCTGAGGGTTGCCGATGACTTCCAGGGCGAGTCCCTGCTCGACGATGTAGCCACCGTCCATGAAGACCACCCGGTCCGCGACCTCACGGGCGAAGGCCATCTCGTGGGTGACGATGACCATGGTCATGCCTTCGTTGGCGAGCGACTTCATCACGGCCAGGACCTCGCCGACGAGCTCGGGGTCAAGCGCCGACGTCGGTTCGTCGAACAGCATGAGCTGCGGCTCCATCGACAGCGACCGCGCAATCGCCACGCGCTGCTGCTGGCCGCCGGAAAGCTGTCCGGGGTAGGCGTCTTCCTTGTGGGACATGCCGACGCGGTGCAGGTTGAGGCGCGCGGTCGCGATCGCGTCCTCCTTGCGCCGCTTCAAGACCTTGATCTGGGCGACGGTGAGGTTTTCGAGGACGGTCAGGTGGGGGAAGAGGTTGAAGGACTGGAACACCATGCCGATGCGCCGGCGGATACGGTCGAGGTCCGCATCGGGGTGGGTCACCTCGTCCGGCCCGACGAGGACGGTTCCGGAGGTCGGGACCTCCAGGAGGTTGACGCAGCGCAGCAGGGTCGATTTCCCCGAGCCCGAGGGACCGATGATGCAGACGACTTCCCCGGGTTCGATCTCGAGGGAGATGTCCTTGAGTACTTCATTGGAGCCAAAGCTCTTCTTGAGATTGCGGATCGAGATGGCGTGCGAGCCTGGTGCCGGGATCGGTTGGGTAGGCATGGTCAGCGTGCTTTCGCGTAGCGGGCTTCGAGCCTTCGCACGAGGCCGGACAGGGGAAGGGTGATCGCCAGGTAGCACAGGGCGGCGACGATCAGCGGGGTGGCGTTCACGGAGCGGTTCAGGAAGTCCTGGGCGAACTTCGTCAGTTCGTACTGGGCGGCGGTGACCCCAAGGACATAGACGAGGGACGAGTCCTTGACCAGGAGGATCATCTCGTTGGTGAGCGGCGGGATCACGACCCGGAAGGCCTGCGGGATGACGATCGTCGCCATCGTCCGGGTGTGGCTCATGCCGAGGGTGCGGGCCGCCTCAAGCTGCCCCTTCGGGACCGCCTGGATCCCGGCCCGAAAGGTCTCCGCCATGTAGGCGGCAGCGGTGATGCCGAGGCCGACCATTACCATGCCGTATTTGTCGCCGGGGAACTGGAACCCAGGGAAGGCGTTGGGGATGCCGTAGGCGACCATGAAGAGGACGACGAGGGCAGGTACCCCGCGGAAGAACTCGACGTACGCGCCGGCGAACCACCGGTAGGCCGCAACCGAACTCAGCCTCATCACGGCCAGCAGCAGCCCGACCACGAACGCGAAAATGAAGGCCAGGGCAGCGTAGATGATGGTGTTCACCAGGCCGATGAGGATCACCCGCGGGAGCATCCGTTCGAGGATGTCGAACCTCAGGAAGGCCGCGCTGAAGGTTGCCCAGTCCGTCATGAACGCCAGGAGGCCGATGACGGCGATCCCGAGAGCGTATTGGACGCCGAGGGAGAGTCGGGCTCTCTGCCGGCGTGTCAGCCGTGGCGCTGCGGCCTCCGTGGCGGGATGGGTGGTCTGTGTGCTCATGGTTTCCTCACTGGTGCTGCACGTGGTCCGGTTCCGGCCCGCGGCGGCCGGCGGCCGCCGCGGGCAGCCGATCAGCTCTTCGGCACGTCCCCGATCCATTCCTTGTAGATCTCGTCGTAGCTGCCGTCGCTCTTGGCCTCCGCAAGCACCTCGTCCACGACCTTCTTGAGCGCCGTGTTGCCCAGCTTCATACCGAGGCCGTACTGCTCCCCGGTGTCGAACTGGGTGCTGATGCTTGCCTTGCCGGGGTTGGCCTTCAGCGCCTCGGTCCAGACGGGCAGGTCGTTGATGGCTGCATCCACCTGACCGGTCATCAGTGCCTGCGTCAGTGAGGCGAGGTCCTGGAACTCGATGATTTCGCACCCGCACTCGGGGTGCGCCTGCGCGTAGTCGAGGCCGGTGGTGGCCGACTGGGCGCCCAGCTTCTTGCCCTCCAACCCCTCGAGGGATGTGACGTCCGCGCCGTCCGGCACCAGCAGGGCCTGGGTCGCATCGAAGTACGGCTCGGAGAAGAGGATCGCTTCCTTCCGGGCGTCCGTGATCGTCATGCCGGCGGCGGCGATATCGCACTTGCCGGTGGCCATGTCCTCGCCGGACTTGATCCCCTCAAAGGGGGTGTCGATGATGGCCGTCTGGGCACCGAGCCGCTTGGCCACGAGGTTGACCAGATCGATGTCGAACCCGACGGTCTTGCCCGAATCATCGTTGACCTGGAACGGGGCAAACGGAAGGTGGGTGCAGACCGTCAGCTTGCCCGGCGAGACGAGGGAGACGCCGTCGGCCTTGCCGGCCGATGCATCCGGGGCGGCGGCGGACGGGCTTCCGCAGGCGGTGAGCGCCAACGCGCACATCGCGGCGAGGGCGGCAAATTTGGACCTTCCGTGCAACTGCATGGGTCTCCTTTGTGCTGGCCGGACGTGGGTCGGCCGAGGCGGAAATGGCTGGCACAGCGGGCATTCCGAGGGCTTTCCATCGCGGAGGCGGCTTCGAAAGCCGCCCGCCCATGTCGGTCCCGGGACCCCGGCCGCTCCCCGGTGTGGGGAGGGTCACATTGTGCGTGAAACGAGTATGGACTCATTTACAGCCAGCAGCAAACCGGGTCCGGAGAATGATTTGATACAAGAGGCGGAAGGCGCACATGTCCGGCCGTCACGAACCGGGATGCTGTCGGCATGCCGACCTGCCCCTTACAGTCAGGCATGACCAAAAACCGCCGTCGGTTGCATTACGCCCTGATTTTCCTAGCCGGCGGTGTCTTCTACTTCCTGTTAAAGGTGGCGTCCGGGGAGACGCCGGCCCATGCGGCGCTGTCGGCGGCCTTCTTCACCGTCACTCTCGCGATCGTTATGGCATTCGTGGTCCGCTGGCAGCGCCGGTCCCTGCGGAGGGTCGTGGAACGAGGGCAGTTCGCGTGTTCTATCCGGCTCCCGGAGGCCCCCAAAGGTGAGCGTTTTCGAAAGTGGAACTATGGCCTAGTGACGCCGACAGCGGGTGCCCTGACCTTCCAGCCGGTTCTTGGGACAACGACCATCCACCGAGGGAACCCGACCAGGATTGACCTGCAGCCTTCCGCCGGTGCCGCCCGCTTCGCACCGAGCAGGTGGGACAAGTTCAACAGCCTTGGGCCCGAGGTGGTGGTCCTCCCCCTTCAAGCCGCTGATGGGCGGGTCGAAGTGGCGGGCCGGACGATCACTCTCGACAGGATCGAAGAGGTCGTTGCGGGATCAGGATCTCCGGACCGCACGACGAATTGAGCCACGCGCGGCGCTGGACCCGGGCGCAGCAGCACGGGCGGCCGCCGCCGACTAGTCTGACGAGATGGACACCGAGGAACATCCGCTCACCGGGGGCAACGCTACCCCGGACGTCGTGCGGATTGGAGCGACCGTCCGAAAACCCTGGACCGCCGCAACCCCCGCCGTGCACGCCTTTCTGGACGCGGTGCGAACGGCAGGCGTCGATGTACCGCAGGCCTTCGGGCGGGACGACTCCGGGCGGCAGGTCATCGAATTCATCCCCGGCACTCCCGCCCTGGAGCTCCCTCCCCTGACATTTGAGGAACTGGCCCGAGTCGGCCGGATGGTCCGCCGGATCCACGACGCGAGCCGGGAGTTCGACAGCAGCCAGGCCAGCCGATGGGATGTCCTCATTCCGCCCGCCGCCGCCGATCTGGTGTGCCACAACGACCTGGCTCCCTGGAACCTCATCATCGGCGAGCGCTGGGTCTTCATCGACTGGGACGGCGCTGGGCCCAGCACCCGGCTGTGGGATCTCGCCTACGCGGCACAGGCCTTCACCCTCTCGGATTACCACCAGGAACCCGCCCGGGCCGCGGCACGGCTGCGCGCCTTCATCGACGGATACGGCGCCGGGGAGGAGCTCCGCGGCGAGCTCCCCCGCGTCATGGCGGAGCGGGCCGCTGCCATGCACGCCCTGCTGCACCGCTCGCACCTCACCGGGCGGGAACCGTGGGGGTCGATGTACCGTGCCGGCCATGGAGACCACTGGCGCCGGGCGGCCGCCTACGTGGCCAAGAACCGGGACCTGTGGCTGCGGGGGCTGCTTGACCCCTGACGGGCCGGCTGCGGCCCAGGCCTCCTGCTCGGGCGGCGCCCTTCGTGACGGATTCCCGTAATCTACCGCCGCGGCCGCAGCAACGAGCACCGATCTTCCGCGGAACCGCGCGGCCCGGGCCGCAGCACCGGCCGTCCCCCTGTGGGTGGCTCTGGTGACCGGTCGATGCCCGACGTAGGCTTGGCGCCATGACGGAGGTCGAGGGCATGGCCTGCGGCAGGCTGGTGTCACTGAACGTTGGAGTCCCCAAGGGCGTCTCCTGGCAGGGAAAGACGGTGCACACCGGCGTCTACAAGAGCCCGGTGGAGCGGCCGCTGATGGTCCGCAGGCTCAATATCGACGGTGACGGCCAGGGCGACCTGCACGGGCACGGCGGTGAGCAGCGGGCGGTGCTGGTCTACCAGCGGCAGTCCTACGAGCACTGGTCCAGCTTCCTCGGCCGCGGCGATCTAACGCCCGGCTCCTTCGGTGAGAATTTCACCATCGACGGGCTGCCCGACGACGAAGTGTGCATCGGGGACCGCTACCGCATTGGGGAGGCGGAATTCGAGGTGACCCAGCCCCGCGTCACCTGCTTCCGCGTGGGCATGCGGCTCGAGGAACCGCGGATGCCCGCACTCCTGGTGGACCACCGCCGTCCCGGGTTTTACCTGCGGGTCATCACCGAGGGCGAAGTCCGGCCCGGTGACCCGATCATTCGAACGCTCAACGGGCCCCACCGGCTGACGGTCGCGGAGACCGACGCGCTGCTGTACCTGCCGAACCGCTCGCAGGCCGCACTGCGGAAGGCCGTTGACATTCCGGCACTGAGCCCCGGCTGGCAGCAGTCCTTCCAGGACCTGCTGGACACCGATCTGGCAAAGGCCACCGTGACCGGGGCACCCGTCGAGGAGCCCGGCTGGAGCGGATTCCGGCCGATGACGATCACGAAGACCGTTCCCGAAACCCCGACCATCACCTCCGTGTACCTTCACGCGGGCGACGACGTTCCACTCGGACCGTTCATCCCCGGCCAGTACCTCACCCTCCGCGTTTCCGTGAACGAGGCGGTGTCGGTCCGCAGCTACTCCATTTCGGACGCCCCCAACCCGCACACCTACCGGATCAGTGTCAGGCAGGAGGAACACGGGTTGGTGAGCCGCTACCTCCACGAGGGTGTGCTGGTCGGCGGGACCATCGATGTTGCCGCCCCCCGCGGTCAGTTTCGGCTCCACGCCGGAACCGGTCCGGTACTCCTCATCTCGGCCGGGGTCGGCGCGACCCCGCTGGTGCCGATGCTCCAGGAGTTCGCCCGCACCGGCAGCGACAGGGAGATCTGGTGGATCCACGTCGCCCGGAACCCCGGCGAGCTCGTGTTCGCCGGGGAGGTGCGGGGACATCTGAACCGGCTTGCCCACGCCCGCAGCGCCATCTTCTACACCCGGGCGACGGCTCCCGTGGCGGACTCCTTCAGCGGCCGGCCGACCGTCGACCAGCTTCGGGCCCTGGGGGTTCCGGCGGGCGCGGCGGCCTATCTCTGCGGTCCGCCCGCCTTCATCGGCAGCATGACGGATGCGCTCACCGACCTCGGCGTCGACGCCGGGTCGATCTACTCCGAACTGTTCAGCACCCTGCCGCCGATCAATCCCGGGCTTGTTGATTCCGCCACCGTGCCCCCGCACCAGCCCTCCGGCGAGCCCGGCACCGGGCCTGCGGTGACGTTCGCCCGAAGCGGCCTCACCGCCCGGTGGCGCGCGGGCGACACGTCCCTGCTCGAACTCGCCGAGGCCTGCGACGTGCCCACCCGGTGGTCCTGCCGCACCGGGGTGTGCCACACCTGCCTCACGGCGGTCATCTCGGGGAGGGTGGCCTACCAGCCTGATCCCCTGGAAACGCCACCCGACAGCCAGGCACTGATCTGCTGCGCCCGCCCCACGGAAGACCTCGTGCTCGACAGCTGAGCGGGCGCGCCGTGGCGCCGGGCTCGACGACGGAACCAGCGACGTCGCCTTCCTGTGGCTGCCCGCGCCCTCCGACGATCTTGACGTCCTCCCCATCGTCCGGGAACGGCGGTGTGTCGCGCTGCCGTCCGACCATCCTCTGGCACGGCAGGAACGGGTTGCCTTCGCCGACCTGCTCGAGGAACCGATCATTGCCCTGCCACCCGAGGCCGGAACCCTGCGGGACTTTTGGATCGCCGCACCGGAGCGGAACGGCAGGCCTGCGGTCATCGGCGCGACCGCCGAGACACCCGATGCCGTCTTCGAGGCGGTCGCCTCCGGGCTCGGGGTGGTGCTGCTGTCCGAAGGCAACGCGCATCTCTACAGCCGTTCCGAGGTCAGCATCCGTCCGGTTGACGGCCTGCCGCCGACCGTCTTGGCGCTGGCCTGGCTGCGGGCCGACCGACGTTCCCTCGTCGCCGCCTTTATGCGGGCCGTCGACGAACAACTGGGCTAGCTCCGGCGCGAAGCCATCAGGCGCCGGCGGCGTCCCGCCCGACCTGGTCGATCCAGGCGTCGAGGTCCGCCGGACGCCGGAACGAGATCACTCGAGGCATGGACGGGTCCGCCTTCATCCTTTCGAGTGCCTCCCGTTTCCGCGGGAACGCCGTGAAGTGCCACAGGAGAATCGAATCCCGGGTGAACACCCGGCGGAACGACTCGATGTTGCCGTTGCACACCTGCTCCCGGGTCACGCACCGGCGGATTGTCCGCCGAATCAGGCGCCACAGGGAGAGCCACCGCGGGTAATCAAGCGCCACCACGAGCTCCGCCCGGGCGAGCAGAATGTCCCGCCAGCCCGAATAGGCGCTGTCGATGACCCAGCGCTCCTGCGCGGCAATACCGGCGGAAATGAGGCGCTGCTCCTCGGGTGGCCGGTTCTGCCAGCCCGGAAGCCACCCGACATCGTCATCGGCCGAATATTCGGGGAGCCGGGCGGCCGCGGCATAGGCGCGGGCGGCCGAGGACTTCCCGCTGCCCGTGACCCCGTGGAAGACGACACGCTGAGCGGGTGCACCGGGCATGGGCTCCAATGTAGCGTGCGATTCCGTCACCGGCCGGCACCGCGAGGGGGAAAGACCCGCGGCACCGGCTTTTGTGCTTCACAGCCGCTTGCTGCCGGACCGGTTCCGATCCTCCGCCGTCGATGCAATGATCGGTTTATGGCCTTCCCCGTCCCACTGCCCAGCGAGCTCCGTGACGAGAGTGTTTCCCTTCGGGCCCTGACCGATGAGGATTGGCGGCTGGAATACGAACTGAGCCGGGTACCCGACGTGCCCGCGTGGACGTATTACCCTGCGGACATGGACGAGGACTACGCCCGGCGCCGGATCGCTCGGACGAAGGAGCGTCACCGGGAGCGGCTCGCCGGCCGGTATGCGGTCCTCCTCGACGGTTCGCCCGTGGGAACCGCGGGGATGGCCGAGGTTGAGGGCGCCGAACCCGAGCTCTTCTATGTCCTGTCCCCCGCCGTCCGTGGCCGGGGCGCGGCCACCGGGTCGGTGCGCCTTCTCTCGCAGTGGTTGTCCTCGCAGGGCTTCTCCGCCGTGGCGCTGGAGACCATGGCGGGCAACACCGCCAGCGAACGCGTCGCCGAACGTGCCGGCTTTCAGATCACGGGCTCCCATCCCGGTACGCACCACGGCCAGGCGGTTCAGTTGAACCGCTGGCTGCGCACCTAGCGGAGCGTGCGATGTCCACCCTGGGTCGGATGCAGCAGGGGCCCCCCGGGCCTAGAGTTGAACCTCATGGACCTCCACCTCCGGCTCGCGCGCTGGGTGCGCGCGCATCCCGGCACGGTCGACGCCTGCCTCGCGCTGGGACTGCTTGTGCTCCTGATCCTGCCGCTCATCGCCCGCGGGGTGGTCGGAAATTCCCTGCTCATCCCTGTGACTATCGCGCTGGTGGCACCGCTCGCCTGGCGCAGGTCCCGGCTGCTGCTCTCGGCCGGCATCGTCGCCGGGGTCTCGGTGCTGCAGCTCCTGGCCGGAATCGACCCGGTTCCGGCGCAGATCGTCATCCTGATCACCGTCTACACGCTGGCCGCCTACGCCCCGCGGTGGGCGAGCCTCGTCGGGCTGGGGTTCGCCCTGCTGGGCGCAGCCGCAGGCATGGTGCGGTACGGGGGGATCTTTGGTCTCGGCGGGGGCGGGTCGCTGACCTTCCTCGGAGTCAACGGGGGCGGGCCGCTGTTCCTGATCTCGCTGTTTCTCGTCGAGTCGCTCGTGCTGCTGGCCTGGACGATGGGGGACCTTGCCCGGTCGCGGCGTCGGGCCTATCAGGCCCTTGAGGACCGCACCCGGCGCCTCGAGGTCGAGCGCCAGCAGGAACGCGACCTTGCCGCCGCCGACGAGCGCAGCCACATCGCGCGGGAGATGCATGACATCGTCGCGCATTCCCTGTCGGTGATCATCACCCAGGCCGACGGCGCACGTTACGCCAGTGCGCAGCAACCGGAACTTGCGGCGCAGACCTTGGGCACCATCGCGGACACCGGACGCGGCTCGCTGCGCGAGATGCGGCGCCTGCTCGGCGTCCTCCGCGGCGACGAAAGTGCGTCTACGCGTCCGCTGCCCACCCTCGAAGACATCGATTCTCTCGTCAGGTCGGTGCGGCGGGCGGACATCCGCGTGTCCTGCCGCCGCATCGACACGCCACGGCGGCCGCTTCCCCTCGGCGCCGAACTCACCGCCTACCGCGTGGTCCAGGAAGCGCTGACCAACGTGCTCAAGCATGCCGGACCCCAAACGACCGCCGAGGTCACGCTCAGCTACGGCCCCCGCGGGCTCAGCATCACCGTTGACGACGACGGCCGGGGTGCGGCGGCCGACCCCGCCACCGCAGGAGCCGGGCTGGGCATCACCGGAATGAGTGAGCGGGTGCGCCTCTACGATGGCACCGTGTCGGCCGCGCCGCGCAGCGGCGGGGGCTTCCGCGTTGAGGCCTTCCTCCCCTACACCGAGGCATAGGCCCATGCGCAGCGCCGCCGGATTCCCGACCACAGGAGCAGAACGTTGATGGACACCACCACAGGAGAAGTGCCTCCCGGGCAGGCAGCGGCCCCCATCAGGGTCGCGATCGTCGATGACCAGCATCTGGTGCGCAGCGGATTCGCCATGCTGATCAACTCACAGCCCGACCTCGAGGTAATCGGCGAGGCCGCCAACGGGCAGGAGGCGGTTCGGACGCTCGCCGTCACCCGGGCCGACGTCGTCCTGATGGACGTCCGGATGCCAGGCATGGACGGCATCGAGGCGACCCGGCGCATTCTCGCGGAGGCCGGAGGCGGTGGGTCCGGGCCGCGGATCGTGGTGCTGACGACGTTCGACCTCGACGAATATGCGCTGTCGGCAATACATGCAGGGGCGTCCGGCTTTCTCCTGAAAGACGCACCGCCCGAGGAACTGCTGGAGGCGATCAGGACGGTCCACCGGGGCGACGCCGTCATCGCGCCGTCCACTACGCGCCGCCTGCTTGACCATGTGGCACCGCTGCTGCGCCGGCCCTCTCCGGTCCGCGACGCCCATGCCGCCGCGGTCGCCCGGCTCACGCCCCGCGAGCGCGAGGTGTTCGAACTGATCGCTCAGGGGTTGTCGAATCCGGAGATTGCCTCGAAGCTGTTCCTTGCCGAGGCCACGGTGAAGACGCATGTGGGCCGGGTCCTCGCGAAACTCGAGGCCCGGGACCGGGTGCAGGCCGTCGTGATGGCCTACGAGATGGGTATCGTCCGCCCCTGAGCCGGGTCGCTCCCGCCGGGGCTCCCTGCGGCGGGAGCAGCGGTCTCCGTGTCATCCCCTGGTATGAGGTCCGGGCCGAAAGCTCCACCCCTGCGCTGATTCGGCCGGTGCCCCCGGCACCTAACGTGGAATTATGACCATCGCAATGAATTCACCCGTGCCCCCTGCGGGTTCAATCTCCCCCACCCCGACCGGCGCCGTCGCCGCCCGCGGTGTCTCCAAAAGCTACGGGCGCGGTGAAACCGCCGTCCACGCCCTCCGGGACGTCTCGCTTGACTTCGAACGGGAGCGCTTCACGGCGATCATGGGCCCGTCCGGGTCGGGCAAGTCCACCCTGATGCACTGCCTGGCCGGCCTTGACAGCATCGATGCCGGACAGCTGTGGATCGGCGGGACCGAGATCACCGGCCTTCCCGACGCCGCTTTGACCCGCCTGCGCCGTGAGCGGGTGGGATTCGTGTTCCAGGCCTTCAACCTGGTGCCGACCCTGACCGCCGAGCAGAACATCACCCTGCCCGTCGCCCTCGCCGGCGGTTCCGTGGACCGGGAATGGCTGAAGCAGGTCTCCTCGACGCTGGGACTGACCGACCGGCTCGCCCACCGGCCGCACGAGCTCTCCGGCGGCCAGCAGCAGCGCGTCGCCGTCGCCCGGGCCCTGCTGACCCGCCCCGACGTTATCTTTGGTGACGAACCCACCGGCAACCTCGACACGGCCACCGGGGCGGAGGTGCTGTCCCTGCTGCGCCGCAGCTCACGGGAGATGGGCCAGAGCATCATCATGGTGACCCACGACCCGGTTGCGGCCTCGTACGCCGACCGGGTGGTCCTCATGAAGGACGGGGCCCTCGTCGGTGACCTGCAGCAGTCGACTCCCGAGGCGATCCTCGGCGCCCTCGCGAAGCTGGGGGCCTGACGTGCTGCAGGTAGCCCTGGCGCAGGTACGCGTCCACGCCCGGCGTTTCATCGCCGTCGGCCTCGCCGTCATGCTCGGTGTGGCTTTTGTCTCCGCGGCCCTCACCGTCGGTGCCACCACCAAGGCGACTCTCGGTGCGAGCATCGGGGCCTCCTACGCCAAGGCCGACCTCGTGGTCTCCGGGCCTGAAGGGCTCGGAGTTCCACCCGCCGCCGTCGGGACCCTCGAAGCCCTCCCCGGGGTGGCGGCCGCGCACGGCTTCGAACGGGCATTTGCCCAGCTGACCACGGGGTCCAGCACCTCGTCCGCCGCGCTCACCAGCACGGCACCGGGGGAACTGGAAACCGCCGAGGTGACGCAGGGCTCCGCGCCGTCGGGGCCGAACGAGGTGGCCATTGACAGCACCTCGGCCGCCCGCCTGAAGGTAACCCCTGGTGACACCGTGGCCATCGTTACCGGCGGCCCCTCCACCGACCCGGCCGGAGCCCTGACGGTAACCGGCCTGACGGAACGAAGCCCGGATCCGACCCTCTCCGACACCGTCCACGTGCTCGCGCCGGCCTCCCTGGTGCGGGAAGCCACCGGCGGCGAGACCGTCGTGGACCATGTGCAGCTGGCCCTGGCGCCGGGCGCGGATCCCAGCGCCGTCGCGGCCGCCGCCTCAGTTGCCCTCAACGACCTGCCCGCGGATCAGCGTGAGGGCATCATCGTGCGCACGGCGGCCGAGCAGACCACGGCGGTCGTCGCGACCCTCTCGAATGGAGACGACATCCTCACGGCGGTCCTGCTTGCCTTCGCCGCCGTCTCCGTCCTGGTCGCCGGACTGGTCATCTCCAACACCTTCTCCGTGCTGGTGGCCCAGCGCACCCGGGAGCTGGCCCTGCTGCGCACCATCGGCGCGGAACGCCGGCAGATCCGAAGGTCGGTGCTCGTCGAGGCCGGCGTCGTCGGGGTGGTGGCCTCCGTCCTCGGCGTGCTCCTCGCCGTCGGGGTTCTTGCGGTTCTCGTGGGCCTGGCCCGGCGGACCGACACCGGTTCGGTCGCTGTCCTCGCTGTTCCCCCGTCGGCCGTGGTGGCCGGCCTGGTGGTGGGTATCCTGATGACCCTGCTCGCCGCCGTCGTCCCGGCGCGCGCCGCCACCCGCGTCGCCCCCCTGGCCGCGCTGCGCCCCGGCGCGCCGGTGGATGTGAAGAGCAGGAGCGGCAGGGTGCGCCTGACCCTCGGCCTTCTGGCACTCGTGGCGGGCGGGGCTCTGCTCGTGCTGGGTGCCTTCTCGGCCGGGTTGGTTCCGGCCGTGGCCGGAGGCGGTGTCTCATTCCTCGGCGTCATCCTTCTCGCGCCGTTCTTCGTCCCCTTCTGCGTCGCCGCGGTCGGACGGCTGGCCCGGCCCCTCGGACTGGCCGGACAGCTCGCCTCCCTCAACGCCGTCCGGAACCCGGCGCGGACCACCGCCTCGTCCTCGGCCCTCATCGTGGGCGTGACCCTGGTGATGATGATGATCGTCGGGGCGCAGAGCGCCCGGACCTCGTTCAACGCCGAGCTGGCCGAAAACTTCCTCGTCGACGTCGAGGTCTCCGGCCTCGGGGGCGTATCCGGGGCGGCGGGCAGCCTTCCGGGCGGCACGGCGTCCACTGCCGATGCCCAGGCCCTCCTGGGGGTCGAGGGCGTCAAGTCAGCGGTGGAACTGACCCCGGTGCTGCTGTCCAGCGACGAGGACGGCGGACGGCTCGTATACGCCGCCGATCCGGAGGAGCTGGCCGCTGTCCTGCGCTCCCAGGACACGGTCCTGACCGACGGGATGGTCCTGGCGCCGCAGACGCTGGCGCAGACCGAAATCACCCTCGAGACGGCGAACGGGCCCGCGACACTGCCGGTCACGGCGACGGCTTCGACCCTCTTCGTGCCGCTGATCACCAAGGCCACGGCGGAGCAGCTGGGCGGAACCCCGCCGGACGCCCTGGAAGCATTCACCGGGGATACCGGGGAAAGCTCCGGCCAGGCTTCCGCCGGCGGAACCCTCGCCGACTACCTGGGCACAACGTTCTGGCTGCAGCTCGACGACGGGTTGGACGGCCCGGCCCTGTCTGAGATCCGGGCGGAGCTCGCCGCCGTGACCGGGGTGCCCGAAAACCAGGTCTCCGGAGCGGCCGTCGAGCGTGTCGCCTACAACGAGATCATCGATGTGATGCTGCTGATCGTGACCGCGCTGCTTGCGGTGGCGGTGCTGATCGCCCTGATCGGCGTCGCCAGCACGCTCTCACTGTCGGTGCTTGAGAGGCGCCGCGAGAACTCCCTGCTCCGCGCGCTCGGCCTCACGAGGGGGCAGCTGCGCGGCATGCTCGCCGTCGAGGCGGTGCTGATCGCCGGCGTCGCCGCCCTGCTCGGCACCGGCCTCGGGATTGGATATGGAGTGCTCGGCGCACAGTCGGCGCTCCGCGAGCTTGCCACCGTTCAACTGTCCCTGCCGGTTGGGCAGATCGCGGCGGTACTCGCCGTGGCGGTCGCTGCCGGGCTCCTCGCCTCGGTGCTCCCGGCCCGCCGGGCCGCTCGGCTCTCCCCTGTCGCCGGTCTGGCGGCCGACTGAGGCCGGCCACCGGTTCAACGGTCGACGCCACGGCGCCCCGGCCCTTCGCGGTCCTCGCCATTGAGGACCGCGGGAGGGCCCGGAGCGGACGCCGTGGCGAAGCTTTAGGACTCGCTGCCGAGGATCTCGCGGACCAGCGGGATCACCTTGGTCCCGTACAGCTCGATGTTGTTCATCACCGCGGTGTGCGCCAGGCCCGTCATACCGAACTTGAGCTGGAACCGGGACGCGTGGAGGACCCTGAGGTTGGCGGCGATCTTGCGGGCCACCGTCTCGGGGGAGCCGACATAGATGGAACCGTGCGGGCCGATCTCGTGCTTGAACGATTCCCGGGTTGGAATGGCGAACCCGCGGGTCTTGCTCACGTGCTTCATCACCGCGAGGTACCGGGGCCAGAACTCCTCCTGGGCCTGCTCGTCAG
The DNA here is from genome assembly GCF_902805515.1 of uncultured Arthrobacter sp. GTDB lineage: Bacteria > Actinomycetota > Actinomycetes > Actinomycetales > Micrococcaceae > Arthrobacter_D. The sequence goes on along the minus strand of NZ_CADCTE010000001.1, from coordinate 61,716 downwards.
TCGCGGCCACGTGGCCCATGGAATGCACGCCGATCGGCTGGGCCGGGCGCTCGAAGTGCTCGAGTGCCTCGAGGTAGAGGTTGGAGAACGGCTGGAAACGGGCGGGCGACCCGCCGATGATGGCGAGAATGAGGTTGTACCCGTGGCGGGCGGCCCGGACGACCGACTGCGGGCTTCCCCCGACGCCGATCCAGGTGGGAAACGGCTCAGCCTCGAGGTGCGGGACGACGTCCTGGTCCTTGAGCGCGGCGCGGGTTGTGCCGGTCCAGGTGACGGGTTTTCCCCTGAGCAGCTCGGCGAACAGCTCCGACTTCTCCTCGAAGAGCACTTCATAGTCGCTGAGGTCGTAGCCGAAGAGCGGGAACGAATCGATGCTCGAACCGCGGCCCAGGATCACCTCGGCCCGCCCCGAGGACAGCGCATTCAGGGTGGAGTACCGCTGGAAGACGCGGACGGGATCATCGGAGCTCAGCACGGTCACGGCCGAGCCGAGATGGATCTTCCTGGTCTGCGCTGCAATGGCGCTGAGGACCAGGTCGCCGGCGGAGAGCGGGTAGTCGTCGGTGTGATGCTCGCCGATACCGAAGAAGTCAATGCCCACGGAGTCCGCAAGGACGCCCTGCTCGACGATGTTGCGGATCGTCTGGGCGTGCGACTTGAGGGTCCCGTTCTCGTCGGAATGGACATCACCGAAGGTGTCGAGTCCGAAGGTCAGGGGAAAGCCCGTCCGCAGGCTTGGTGAGTCGTTCACAGTTGTTCCTTTATCTGGTGGAGGTGCGGGCAGTCCCGCGGAGTCCCTGGCGGGGTTACCGCCGACGGCGGTGCGGCCTAGGCCGCGGTCTTCTCGGTAAGGACCTGCGCGAACTGCTCCTTAGTGAGCGAAGCGCCGAAGACCGGCCCGCCGGGTTCGAGGATCCGACCCTCGTGGAGGCTGTCCAGCAGGACGGCGTCGTAGCCGATGTTCTCCACCAGGGCGGCGACCAGCTCCACCGCCTCCCGGTCGTCACCGGCCACCCCCAGGGCCAGCCGGTCGGGGGAACCGGCCGGGCGGCGTTCCGCCTCGATCTCGTGGTACCCGGCGTGGTTGAAGGACTTGACCACCCGGGATCCGCTGAGGTGCCGCTGGATGATTTCGCTGCTGCCATAGCGCGGGTCCTCGAACAGCTGCTGCGTGCCGTCGATGGGTGCCCAGTAGTTCATGAGGTCCACGACCACCTTGCCCGCCACCAGGGACGGGTCGAAGGTGCTGAATTTGTGCAGCGGGATCGCCAGGATCACGATGTCGGCCTCGGCCGCCACCTGTGCGGGCCAGTCGGCCTTCGCCCCCGGAACGAGGATCTGGGTGATGAGGGCGATCTTAGCGGGGTCGCCGGACCCGGCGATGGAGACCGGGTAGCCGGCCTCGATGGCAACCCGGCCGATGGCCGGGCCGACATGGCCTGCTCCGAGGATTCCGATCCGCGGCAGGGTGATTGTTGAAGTAGGGCTGGTCATCGTGGGTCCTCCTTGGAGGAATCGGACTGGAAGTGTCGCTGGAGTGAGTCGAGGATGTCGGCAAGGTTCTCAAGCTGTGCCGGGGTGAGCGCGTCGGCGAAGTGCTCCTTCACCGCCTGCAGCTGCGGCACGGAGGACCGCCGGAATGCGTCGGCTCCGGCGTCGGTGAGCCGGACGAAGGCGCCCCGGTTATCCGTCAGGCATTCCTCGCGGCGCACCAGTTCCCGCTTCTCCATCCGGCCAACGTGGTGCGAGAGCCGGCTGCGTTCCCAGTTGATCGCCCCCGCAAGCTCCGAGGACCGCACCTGGCGGCCGTCGGCCTCGACGAGCGCCAGAAGAACTTCGTAGTCCTGGCCTGACAGGTTTGAGGCGCTCAGGACGGTGGCCATGCGGCGCCGGAGTTCGGCCGTCGTATCGAGGAGTCTGCGCCAGACGGCGAGCTCGGTGCCCGTGGGGCTTCGACGGGCTGGATGGTTGCCCCGGTTTTCTTTCGCGGCGCTGTAGGCAGCCATGACATTCCCTCCAGGTGTTGTTGACATGTCCACAATAAGCCTTGGTAGTTGATATGTCAACTTGCCGAGGAGAAGGGAGCCTTATTGACATGTCCACTAGTCCGTCCTATCTTCGTCTGTAGTTGACACATCAACTGCAGACTCAAAGCGTTGGAGATGAAATGGCTGACATCCTCGAGCAGTACCCGATCGTGATCGGCGTCGACAGTTTCGGCGACGTGACCACAGACAGGAACGGAGAGCTGCTCAGCCAGCCCCGCAGCATCCACGCCCTGGTTTGTGAAGGTGTGGCCGCCGAGAAATCAGGCCTCGATTTCTTCGGCCTCGGCGAGCACCACGTTGAGGAGATGCCGCTCTCGGCGCCCGACATCGTCCTGGCGGCCGTCGCCGGCCAGACCTCCCGCATCCGGCTCGGCTCGGCCGTTACGGTCCTGAGTTCGGATGACCCGGTCCGCGTCTTCCAGCGGTATGCGACCCTCGATGCCGTCTCCCAGGGTCGGGCCGAGGTGATTCTCGGCCGCGGCTCCAGCAAGGAATCCTTCCCCCTGTTCGGCTTCGACCTCGAGGACTATGACCGCCTGTTCGAGGAGAAGCTTGAGCTGTTCTCCCGGCTCCGGTCCGAGAAGCCTGTCACCTGGTCCGGCACCACCCGCCCCGCCTTGGACGGCCTCGAGGTCTTCCCGCGGACCACGGCCGGTGCCCTGCCTACCTGGATCGGAGTCGGCGGGAACCCCGCGTCGGTGGTGCGCGCGGCGCAGTACGGCTTCCCCCTGATGCTTGCCGTAATCGGCGGCAACCCGGCACGTTTTGCCAAGCTGAGCGAGCTGTACCGGCAGGCGACCGCCGAGGCGGGCTTCGGTGAGCTCCCGATCGGGCTGCACTCGACCGGTCATGTCGCGGCCACCGACGAGCAGGCCATCGAGGAGTACTGGCCGACGTACGAAACCTTCCAGCTGGAGGCGCGTTACGAGCGCGGCTTCCCGCCGATCACGCGGGAATTTTACGAGAAGGAGATCGCCGTCGGCTCGCTTTATGTGGGATCCCCCGAGACGGTGGCGCGGCGGATGGTCCGGAGTATGAAGGCACTGGGGGTGAACCGGTTCGACCTCAAGTACGGGCTGGGGCCGATGCCGAAGGATGTCCTGCTTGAGAACATCCGCCTCTTCGGCACCGAAGTGGCCCCACGGGTCCGGGAAGCGCTGGGCCGTTCCTGAGACCCGGCGTGCCGCGCCACTGGAGCTTCGCCCGCCGGGAAGGAGTGCGGAGCCGTGTTACTGCTGGATCCGCAGCCCATTGATCAGGGCCTCAAGGCCGGCGCCGAAAGCAGCATCCGCCGGCCGGCCGGCATGCTTCAGATCCTGCGCACGGACGACGGCGCGGAAGGAGGGGGTTGACCCCGTCATGGAGCCCACATTGAAGATGTCCGCCGGGGCCGATGCGTCATAGGCGGAGCCGAAGATGAAGGACTCAAGGGCCACAATGGCGGAGACGATGCGCTCCGGCGGAAAACCGGCATCCAGGAATCCCTTGCTGACCGCCTCGTACATCGCCAGGGTCCGGGGGGCACCAGTGACGGGGAGTACGGCGATGACGGGGATCAGCGGGGTGTGGTTCGCGAAGACGTTCCGGTAGCTCCACGCCCACGTCCCGACGGCTTCCTCCCAGGTGTCCAAACCGAACCGGGAGACGTCCACTCCCGAGATCAGATGATCCTCAACCAGCAGCAGAACGTCCTGTTTGGAGGCCACGTGATTGTAGAGGGCCGACTGTGCAACCCCCAGTGTCCCCGCCAGGGCCGCCATGGTGAGGCCGTCGTAGCCCTTGCTGGTGATTACCGTGAGTGCGGCCCTGGTGATGCTGGCTTTATCGAGGACGGTCCCCGCCGGCCGGCCGGGGCGCCGACGGGCGGTCCGGGACGGAACCGGAGAGGAGCCTGCTGCGGATCCTTGACCCTCGTGTGCTGCTCGCATTGTCCGCCTTCCCTCGTGCGCCGTGGATTACCGGGCCGGCATGCACTGAATCATGCAGTGCTGCCCCGGGCCCGAAGCCGCTTGGCGAGAAGCTGGATCGCGACGAGGGCCATGAGCGCCGAGAAGGCCGCGTTGGACCATAGCGGCGAGATGGCGTGGGCCGTCAACAGGCCAAGGGGGGAGGCAAGACAAGCACTGATACCGACATATGCCGCAAGCCGCATGCTCAGATTATTGCGGCGCACATTGCCGAGGGTGGCAGAAATTGAACCCGGGACCATCATCAGCAGCGATGTCCCTTTGGCGACGAGATCGCTCGCTCCGAAGAAAAAGATGAGGATGGGCACGATAATGATGCCGCCTCCGACTCCAAGCAGTGCGGACAGGATGCCGGTGACCACACCCGTGAGGGCGAGAGCCACGGAACTCAGAGGCGTCAGCGAGATGGCGTCGTCGCGTTCCGGGATGACGATCCACAGGCTGACCACGACCACGACCATGAAAGCCATGAACAGCCAGAAAAGCAGGTCCCGGGGCAGCCGCGCCAGCAGGTAGGACCCAAGCTGTGCTCCCGCAACGATGCCGAGCGCGAGCATGAGCCCGGCGATCCAGTCGACGTTGCCGGACAGGGCGTACCCGGTGGCTCCGACGATCGAGGTGGGGAGAATTGCGGCCACAGAGCTTCCGACGGCGATGCGCTGATCGACTCCCAGCAGAAGCAGGGCAGGAACGACAACGACGCCGCCTCCCACGCCGAAAAGCCCGGAGAGGTAGCCGGCGACCAGACCGAGCGATATGAGTGCCAGCGGCGATCCTGCCGGGTCGGCAGTACCGGGAGGGATTTCGGCCTGCCGCGTCACAGGTTCGGATCCAGATCGGGTCGGGCACCGACGACGATGGCCGAACCGTCGGACCTCGGGTCGCTGGCCGCGTCGAAGCCCGAGGGCAGGACGCGGATGACATTGGAGTGCCCCAGGAGTTCGTCCCGCGGCTGAACCACCTTGAGCCTGTTGGAGCGGACGCGGAGTGATTTGAGGGCGCTTGCGGGCGCGTCCGCTTCGACGGTCACCGTCGCAGGGGTGTCTCCGTCGTCCTGGGCACCGACGGCCCAACGGGGCGCGCTGGTCGCCTCAATGGCGGACGCGCCGTTGAGCAGCCGCAGCAGCAGCTGGGCATGGATCTGCGGCTGCGCCTGGCCGCCCATGGTCGCCAGCGCGTAGGCGAGCTCGCCGTCCTGGAGCACCAGCACAGGCATCAGGGTATGGGGTGGCCGCCGTCCGCCCGCGAACGCCGCAGGGTGGTCGGGGTCCAGGGAGAACGACGTTCCGCGGTTCTGGAAGAGGATGCCTGTCGACGGTTCAAGGATTGCGGCGCCGAAAGCCCAGAACACCGACTGCACCAGCGACACCGACCAGCCGTCGTCGCTGACGGCCACCAGCCCGACAGTGTCCCCGGTGGCCGCCCTCGCATCACTCTCCGCGTCGTTCACGGCCATGGAGATCAGTTCCTCGGCCGAAAGCCGTGCGGTGTCCGGGTCGGAGAGCCAACGCGCGCGGACACCGTTATTCGAGGCGAAAATCTCAGCAAGCCTGCCTGCATCGGCACCGAGGGGGTCACCGAGGTTGTCGTCTTCCAGCGCGCGCAGCGTGCGGAGCAGGGAAAAGCCCTGCGTGTTGGGAGGACTGGTCAGAACCTCGGTTCCACCCGCCTTTCCAGTGAGGGGAGATTCGACCGTCGGGGCGTACCCGGACACCTCGTCTTCGGCAATTGCGCTTCCCCGCCGCCGAAGCCCATCGATCCATTGGCGTGCCACGCCGCCGGCATAAAAGTCGTCAAGACCCTTCGCAATCAACTGTTCGAAGGTATCTGCAAGTGCCGGCTGAACCAGCAGATCCCCCTCCACGAGGGCGGTTCCGCCGGGCAGAAAAACGTCGCGGCACCCGGGGTCCGCATTGAGGGCCTGACGCTCGAGCCGGATCGCCCGTCCCAGTGAGCGGGCCACCGGAACGCCGTCGCGCGCGCAGCTCAGGGCGGGGGAAAGCAGGTCCTCCCAGCCAAGTCGTCCGCCCAGGCCCGCAAGGGTGATCCATCCACGGACACCCCCCGGAACAGTGACGGTGTCGATGCCGCGGTCGGGAAGGGCGTCCCCGTGGCGTTGCCTCAGGGTCTCCAGCCGTTCCTGCCTGGAGGCCCGACCGGTTGCGTTCACGAAGCTGACCCGGCCCGACGGGTCGCGGACCAGGGCGACGAGGTCTCCGCCAAGGGCAACATTATTCGGGTAGACAACACAGAGGACGGCGGCGGCCGCGATGGCGGCATCGACCGCATTGCCGCCGTCGCGCAGGGCCTGGGCCCCGGCCTCCGTCGCGAGGTAGTGGGAGGTGGAGACCGCGCCTCCAACCGGAGGGCGCCGTGGCGTGGAGGCCTGGGTCATTCCTGCTCCTTGAGGATGGGCTGTGGTTCGGTGGCGGCTGCGGCCCGCAGTGCCTCACGGAGCACCGACTCGACATGGGCACGCGCCTCGGTCTCGGCGCGCGGCGCGTCATGCTCCGCCAGGGCCTCGAAGATCCGCCGGTGGGCAAGACTTGATGCGGCCCGCCGCTCCGGGCTCTGAACGGAGCGGCGCCGGCTGGGGGCGATCTCGGTGGCGATCAGCTCCGTCAGCTGCGCCAAAAGGGGGTTATGGGTGTACTGGGAGATCGCCTGGTGGAAGATCCGATCGAGTTCGGCATACCGTTCGAGGTCGGTTTCCCGCTCCATCTCCTCGACCAGACCACGGAGCTGTTCGGTGTCCGCCTGGGTCAGCCTATCCGCGGCCAGCGCAGCGATCGGTGGCTCGATAATGGCGCGAAGTTCCATGATCCGGGCGAGCTCGGTTGTGCCGTTGGCCGTGCCGTTGGCCGAGGAATTCAACAGGGTCGTCAGCGCGGTACCGGCCTGACCGCCGCGCGAGGCAGCCGAGCGCACGATTGTCCCGCGGCCGGGCTTCCGGTCGATGAGGCCCCGGGCATCAAGCTGGTGGAGCGCCTGACGGATGGAGACGCGGGAAACCCCAAAAAGCTGCCCCAGTTCCTGTTCGGTTGGCAGACGGTCCCCTGGCTTCAACTCCCCCTCGAGGATCAGCCGCTCAAGGTCGACCGCCAGACGGTCAGGGACCGACAGGGCGGGCGACCGCCGCATTGATGACCATTCCACTTTCGCTCCTCCCGAAGGTCCAACGAGCCCCTTCGCATAATCAGATTTAGATAGCTTGACAGTTGGTCCTACCAACTGTCAAAGTTCTGGAACACCGTCCAGAATGTGAGGCACATCATGATTCGCACGTTTTCCTCCCCCTTGCAGCGTCTCGCCTATGCCGGCAGTGCCGTTCTAGCGCTGGCCCTCACCGGCTGCGGGGGCGGTCAGGCCGAATCCGCGGAAGGCCAGGGCTCCGGGTCGGCGAACCTTCCGCTTGTGAAGGACGGCGTCCTCACCTCCTGTGCTAATTTCAGCACCCCGCCCAACATTTTTGCGGAGGCTGACGGTACACCGGTCGGTGCCGAGGTCGACATCGCGAAGAGCATGGCCGAGGAGATGGGCCTCGAGACGGCTTTCCCCGAATACGCTTTCGCCGGCCTGATTCCCGCCCTCCAGGCCAAGCAGTGCGATGTGATCATGTCGACCCTGTACATCAAACCGGAGCGGGAGGAGATTGCCGACTTCGTCCCCTACCTGCTCTCGGGCTCCGGCGTTTCGGTCTCCAAGGAGAATCCCGCCGGCGTGACGGGTTTTGACGACACCCTGTGCGGAGTCCGGGCCGCCGCCATCACGGGCGCCACGGGCGCAGGTCTGCTGGAGGAGAAATCCGCAGAATGCGAGAGCGCCGGCATGGAACCCGTGGAAATCTCGCTTCTCGACCGAAGTGCGGACGCCCTCCAGCAGGTGGTTGCCGGACAGGCGGATGCGTTCGTGGACACCTACGAGCTGATGAAGTACTACGAGAAGCAGTCCGATGGTGACTTCCAGGTCGTGGGCGACCCCGTGGGCCAGGTCCAGATCGGAGCAGCGACGCTCAAGGAGAACGCCGAACTGCATGAAGCCCTTGAGGACGCGTTCGGCACGATCGTCGAAAACGGCCGTTATGCCGAAATCCTGAAGGAGTGGGGATTTGAGGCCCAGGACATTGCAAACGCCGAATAAATAACTGGAGCAACCACATGAAATTCGACTGGCCTTACTTCTGGGAGAGCCTTCTCTCGCCGAGCCCTCAGTTCCTCAACGGCCTCGCGCTCACGGTTATCATTTCGGTCGTTGCGATGGCTCTCGCCCTTCTTCTCGGACTGGTCATCGCACTCATGGGGCGCAGCCGGTTCCTGCCGTTCCAGCTCTTTGCGAGCCTCTACATCTGGGTCATCCGTGGCACGCCGTTGCTGGTTCAGCTCGTGATCATCTATACCGGTTTCGCCGCCGCGAACATTTTCCGGTTCGAGGATACGGATGTCCTCGGCAGTCTCATCAAGGGCGCGGTGCAGGCCGCGATCATTGGGCTGATGCTCAATGAGAGCGCCTACATCTCGGAAATCGTCAGATCCGGCCTTGAATCCGTGGACCGCGGCCAGAACGAGGCGGCGCTGTCGCTTGGCATGACACCCATGCATTCGATGCGCAAGATCATCGTTCCGCAGGCCATCCGGATCATGGTGCCGCCGTTGGGCAATTCGTTCAACGGCCTGATGAAGAGTACGTCGATCCTGTCGATCATTGGTGTCAGCGAGATGTTCCAGGTCGGGAGCACCATGAGCGCCGCGACGTTCAAGGTATTCGAGATCTACATCGTGGTCGCGCTCTACTACCTTCTCCTGACGACGGTGTGGACCTTCATCCAGACAGCGATCGAGAACACACTGAACGTCAGGGCCGGCCTGCCGCGCGCGGAACCGGTGTTCAAGCGCCTGTTCGGCATCCGAAGCCGCAAGCAGGCAACCCCGGCCCCCGCCCTCGCACTGCAGCCCGCCGACGCCGCCTAACGGAGTGAAAATGACTACGCAGCACGCCGCCTCGACCTCAGCATCGACTCCGCCCTCCGACCCGCACGACAACATTGTCCAGGCCGTCGATGTATGCAAATCGTTTGGCGACAAACGCATCCTGTCGGACGTCAACCTGACCGTGGCGCGGGGGGAGGTCGTCGTCATGGTGGGCCCCTCCGGCGCCGGCAAAACAACGATGCTCCGCACGATCAACCGGCTCGAGTCCATCGACTCGGGCGAGATCCGCGTCAACGGTGAACTCATCGGCCAGCGCGTGAATAAGCACGGCAAGGTCGTTGAACGTTCCGCCCGCGACCTCGCCCGCCAGCGGGCCGACATCGGCTTTGTCTTCCAGCACTTCAACCTCTTTCCACACATGAGCGTGCTTGAGAACATTTCCCTCGCCGCCGTGGAGGTGAGGCATCAGCCGAAGTCGAAGGTCAATGAATACGCCCGGGAACTGCTCGCCCGCGTAGGTCTCTCGGACAAGGCGGATGCACGAACGCGTTCGCTCTCCGGGGGTCAGCAGCAGCGGGTAGCCATCGCCAGGGCCCTTGCCATGCGCCCCGCCCTCATGCTGTTCGATGAACCCACCAGCGCGCTGGACCCGGAGATGGTGGGCGAGGTCCTCACGGTGATGAAAGACCTTGCCGAAGCGGGCATGACGATGATCGTCGTCAGTCACGAGATGGGCTTCACCCGGGAAGTCGCGGACCGCGTTGTGGTGATGGACGCAGGCACCATCATCGAAAGTGGAGCGCCCGATCAGGTATTTTCCAATCCGAGGCACGACCGGACCCGCCAGTTCCTCTCAAAGGTCCTCTGAGCGGCCCGCCTCCGCAGCCGGCCGCACCCACTGAGCGCACCTGCCTGACCGGATCGCCCCCACTCCAGCATTGTCTTCACCGGGTCGGTCGGGTCAGGGGTCAGTCCGTTTCCGGCCCGGTGCAAAACGCGCAGCCGGGTGCGCACTGCAGTGCATCCCGTGTGCCCTGGCCGCGCTCCGAGGCGGTTTCGCCCTGGCTGCCCACCGGAAGGGTCCGGGCCTCGGTGTGGCGGACTGCGGAGAGGTGACGGCGTGTGGATTGATGGCGGGTCATGGTGCTCCTCCTATTGTTGGTGCGGCGAGCTCGAGTCCGTCGGTGAACTGCACGACACCGCCGACGACGGTGCCAAGGACTCTGCTGGCTGCGAGCGTTTCCGGGGGCGTCGCCAGGGGATCGCATTCGAACGCGGTGAAGTCCGCGCGTTTGCCCACGGTGATGGATCCGGTGATCTCGGAGAGCCCCGCGGCACGGGCGGCATGGGTTGTGTAGCCTTCGAGCGCCTGGAGGGGTGTAAGGGCCTGGGCCGGCCCAACCGCCGCCTCGAGGGGACGGTCGTGCCGTCGCCGCAGTTGGGCGTCGGCCAGGATCGGCAGGGGCTCGAACGGTGCGATGGGCCAATCAGAGCCAAGCACGAGGGTCCCCCCAACCTCTCGCAGGTCCCGGCAGCGCCACGCCTGGTCGGCCCGCTCGTCACCCAGCCGCGTCGACCAGTTGTCGCTGTGGTCGGCCCGCGTGTAGTGGGTGCAGTGGGTGGGCTGCATGCTCGCCGCCACCCCCGCGGCGGCGAAACGCCGGATTACCTCATCGGAGGCCGTTTCGATGTGCTCGATGCGGTGGATGACGGCAGGCGCCGAGGACGCAATCGACGCGATGGTGTCCAGGGCACGGGTGATGCCGGCGTCGCCGATCGCATGGGTCGCCGTCCGGATGCCCCTGGACGCGAAATAGTGCACGGCCTTGGTGTAGTCGGCCGGATCCGGCCAGAACGGCGCGGCTGATTCTCCGTTGACGTCGGGATAGGAGAGCCACGCCGTGCCGTTGTCGATGGTGCCGTCGATGAAGAACTTGACCGCGTTGACGGACCACCGCCGGCCGCTGAGCTGCACGAGATCGGCGATCGCACCCAGATCGGCTTCGGTGCTTCCCGGCATGCACCATGGGGCGCAGTAGAGACGAAGCGGCAGTTCACCGTCCCGTTCGAGCGCTGCCAGGAGTTCAAGCGAGTCCTTATTCAGGTCCATGACGTGCCCGGCCGTCAGTCCGGCCCGGGACAGGGCCCGAAGGAATTCCTTGAGCCGCATCCTGCGCGTCGCAAAGTTGTCTTCGGGAAGAGCGGAGGTGACAGCGCTGATCGCATCCCACTCAAGCAGGAGCCCGGTGGGGGCGCCCGTGTCGTCACGCACGATGCCCGGGTCCGCGTCGGCCGTCAGCGGGCCGTCGATTCCCGCTGCGGCCAACGCACGGCTGCTGGCCAGAGCCGAGTGGGCGTCGAAGACCCTCACCAGGCAGGGGCGGCCGCCAAGGACGTCGTCGATCACCTTCCGGTGCAGCGGCACCGGTCCGAAAACCGTGGGGTCCAACCCCCAGGCGAACACCCACTCCCCCGGCCCTTGGGCGGCTGCCTCACGGTGCAGCGCTTCCCGCAGCTGCTCGATGGTCTGCACGCCGGACAGGTCGCAGCCCCGGACGGTGTCCAGCGCCATCACCGGATGGAGGTGTCCGTCAACAAGCCCCGGGGTGAGGGTTCCGGCACCGAAATCGACCACTTCGGTGTCAGCGGACCTCCATCCGTCCATGTCCTCCCGGCTGCCGACCGCCGTGATGATACCGTCCCGGACGGCCACCGCCTCGACCGGCCGCATGCCGCCGTCCAGCGTGTGGACCGTCCTGGCCAGGACAATCAGGTCGGCTTTCATTGGATCCACTCCTTCATCGTGGACGCAGCGCTCAGGCACTGCTCGTGGCCGGGCTGACTGTTTTCTCGTCGAGGTCGACCTGAGGTGGCGGGCGTCGGAAACCGCGTGTCAGGACGACGAGATAGGCGACCCCGATCACCAGCCAGATCGATCCCACGGCGAAGGCCGATGCCGAAAGGCTGAACCACAGCCACACTGTGAGGAGGAACCCGATGGCAGGGACCAGCCCGTACTTGAGCAGGTCGCGTCCGCTCCTCCGGCCGTGGTCGACGAGGAAGTGCTTGATGGCTCCAAGGTTCACCAGCGAGAAGGCAAACAGGGCACCGAAGCTGATGACCGATGCCACTGTTCCAAGATCAAGGACAAGTGCCAGCAGGGAGACGGCCGACACAACGAGGATCGCCCCGACCGGAGAGCGGAAGCGCTCGCTGACCCGGCCGAAGACGGACCTGGGAATCACACCGTCCCGCCCCATCGCGAACATGATGCGTGAAACGCTTGCCTGCGACGCCATGGCGGATCCGACGCATCCGGCGATGTAGGCGGCCAGGAAGAAGGCAGCCATGGCGTTGCCGCCAAGACTGTTCATGATCTCAACGGCGGCCGCATCGGGGTCGGTGAACTCCTGCCAGTCCGGGAACGCAAGGTGGGCCACCCAGGAGATCAGAATGAACATCGCTCCGCCGATCAGCGTGGTCAGCAGGACGGCGCGCGGCACCGTGCGCCGCGGGTCCTTCGCTTCCTCGGACATTGTGGAAACCGCATCGAAGCCAAGGAAGGAAAGGCAGAGGATCGCCGAACCGCTCAGGATTAGGCCAAGCCGCAGGTCAGGGGAGAAGAACGGCGCCACAAGTGACTGGCCCGTCGAGATGCTGCCGGCTGTCAGCACGATGAACACCGCAACGAAGACGATCTGCATGCCGACGAGGACCAGGTTCGCATTCCGCACGACGGAGATTCCGACGATATTAAGCACGGTGACCAGGGCGATCGCTGCCACGGTGAACACCCACATCGGTATTGAGGGGAACTGGGCGTTCAGGTACAGGCCGATCAGGAGGTAGTTGATAAGTGGAAGGAGGAGATAGTCGAGCATCAGCGTCCACCCGGTCACGAAACCTACGTGGCCCCCGAAAATGCGCTGGGTAAAGCTGTAGGCAGATCCGGCCGAAGGTATGACCCGGACGAGGAAGGCATAACTGAGGGCCGTGAACATCATGGCCGCGAGGGTGACGACGTATGCCGCCGGCAGGTGGCCCTCGGTGAGGGTCGTGACAAGACCGTAGGTCGTGAAGACCGTGAGCGGGACCATATAGGCCAGCCCGAAAATAACCAGCGCGGGGGTTCCCATCACCCGGCGCAGGGCCTGCTCCCGTTCCGGCGCCGCTGCGGCGCTGGATCCACGGGAATTCATTCCTTCCACAAGAACTCCTCGATTTACCTGTCAGTTGTGCATTTCGATGGGTTGTCGACGGCTGTCCTCCCGGGCTGATGGGCCGGAGGCGGCCGCCGTGCGCTGACTAGTGGATGGTTGCAGCGCTTTGGGCGGCAAGGGCCGCGATGATCTGGGTGGCGGTGAGCTGGCCCATGCGGATCGCTCCGTCCACGTGCTGGTACCCCTCCGCCGCAAGGTCCGAGCAGGACCAGTGGATGGGTCCGACCGGGGTGAGCTGGTGGCGCCCGTACCGGTGCAGGCCGCCGAGGTCGTAGCTGGAGGCATAGGCACCGCGGGTCCATTCCTCCGATGCCCAGTCCGATTCGTAGTACACCTCGGGGTGAAGTGCCTGGGGCCCGAGGAAGCCTGCGATCGATTCGAGGATCCGCTGCCGGCGTTCGGTGGGCTCGAGGTCGAACATGGCGTCGGCTTTCTCGTCCGACACGAATCCGACGAGTGTTCCGCGGCTGTCGCCGTGATTGGTGTTGTCGTAGACCTCCTGCACGATGGATCCTGCGCTGAATCCGGTGCCCGACAGGCCGTTGTCGCGCCAGAAGGGAGTCATGTAGACGGCGTGCACCTTGATGACGAGTCCGAGGGACTGATGCTGGTGCATCTGGTGCTGCCGGCGTGGGAGAGCCGGCACGTAGGAGATCCGCGAATACAGGTTCGGTGGCACCGCGACCACGGCGTAACGGGCCCGCACGGTGGCGTTGTCCGCCTCGGCGGTCACCTCGGTTCTTCCATCCGGATGCTCCGACCAGCGCAGGGTGCGCACGGGATTGTTGAGGAGGACGGCCTCTCCGAGCTCGGCGGCCATCCGTTCGGAGACCGACTGCATGCCGCCCACCACCCGCTTGTCGAGGATGAAGTCCTCGTCCACGAGGTGCGAAAAGGATCCGGCCGATGCCGCCATGAGGACCGCCTGGAGCGCGGAGAAGGCGTGGGCGGGCTTGGTGAGCATGCCTCCGGCGATGAACAGGCCAATGTTGTTGCAGGCCTCCTCGTCGTCCGACTGTTGGCGCAGCCAGTGATGGAACGAGATGGTGTCGAGCTCACGGGCCTGCGGGTGCTCCCAGGGTGCCTTGACGTCCATCTGGCCGACGAGCCCGTCAAGGACATCGATGAGACGCGCCATTTCGGCCTGCGTGCCGGCGGAAACCGGAAACATCTCGCCGGTGTAGCGCACAGGCGTTCCGTCCGCGCCAATGTAGACCGATTCTCCCTCGCGGTACCGGGAGTAGGTCTCCATGCCAAGTTCTCCGAGCAGCCCCAGCAGGGCCGTCTGGTCGGGTGACACCCACTGGCCCCCGACTTCGAGCGTTGCACTCTCGATGACATCTGTGTGGGTCCGCCCACCGACCCGGTCGCGGGCTTCCAGGACCGTCACGGTATGGCCGGCCCGGCGCAGCTGGCGCGCTGCTGTGAGCCCCGAGGGGCCGGCGCCGATAACGACGACGTCGCTTGTGATGGTCCGCATGGGAATTCTCCAGAGTTGAAATGACTTAGATCACAAAATGAATAGCATTCATTTACGAAGAACTGTAGAGGACCGCGGAGATTTTAGGAAGCAGAACTTCCCTAGATGACGGACTCCAGGACCGGTCGGGAGGTGCCGCGCCGCCCGGTGACTCCCGGTGGCCGGGGTTGCATTGAGCCGTTCCTGCCTGCCGGCCGTCCCCGCATCACCTAGGCTTGATGGAACAACGGAGCACGGGCACGACACCCAGGGGAAGATCATGAGAATCGGCGTGAAACAATACGTTTCCGGCGCGGCACTGCTGCTTACGAGCACCCTCTTCGTCCCGCAGGGCGTCTCCGAATTTGCCACCTCCGCGGCCACGGGCGAACCGGTTGCCCCGACGGCGGGGCTTAACCTTGCGGTCGGCATGGCGATGGTCCTTGCTGCAGCGGCCCTGCTCGCCTGGGGTTACTGGCTCACCCACCGGCGTGGGGCCCCGCCGAGGGGTCCCGTGGAGGACCCCGATGAGCCACTTTTCCGTCCCGGCTACGGCAGCCGGCCGGAAACCCCGGACTGGCGTGAGCATCCGCTGCGCCCACGCGACGGCGACGGCGGAGCCGGCCCGACCGGACGCTAACCGGCCGTGGGGGATCCCGGCGACTCCAGCCGGGCCAGTTCGGCCTGCAGATTCTCCCGGGCCCTCCCGTCCCAGAGCGCCGCGCCCTTCTGGGTGGAGAAGAGCGTGTCGAGTGCCAGCAGCTGGCGGAGGATATCGGCCCGCCCGGCGGTGAACGCGTCGTCCGGGACGTGGGCGTACTCCTTGCGCACCGCCGCGGCGTACGCGTCGTAGTCTCCCCCGCTGCCGCCGAGCACCGCCAGGTCCGCGTCGCAGAGCAGGGCCCCCGCCCGGTCGCCGGCGGCCGGTGCATGGGTGCGGGTCAGCAGCACCAGCCGCTCCACCTCGGAGACTTCGGCGGGAGGCAGCACCCTGCGCAGCAGGTCCGCGGCGAGCGCGGCCGAAGCATCCTCGTCCTGTCCGGCCTGCCCGGCGTACACGGCGTCGTGGAACCACGCCGCCAGCAGCACCGGCCGGCGCAGCCCGGCGTCGTCGGGCTCCAGCAGGGTGTCCAGCGCCTCGAGCACCGCGAGCAGGTGGCGGAGATCGTGGTAGGCGCGGTGCGGCTCACTCCACCGCTCCACCAGGCCCGCCCCCAGGTCCGCGGTTCCGGGCAGGAGGGCCTCCCACCGGCCGGCCAGCACCGACCTCAGGCGTTTGGCGCGGCGGCGGGCCGGTATCCGGAGTCCGCTGGCGACGAGGATCCGCGTCAGGTCCCCTCCGCTCACCTCCACCGCGCCCCGGCGCACGAGATCGGCGTAGCGGCGGGCCGGCACATCGTAGTGGTCCTCGTCGAAGGCCCGCTCCGGCACTCCGGCATCCGCCGCGAAGGCGTGAAGTTCTGCCAGCGAGTCATTGGAGATGAGGTGGGAGAACTCGGTACCGTGGGCCGGCCACCGGGGCGGGTCGATGAAGATGGCCATGAGGGAAGTCTAGTGAGCGGTTCCGGCCCGGGATGCCGCCGCCGCCGTGGCGGGTACCGCGGCGGGCCCGACGACCCTATACAGATCCGGTGGCGTATGCCATTCTTCCAATGTTCCTGCGACATCCCGCTCACGCAGCCATTTGGGGGCAGCTATGAACGACCAGGCGACCACGGTGCTGGCCATCGGCACCAAGAAGGGACTCTGGCTGGCCACCAGCCGGAACCGCCGGTCCTGGACCCTGTCCGATCCGCTGTTCCTCATGCAGGAGGTCCCCGGCGTCGGCATCGACACGCGGGGCGGGCGCACCCGCATCCTGGTGGGCACGCGGTCGGAGCACTGGGGGCCGTCGGTCGTCCACTCCGACGACCTGGGCGCCACCTGGACCGAGCCGGAACGCGGAAGCATCGGTTTCGATTCGGACGACGGCGCCGCCCTTGAGCGGATCTGGCAGATCCAGCCGGACTCCGAAGGCCGGCCGGGTGTGGTGTGGGCCGGGTGCGAGCCGATCTCCGTCTGGAAATCCACCGACGGCGGGGAGCACTTCGAACTCAACCGCGGCCTCTGGGACCACCCGCACCGCAGTGAGTGGGGCGCGGGGTACGGCGGGGCCGCGGCCCACACCGTCCTCCCCAGCCCGGCCGATGACTCGATCCACGTCGCCATGAGCACCGGCGGGGTCTACCGCTCGGTGGACGGCGGAACCTCGTGGGAGCCGCGCAACCGCGGCATCTCCGCCTACTTCCTGCCCGATCCGCAGCCGGAGTTCGGGCAGTGCGTGCATAAGATCGCCCGCGACGCCGGAAACCCGCGGCACCTGTATGCGCAGAACCACCACGGCGTCTACGCCACACCTGACGCCGGCGACACCTGGACTTCAATCGCCGAGGGGCTGCCGTCGGACTTCGGCTTCGTCATGCTCTCCCATCCGCGCCGGCCAGGCACCGCGTGGGTCATTCCGCTGAAGGCCGACGGCGAGCGGATCCCGCCGGACGGCGAACTCGCGGTGCACCGCACCGACGACGGCGGCGGGTCGTGGTCCCGGCTGCACCGCGGCCTGCCCACCCGGGAGTACAACGCCGTGCTGCGTGATGCGGCCGCCGTCGACGCCGCCGACCCCGTCGGCGTGTACTTCGGCACCCGCGGTGGCAGCGTGTATGCGAGCGCCGACGAGGGTGAATCCTTCGTGGAGGTCGCCTCCCACCTTCCCGACGTCCTCACGGTGCGCGCCGCCGTCGTCGCGGATTGAGCGTTCCGCCGTGGATTCCGTCAGCGTCCTGATTCCGACCCTCCTGCGCCCGCTGGTCGAGGGGCGCAGCGAGGTGGTGCTGCCGGCGGACGCACCGATGACCGTCGGAGGCCTCCTCGACCGGTTGTCCGAAGGGAGGCCGCTGCTTGAGCGGCGGATCCGCGATGAGACCGGCGCGCTGCGGCGTTACGTGAATATCTATGTCGGAGGCGAGGACGTGCGCCGGCTGGAGCTCCTTGACACGCCCGTGGAGCCCGGCGACACCGTGATGGTCATCCAGTCGGTGGCAGGGGGCTGACCCGGGGACCGGCCGGGAAGGGCGAGTGCCCGGGGGACGCCTCGAACCGGACCTCCGCTCCGGGCGGCAGCTGCGCCGCCCGGTCGAGGTCTTCGGAAATCACCACGCCGATCACCGGGTATCCCCCGGTCACGGGATGGTCGGCGAGGAACAGCACCGGAAGGCCCGACGGCGGCACCTGAAGGGCTCCCCGCACGACGCCCTCACTGGGCAGTTCTCCGGATTCCACCCGCCGCAGCGCCGGGCCGTCGAGGCGTAGGCCGACCCGGTTCGACTGCGGTGTGACGGTCCACCGCGCCGCGCACAGGCGGGCGGGTTCCCCGTCGGCGAACCAGTCGGCCCGGGGCCCCGGCACGATCCGCAGCACCGCCGGCCGGGACACAGCCGAGGGCAGCTCGGGGTTTCCCACCGCGCTGCCGGGGTCGGTGCCCGCGCGGAGGAACCCGCCGCGGGCCAGGGGCTCGGGGCCGAGGCCGGAGAGGACGTCGGTTGACCGGCTCCCCAGGACCGGAGCCGCCTCCCAGCCACCCCGGACCGCGGTATAGGTGCGCAGCCCCTCGGCGGGCGCCCCGACCGCAAGCCTTTCCCCGGCCCGCAGCAGGAAGGGAGCGCAGGTGTCAACGCTCCGCCGGGTCCCCCCGGGCGAGGTCACCGCCAAGGGTGCCGGCGCCCCGGTCACCGCCAGCACCAGTTCCGACCGGGACTCGAGGACCAGGCCACCGAAGAGCGATTCGACGACGGCGGCGCCGGACGGGTTGCCGACCAGCCGGTTGGCCTGGCGGCAGGACCCCCGGTCGAGCGCACCGGAACCCGCCACGCCGAGGGCCGCGTATCCGGGACGCCCAAGATCTTCGAGCACGCTGGACAGCCCCGTCTCCACGACGAACGCCCCGGGGCCGGAGGCAGGAACGGAAACGTCATGGGGCGCTCCACGGCGCCGCCGGGCGGGCTGGGTCGCGGGACCGCCGGACGCAGCGCCGGGCCGCGCCGACGTGCTGACCGACTCCCGGACGGCGGTGAAACGCACCCGGTGGCCCGGCCGGATGAGGGCCGGCACGTCCCGGCCGAGGTCCCACAGCACGGCGTCCGTACGCCCGATCAGCTGCCAGCCGCCGGGGGATTCGCGCGGATAGATGGCCGAGTAGCCTCCCGCGAGGGCCACCGAGCCGGCCGGAACCGACGTCCGCGGTGACGCCCGGCGCGGCACCTCCAGCCGCCGGTCGCCGCCGGTCAGGTAGGCGAATCCCGGCGCGAAGCCCCCGAAGGCGGCGGTCCAGTCCTGCGAGGTGTGGGCCTCAATAACTCCGGATTCACTGAGCCCGGCGTGCCGGGCCACCTCCGCGAGGTCGGCGCCGTCGTACACCACCTCAATGTCGATGTGGGCCTCCTCGGCGCGGGGCCGAACCGAGAAGTCCAGGGAGCGGATCCGCCGGGCGATCCCGGCGGCCTGCCGCGGAGACCCGGCGGTGACCAGGACGGTCTGTGCGGCGGCCACGACGTCGAGCTGGCCTTCGGACGGCTCCGCTTCCAGCTGCGCCTGCAGGCTGAGCACCTCGGGCAGGCCGGGAAGCTCGACGAGGACGGCGCGGTCACCCACGGCGCGGATCGGAACACCCGGGTCCATGTCAGGCGAATCCAGCGATGGCCACTCCCGCGCCGGTGAGGGCGTCGCGCACGGCGGCGGCCATCCGCACCGCCCCCGGGGTGTCGCCGTGGACGCAGATGCTTTCGGCGGCGATGTCCACCGAGGATCCGTCCACCGCCCGGATCCTCCCTTCGGTGGCGATCCGCAGGACGTGCTCGACGACCTCGCCGGTATCGTGCAGCACGGCGCCCTCCTCGCGCCGGTCGACGAGCGTTCCTTCCGGGGTATAGGCACGGTCGGCGAAGGCCTCAACGACGGTCCGGAGGCCCGACGCGCGGGCGGCGCGTTCGATTTCCGAGTGCGGGAGGACCAGCAGCGGCAGGGTTTCATCCACCCCGCGCACCGCATCCACGACCGCCCGCGCGTGGCCTTGGTGGTGGACGATGGTGTTGTAGAGCGCGCCGTGGGGTTTGACGTAGGAAACCCTGGTGCCGGCCGCGCGGGCCAGCGCCTGGAGCGCGCCGATCTGGTAAATGAGGTCGTCCGCGAGCTCTGCGGGCGCGACGTCCAGGAACCGGCGCCCGAAGCCGGCCAGGTCGCGGTATCCCGGGTGGGCGCCCACCGTCACGCCCGCGGCCGCCGCGGCCGCACAGGTCGACCGGATGCCGGTGGGGTCGCCGGCGTGGAAGCCGCAGGCAACGTTGACGCTGGAGACCGACCGGATCACCGCGGCGTCGTCGCCGAAGGTCCAGTTGCCGAAGGATTCCCCTACGTCGCTGTTCAGATCCATTCGATCACCGCCACCCTTCGCGCCCGGGACCGGATTGGGCCCCGGCTCGAGCATAAACGCGGAGCCAGCACCGGCGCAGCTATGGCGCGGGAGGCTCGGTCTTGAATCCGATCAGCTTGTGGGACCCGTCACAATAGGGCTTGAGGACCGAGGCCCCGCACCGGCACAGCGCCACGGTGCGCCGGGTCCGCGGCAGCGCCTCGCCGTCGGGGGTGACCACCTCGAATTCGCCGCGGACCAGCAGCGGACCGTCGGGGCAGGCGACGATCGAGGCAGCCGGAGTGCCGCTGCGGGCGTCCCCGGCGCGCGGGGCCGGATCGGCGGGGCTCATGCGGCGAACGACCGGTCCGGCTGCAGCGAGGAGCGGCCCTCGGCCCAGGCATCCATAATGTGCCGGGTCATCCAGGAGTCCACGAGCAGGGCAGCCGCCGCTCCGAAGAGTACGTCTCCCAGGAGCCGGGGATCGGCCTCGACCAGGCCCCCGGCAAGGTCCCGCCCGGCGATCTGCTCGTGGACGGCGTCGGCCTCGACGTGCTCCTCGAAGTATCCGGTGGCGTCCTCCCCGTAGCCGTGGCGGGCGAACCCGCGGGCGTAGAGCCGGTTGGGCTGGGAGGAGGTCATCTCATACGCGGTCAGGTGTCCCACGATGGCGCCGCGCAGGCGCCGGTTCAGCCCGAACAGCGACATCATGTTCGTCGAGGCGAGCGTGATGGCAGGAGCCGCGTCAATGTAGGCCCCGTAGGTGTCATCGAGGCCGACGGCACGCATGGTGCGCGCGAAGAGCGCCGAATGCATCCGGTCCGGATGTCCTCCGCCGTACTCGTCCGCCTGGATTTCAACGAGGGCGGCCTTCGCGCGCCCGGTCAGGCGGGGAATGGCCCAGGTGTGCGGGTCCGCCTCCTTGAGCTGGTAGATCGACTTCTGGATCAGGAACTCCCGCAGCTGCTCCGCATTTGCCTCCCTCGCGACGAAGCGCGACATGCTCGGGCCGGTGTCCTCTCCGGTCATCCGGAAAAGTTCAGCCGCCACGGCCTCGCTGGTGGGCTCCGGAGCCGCGTCAACCACCACGGCGGTTCGCAGCCGCTCCTCGAAGACGGCCTCGATCAGCTGGCGGACCCGGATCAGGCCAGGGTCCCACTCCCAGCCCTCGGCGGCACCGTCGAGGCCGGAGTAGTGAAGCTCGTACAGGCAGAAGAGGGCCAACTGGAGGTCATCGTCGACGACGATGTCGGCGGTGCGGGCGAGCGCGTTCCGCACCGCATCCTCCAGGTCCTGAGCCTTAGCCGCGGCGGGCGGCTCGCCGGTGGTGATCTCCAGGAGAAGTGCGCTGACATTTCCGCGCGCCGTGGGCTGCTTCATCGGACACTCTTTCTCTTTCGGGCCGGCTTTCTGATTCAGGCCGGAGAGCCGGGGTCACAACTGAACGCTAAGCATACTTCGTTTTCCTTCGGCGGTTGCCGGTTCCTTCCCGGACAGGGAACTGCCGGGGCACCCACCCTGTAGGTGGACGCCCCGGCAGCAGGGCCGCCGACCACCCCCAGCGGTGGCCGACGGCGGATAGGAGGTTACCGGCGGGTTGCGGACCGGGTCGTCGTGCGGCTCGCGCCGCGGCCAAGCAGCAGGGCGAGGGCGATCATGCCGACGCCCAGGACGAAGTGCAGCCAGTCGTCGGCGGTGTTCAGCGGCACGAAGTTGGCCGCCGAGGCCTTGTCGATGAACAGGCCGTACAGCCAGAGGACGAGGTAGATGACCCCGCCCCACAGCAGGTAGTTCTTCGCCCCCGAGGCTGTTTTGGCCATGGCAAGGCCGGCGATCCCGTAGAGCAGGTGCACGATGTTGTGGAGGATCGAGACCTGGAACAGGCCGAGGAGCAGTGCCCCGGACTGGTGCCCGGCGAATGCCAGGGACGCGTAGTTGGTGGTGATGCCCGGGATGAAGCCGAGGATTCCGACCAGGACGAATACCGCCCCGACCGCCTGAGCCGCTTTCTGCACGGTGGTCTTCCCCGTGGCCACCCTATTGTTCGATGTCATTGCTTCTCCCTTTCATGGGTTGATATGGACAGAGTCTTATTCGCGGTTCAGTTTGTCCTGCAGTGTTCCCGCAGCCTTTTCCACGACATTGGGTATTTCTGTGGTGCCGTAGAAACGTGAGTCCGGGTGGGTCGCCGACGGCATCGGAGCCCGCGTCGTGGGTCCCTCGTGATAGCTGAACTCGCCCTTCCCGTCCGGAGTCGGGCCGGACGCCCAGCTCCCCTCGGCCGCGGCTTTGCCATCGGAGAAGTTGAGGTACTGGTAGGAGACCTCCCGGGCTTCCTTCTTCAGGGGGAAGTTGCTTGGTACGGGCAGTTCTTCCATCTTCGACTCCTGCAGTTCCCGAGCCGCCGCCATCCACTGGTTCTGGTGCATGGTGTCCCGGGCCAGCAGGAAGGAGAGCATGTCCCGCACCCCGTGGTCATCCGTCATGTGATAGAGCCGTGCCACCTGGAGGCGGCCCTGCATTTCCGCGTTGGCATTGGCCGTGAAGTCGGCCAGCAGGTTTCCGCTGGCGGTGATGTAGCTTCCCTGCCAGGGGTTCCCCATGCTGTCCACTGCCCGGGCGCCCGCACCGGCGACAATGGCGTGCTGCATGTCCGTACCGCCCAGGACGGCCGCCACGGCCGGATCGGACTGGACGGCGTCCTCCGTAATGCCAAGCGGGGCCTTTTCCAGCAGCTGGGCGATCATGGTCGCGAGCATTTCGACATGGCCGAACTCCTCGGCCCCGATCCCGAAGAGGAGGTCCCTGTACTTCCCAGGAACATGGGCGTTCCAAGCCTGAAAGCTGTACTGGAGGGCTACTGTGATTTCGCCGTACTGGCCGCCGAGAACCTCCTGCAGCTTCCGCGCATAGACGGCGTCGGGCGCATCCGGAGAGGCCTTGTACTGCAGTTCCTGCTTGTGAAGAAACACTGGTGGACACCTTCCCCGTTCCGGTCCGGCCTTGCGGCACCCCGCCCTCGAAGGCAGGGCATCCGCCGGACCTCTTGCTTCGACGCTAGACCTTTGATTAGCATTTCCGGAAGATAGTAAGCGTACTTATTTAAAACTTGCAGGAATGCCCCGAGTGGCTTGCGCGATTAAAGTAAGCATGCTTAGCTTTAGGAAGTAAGTCAGGCGGACGCCGCCGGACGAACGCATCGCTTACACGATGGAGCATCCGTTTCACCGGCAATATCAACGTAAGGAACTAACATGACTACGCAGAATTGGCCGCAGGATCCACTGGTTCCGTCAACCACCGGCTCGAACTACGAGAGCGGCAGCACCCAGGCAGGCGAGTCGACGACCTCGGTCGCCAAGGGCCAGGCCAAGGAGGTCGGCAAGGAAGGCGCGGGCGCCGCACAGCACGTAGCGCAGACCGCCGCCTCGGAAGCCAAGAACGTCGCCGCCGAAGCCGGCACCCAGGCCAAGGGCCTCGTCAGCGGACTCGGATCGGACCTCAAGAACCAGGCCGGTGCGCAGCAGCAGAAGGCGACCGAGGGCCTGCGTTCGATCAGCGACGAGCTCCGCTCGATGGCGGACAAGTCCGACAACAAGATGGTGTCCAACCTGGTTCAGCAGGCATCCCAGCGGACCAACTCCGTCGCCGGCTGGCTTGAGAACCGTGACGCCACCGACATCCTCGAGGACGTCAAGGGCTTTGCCCGCCGCCGTCCGGGAGCCTTCCTCGCGATTGCGGCAGGAGCGGGCCTCGTCGTAGGCCGCCTGACCCGTGGACTGGCCGGAGCCCAGGCCGACGCCAAGTCGGGCCAGGATCGCCTGAACACGACGCCGGGCAGCGATTACGGCTACGGCGCCCCTTCCTACACGGGTACCCCCGCCTACACCGGCACCACGGCCTCTATCCCGCAGACGTCACGGGGCACCCACGTCGCCGAGTCCTCACCGGCCTTCGTCGACCCGGCCTCCGACTACCCGACCATTCCCCCGGGAACCCCGCCCGTGGGCACGCTTCCTGATGAAAGGGATCTGCGCTAATGAGCGACGCATACACCGGCGGAGCCCACTCCGCCGCTCCGCCGCCTCCCTCGGAGGCTGAACAGCGGGCCGCCAACAACTCGGTGGGCGAGCTGCTCTCGGACGTGACCCGCAACCTCTCGACGCTGATGCGCCAGGAAGTTGCCCTCGCCAAGGCAGAGCTGACCGAGTCCGGCAAAAATGCAGGCAAGGGCGCCGGAATGTTTGCCGGTGCCGCCGTCGGAGGACACTTCGTGCTCCTGTTCCTGTCCCTCGCTCTGATGTGGGGACTGGATGTCATCATGCCGATCGGATGGGCCGCGGTCATCGTCGCGGTTATCTGGGGCATCATCGCCGCGATTCTCGCGGCGATGGGCAAGAAGGAAATGAAACAGATCCGCGGCCTGCCGACCACGGCCGAAACCGTCAAGGAAATTCCGCCAACACTGAAACCAGGTGAGCAGACCCCATGAGCCAGACGCCAGAAGAAATCCGCGCCGACATCGAGCGCACCCGCCGTGAACTTGGTACCGACGTTGACGCAGTGGCCGATAAGGTCAACCCGTCCAACATCGCGCACCGCCAGACCGAGAAGGTGAAGAACACCTTCAGCAACGTCAAGGATTCAGTGATGGGCAAAGCAGACGACGTCAAGTCGAACGTGATGGGCAAGGCAGACGACGTCAAGTCGAACGTGATGGGCAAGGCAGACGACCTGAAGTCCGGCGTCTCCGACAAGACCGGCTCGACCACCGGCTCGGCGAAGTCGGCCGCCCAGCAGGCCGGTCACGCCGTGCAGGACGCGCCGCGGCAGATCACCAACAAGACCGCGGGCAACCCGCTCGCCGCCGGGCTCATCGCCTTCGGCGCAGGTCTGCTGACCGCCTCGCTGATCCCGGCAAGCCAAAAGGAAAAGGAGGCTGCCTCCAACCTGAAGGAGCAGGCCGCCCCGCTCGCCAGTGGTGTCGCCGATCAGGCGAAGCAGGTTGTCGAAGGCCTAAAGGAGCCGGCCCAGGAGGCAATGGAATCCGTCAAGGAGACCGCGGCCCAGTCCGCACAGAACGTCAAGCAGGAGGGCCAGCAGGCCGCCTCCGACGTCAAGGACAAGGCTCAGGACGCCAAGAGCCAGGTCCAGGACTCGAGCAGCTCCAGCAGCACGAGCTCCACCCCCCGCGGGTTCTAATCACCCCGGTGCGGGAACAGACTGCACCTACGTGAAAGGGGAGGGCGCCGAGCGCCCTCCCCTTTCACGTCTCCCCCATGGTCATCCATCCCCTGCGCCGCCGCGACCAGGACGAGGACTTGAGGTTAGGACGAGGACTTGAGCGCCTGCAGGAGCGGCTCTCCGGAGAGCACCGGCTGGCGGTACTCGTCCGAGAGGATCGTGAGCATGGAGGAGGCGTAGTCCTCATTGGTGCTGGCGATGGCATCCTCGGCGAAGGCCACTCGAAAGTTGGAAGCGAAGGCGTCGGCTGCGGTGTGCGCGATGCAGTTGTGTGTCGATACGCCGGCCAGCACCAGCCCCTCCACCCCAAGGGTCCGCAGCCTGCCGGCCAGGTCGGTGCCGAAGAAGGCGCTGTCACGGGTCTTCACCACCCGCCCGAATCCGTCGACCTCCAGCCCCTCGACGAGCTGCGCCTGCCGGCTGCCGGTGAAGAGAAAGCCCTGCTCGTCCTCGAGCATACTCAGGGTCCAGGTTGACCGGTCACGCTGGTGCTCGGTGACGACCACCAGCACCTCGGAGCCCGCCTCCGCGGCGTGGCGGGCCAGGCGGTTGCATTCGCGGGTCAGCGCCGGGCGGTGCCGTTCGAGCGTTCCGTCCTCGAAGTAGGCGTTCTGCATGTCGATGATCAGCAATGCTTGTTTCACGGCTGTCTCCTCGGTCGTTCACTTACCCTCCGCGGGCTGGGTTCAGGGCGTGCGGAGCGCTCCCGCGGTCCTGCACGTACCACCCAACCTCGGGATTACCCCTCGGCGGCGGCCATTCCACTCTCAGCCACCGGCACGGGCGGTACGGGTGCCACTGCGGGCGATACGGGCGCCACTACGGGCGGTAGGGGCTCGGCTGTCAGGAGCGGCACGACCTCGTCGGCCTGCGGTGCATCCACGAGGCGCTCCACGTCGCGCTCGGCAATGCCGGCGGCCGCAGCCGCGTCCTCAGGGCTCACCCCCGCTTCAAGCGCGCGCTCGACGGCCTCTTGGCACACCAGCGCGAGCCGGTCGCGTTCAAATTCGGCGTTTTCCAGGTCGGCTGCTGCGACCATGATGCGCTTGATGCGCTCGTCGTCCAAGTCGGGCATAGCGGGCCTTTCGGTTTTTCGCCCGGGCGGGCGCTGGAGCTGAGCATGGCAGGAGCAGCGAGAGCACAGAAGAAGGTCCGCCGGAAGCAGAGTGCAAGACAACCCGAAAGAGACGGGGGCGTCAACGCATCGCTTCGGACGCCCCACCAAGGAGCCCGGAATCCTTTCCAGGCCAATAAGGCAGCGGGAAGGTCCGGGAATCTCCCGCGGGGGATCCTCCGTGGCCTTTGGCTGGACCTTTCCTCGATTCTACGGAGAACGCCCCGGATTTGCGAAGCCACGCCGTACCGGCACCGGCGCTCGCCGGTGCGTCCGCGTCGAACTTTCTTTGAATAAAAGCTAAGCACGCTTTCAATTAACTACTAAGTGTGCTTACTCTAGAGGCCGGTGGTCCCTTGGGGGGAGAGTTCGAAAATCCCATCACCGCTGACCTCAGAGCCAGGAAAAAATCAGGACCTCTTCCACGAGCTACAGCAAAAGGAGAACGACATGATTACCCAGGAAAACATCGACACGATTCTCAGCCGCGGCGGCAACGTCATCGGCTCCGACGGCGACAAGATCGGGTCAATCGGACAGATCTACCTTGACGACCAGACCGGTGAGCCGAGCTGGGTCACCGCGAAGACGGGCCTGTTCGGCACCTCGGAGTCCTTCGTCCCGCTGCAGGGCGCCGACGTCGAGGGACACGATGTGCGCGTCCCCTACACCAAGGCGCAGGTCAAGGACGCACCGCGCATCGAGTCCGACGGCAACCTCAGCCCGGAGGAGGAGGACCGCCTCTACCGCCACTATGAGCTTGGCGGCACCGGCGGCGGATACACCGACACCACCGGAACCGCCGGCATGGCGACGGGCATGACGGATACCAACCGACGCGACACCGATTACGTCGACACCGACCGACGCGACACGGACTACGTCGACAGCGACCGACGCGACACGGATTACGTCGAGACCGGCCGCCGCGACACCGTCGGCCACGACACCTCCGGCCCGACCACCGACGACGCGATGACCCTCTCCGAGGAGCAGCTGCGTGTAGGTACCGAACGCCGCGAGGCCGGCCGGGCCCGGCTGCGCAAGTACGTGGTCACGGAGAACGTCACCAAGACGGTCCCCGTGAGCCGCGAGGAAGTGCGCATCGAGCGTGAGCCCATCACCGACGCCAATGTTGGAGCGGCAATGGACGGGCCCGCGATCAGCGAGGAGGAGCACGAAGTGATCCTCCACGAAGAGCAGCCGGTCATCCAGAAGGATGCCGTACCCGTCGAGCGCGTGCGCCTCGACAAGGAGACGGTGACCGAAGACCACACGGTCAACGAGGAGGTCCGCAAGGAGCAGATCGACGTGGACGGCGATGGCAGGAACGGACTGAACGATTCGGACCGTCGCGACGGCCGGATCTAACCGGGCAGGCAGCCGGATGGGAAGGCTCGGAGCAGCACGCTCCGGGCCTTTCCCGTTCGCGCTGCCCCTTGACGTTCCCGCTCGGCCGCCGGGCTGAACCAATCAGGGGCAGAGATAATAAGTATGCTTCCTATTCACTCAACATTTGTTTAGAGTGGTGGGTAGGACGACCGCAACCACCTAGTGGAAGGACACTCCCTCATGCCGGAGCTGAACGAATGGTCGACCAGCCGCCTCCTGACCACCGCCGCCCGGATCGTGGAACACTCCTGGAACGAAAAGCTGCTGAGCATTGGGATCACCCACGCTGGCCTGACGACCCTCGGGGTGCTGGCCAGGGAAGGCACCATGACCGGCGTTCGGCTGGCGCAGCTGGTCCACGTCCAGGCGCAGACGATCGGGCGGACCCTTGACCGCCTGGAGAAGCGCGGACTGGTGACCCGGTTAAGGAATACCGCGGACCGGCGCAGCCAGCGCATCACGATCACGTCGGCGGGCCTCAAGGCGCTGGAGAAGGCCCAGAATATCGAGCACGAGTTGATGCCCGAGGACGGACTTGCCTCACAGGATCTGCGAAACCGGCTCCAGACCGTCATCAACGAGCTGGGACCGCACAAGTAGGCAGGCGCGGAGCCTAGAAACCTCCGCCGTCCGCCGCCATATTGTTGAAGCGCGAGTAATGGCCCTGGAAGCCGACCACAATCGTCTTCGTGGGGCCATTACGGTGCTTGGCCACAATGACGTCGGCCTCGCCGGCCCGGGGCGATTCCTTGTCGTACACGTCGTCGCGGTGAAGCAGGATCACCATGTCGGCGTCCTGCTCGATCGAGCCGGATTCGCGAAGGTCCGAGACCTGGGGGCGTTTGTCAGTCCGCTGCTCCGAGCCACGGTTCAGCTGGGACAGGGCCACCACCGGGACATTGAGCTCCTTGGCCAGCAGTTTGAGCGCACGGGAGAACTCCGAGACCTCCTGCTGGCGTGATTCGACCCGCTTCCCCGAGGACATCAGCTGGAGGTAGTCGAGGACCACGAGCTTGAGGTCGTGCCGCTGCTTCAGGCGCCGGCACTTCGCGCGGATTTCCATCAGGGACATATTGGGGCTGTCGTCGATGAACAGCGGCGCGTCGTTCATGCGGCCCATGGTGGTGGCGATCTTGCCCCACTGTTCGTCCTTGATGGTTCCCTTGCGCAGGTCCTGGAGGCCGATGGTCGCCTCCGCGGAGAGCAGGCGCATCGCGATCTCATTGCGCCCCATTTCGAGGGAGAAGAAGACCGTTGTCAGGTTGTGCTTGATGGCCGCCGAGCGCGCCCAGTCGAGCGCGAAGGTCGACTTACCCATAGCCGGACGCGCAGCGACGACGATCATCTGGCCGCCGTGGAGGCCCTGGGTGAGTTCGTCGAGTTCATAGAAGCCGGTGGGCACACCCGTCATGCCCTCCCCGCGGTGCCCGGCGGATTCGATCTCGTCGACGGTGCCCTCGATGATGTCCTTGAGGGCGACGTAGTCCTCGGCCGTCCGCCGCTCAGCCACGGCGTACACTTCCGCCTGGGCTGCGTTGACGATGTCGTCGACCTCTCCGTCATTGGAGTAGCCGAGCTGGACGATTTTGGTACCGGCATCGACGAGGCGGCGCAGGACCGCCCGCTCCCGCACGATCTCGGCGTAGAACCCGGCGTTGGCGGCCGTGGGAACCGACTGGATGAGGGTGTGAAGGTAGGCGGGCCCGCCGATGCGGGAGATCTCGCCGCGCTTAGTGAGCTCGTCAGAGACGGTCACGGCATCCGCCGGCTCGCCCCGGCCGTAGAGGTCGATAATCGCCTCGTAGATGCTCTCGTGGGCGGGCCGGTAGAAGTCGATGCCGCGGAGCACCTCGACGCAGTCTGCGATGGCGTCCTTGGAGAGCATCATGCCGCCAAGCACCGACTGCTCGGCCACCAGGTCCTGGGGAGGGGTCCGGGCGAATTCCGGCGACCGGGTGTCCTGTGATGAGTCTGCATGTGCCAAGGACACGGGCGCCGCCTTCTTCCGTTAAGCTCTCCCCTCGACAGCCTGCCAGCCCCCTGGCTGACCGGCTGGGCCGGGGTCGGTTACTGAAGATGTATCACCCGGCACTCCCATTCGTGAGGGATCCTCCGCAACGCTAGCCGCCGCCGGGCACGGCACCAAGCGCGCTCCCCACAGGCCCTGTGGATTACCTGTGGACTCCGCGGCGTGTCTTGTGCACAGGATGTGGAAAAGCCTGTGGACAACAAACTATTTTTCCCACCAAACCGCCTCTGACGTGGGCAGACTTTATCCAGTGCCTGTGGAGGAAAACTAATTTCCCCGGAACCTTCATCCACAGGTTGCATGTTGACATCCCCGCTTGGGAGGTCGCCAAAGGCACCTTCCGGGTTCCTGCATGGCACCTCTAGGGCCCTGTGCGGTTGCCCGGGGCTGTGATGAGGATCAATAGCCGGGGCTGGATGGAGGGCCCTCCTGCGGCGGGACCATCGATTCCGGAGTACGCATACCTCCGGGACGCGCGGACGCACCGGTGGAGAGCGCAACCGGCGGTTAACCACAAGGGACCCCCGCCGTGGCGGGAGTCCCTTGGGTGTACTGCTGGACAGGCGGAACTAGCCCGCGACGACGTCCAGATCGATCACGGCGGCTACGTCCTCGTGGAGACGGACATTCGCCTGGTAGGAGCCGACCGACTTGATGTGGGCCGGCAGTTCAACCTTGCGCTTGTCGATGCTGCCGAGGCCTGCGGCCTCAACTGCCTTCGCGACGTCGTCGGCCTTGACGGTGCCGAACAGGCGGCCGGAGTCGCCCGCCTTGACCGTGAGCTTGACCGGCTTGGCCGAGAGGGCGGCAGCCTGCTTCTGGGCATCCTCAAGTGAGGCGTGCTCGCGGGCAGAACGCGCGGCCTTGATCGACTCGACCTGCTTCTCGCCGCCCTTGGTCCACGTCAGGGCGAAGCCGCGGGGCAGAAGGAAGTTACGTGCGTAACCGTTCTTCACCTCGACGACATCCCCTGCGGCACCGAGGCCGGTTACTTCCTGGGTCAGAATGAGCTTTGCCATTAAAAGGTTCCTTTCCCTTAGCCGCGGCCGGCGCCGGAGTAGGGCAGGAGTGCAACTTCGCGGGCGTTCTTGATTGCCTGGGCGATCTTGCGCTGCTCCTGGACGGTGACACCGGTGACACGGCGCGCGCGGATCTTTCCGCGGTCGGAAATGAACTTACGCAGCAGGGCTACGTCCTTGTAGTCGATGACGGTGACGTCAGCGGCCTTCAGGGGGTTGGACTTTGGTTTGGGCTTACGGAGTTCAGCCTTAGCCATCGTGGTGCTCCTTGATCTATTGGAGCCCGCAGAACTGTTCTGCGGGATGGGATGTGCGGGGTAAATCTTGAGTCAGGGGCTCCGGGACGGAGCGGGCCCCGACTTCGGGAGAGCCTAGAAGGGAGGTTCGGAGGAATCCGGGCCGTTGCCCCAGCCCTGGGAGCCGCCGCCTGCGGGTGCGCCCCACGGGTCGTCCGCGGGCTGCTGGGCCTGCTGGCCGCCGCCCCAGTTGGAGTTGGTACCGGAATTCCCGCCGAAGCCGCCCCCGCTGTTGCCGCCGAATCCTCCGCCGCCACCGCCTGAGCGCTGGGTACGGCTGATCTTCGCCGACGCATAGCGCAGGGAGGGACCGATTTCGTCCACCTCAAGCTCCATGACGGTGCGCTTTTCGCCCTCTTTGGTTTCGTACGACCGTGACTTGAGGCGGCCCTGGGCGACCACGCGGGTTCCCTTGGTGAGGGTCTCCGCAACGTTCTCGGCAGCCTCGCGCCAGACCGACGCACGGAGGAACAGCGTTTCGCCGTCCTTCCATTCGTTGGACTGGCGGTCGAAGGTCCGCGGCGTCGATGCGATGGTGAAGTTCGCCACCGCCGAGCCGGACGGCGTGAAACGAAGCTCGGGGTCGTTGGTGAGATTTCCTACGACCGTGATTGTGGTTTCGCCTGCCATGGTGCCTCCTTGGGTCACGTCCCGCCGGGGCGGGATAGGTTCAGTAGAAAGGGTGCCGAACTACTCGGCCGTTACCTTCTGCTCCTCGGGGCGGATGATCTTGGTGCGCATGATGGTCTCGTTCAGACCAAGCTGGCGGTCAAGTTCGGCTGCCACGGCGGGGGTAGCGGTGAAGTTGACGACGGCGTAGATGCCTTCGGCCTTCTTCTGGATTTCGTAGGCAAGGCGCCGGCGTCCCCAGATATCCACCTTGTCCACGGTGCCGCCGCCGTTGCGGACGACATTCAGGAACTTCTCAAGTGTTGGTTCGACGGTACGTTCCTCGACATCGGGGTCGATGATTACCATCAATTCATATGCACGCATGTGTGAACCCACCTCCTTTGGGCTAAACGGTCACGGCCTTTCCGTAACAGGAGGTTCTTTAGCGTTGGCCTGGCCGCTGCGGACGGGATTTCCCGGCCGCCGGAATCAGCACAGACCTGCCAATACTACCGGATAGCTGGCCCTGCACGGAACGGCGCCCCTCGGGGCTCCGGTCAGGACTGAGCCGCGGGACGGACGAAGAACCGGGAGAGCACGCGCGCCAGGCGTTCCGGGTCCTCGACCCCGCACATCTCGCGTGCCGAGTGCATCGACAGCAGGGGCGTGCCGACGTCGACGGTGCGGATGCCGAGGCGGGTGGCGGTGAGCGGCCCGATGGTTGAGCCGCACGGAACGGAGTTGTTCGACACGAACTCCTGGTACGGCACTCCGGCCTCGCCGCAGAGGACCGCCCAGTGCGCGGCGCCGTGGGCGTCGGTGGTGTACCGCTGGTTGGCGTTGATCTTCAGCAGCGGGCCTCCGTTGAGCACGGGGTGGTTGGCCGGGTCGTGCCGTTCGGCGTAGTTCGGGTGGACGGCGTGGCCGGCGTCGGCGGAGATGCAGAAGGAGGCGGCCAGGGCGCGCATCCGGTCCTCGAGGTTCGCACCCAGCGCACCGGAGATGCGCAGCAGGATGTCTTCAAGGAAGGGCCCGCTCGCCCCGGAACGGGAGGCGCTTCCCACCTCCTCGTGGTCGAAGGCGGCGAGCACGGCGATGGGGCGTCCCTCTTCCTCCCCGGTGGCCGCCTCGAGCAGGCCGGCGAGCCCGGCGTGCACGGAGGTGAGGTTATCCAGCCGGCCCGACGCAAAGAAGGCCGCCTCGGCACCGAAGACCCGGGGCGCCTGCGTGTCGGCGGCCACGAGGTCAAAGCCACCGATGTCGGCCGGGTCGATCCCCGCCGTCGACGCGGCAAGTCCGAGCAGGTCCGCCTCCCGCGGGTCCCCGAGGCCCCACACGGGGAACATGTGCTGCTGCTTGTCCAGGGCGAGTCCGTCGTTGACGGCCCGGTCCAGGTGGATCGCCAGCTGCGGAAAGCGCAGCAGGGGCCCGGTGTCGACGAGGTGCTCCCGGCCGTCGAGAGTGACGATGCGCCCGGCGAGCGTGAGTTCGCGGTCCAGCCAGGAGTTCAGCAGGGGTCCGCCGTAGACCTCGACGCCGGCCTGAAGCCACCCGTACCGGCCGGTGGTCGGCTTCGGCTTGAGCTTGAACGAGGGCGAGTCCGTGTGGGCGCCGAGGATGGAGAAGCCGGTGGTCGCGCCCGCGTCCGCGGGGAGGACCCAGGCGATCAGCGCTCCATCTCGGATCACGAAGTAGCTGCCCGGCTCCGCGGGGAAGACCTCCTCCTCGAGCAGGCGGACAAAACCGGCTGCCTGGAGACGCCGGCCGCCCTCGGCCGCGGCATGGAAGCTTGAGGGGGAGGCGCTGACATACGCGCCGAGGTCATTGATGTGGGTCAGTGCGTCGGACATGCCTTCGATTACATCAGAGAACGGCCGGGTTCCGCTGTCCGGAGCCCGCAGAACGGGCTCCGGACCGGGCGGAAACCGGTCGGCAGCGGCTGCGTCAGATGTCGCGCCTGCGGGTCACCAGCAGTGAGGCAATGAGCAGGACGACGGCCCAGGCCGCCATCACGAGGCCGCCTTCGAGCTGGGTCAGGGCCCCTTCTTCGGCGACGACGGCGACGAGCTGTTCCCCGGCGTTGGTCGGCAGGAAGCGTGCGGCGTCGGGGATCCAGTCGGCCAGCCCGGAGATCAGGTTCACCACGATTACGGGAAGGACGAAAAAGAGCCCGACGGCCGTCACGACTCCCCCTGCGGTATTGCGCAACAGCGTGCCGATCCCCATGGAGATCACCGCGATCAGGGCAAGATAGGTGCCGGTGTTGACGATGCTCGCCACGATCTTGTCATCGGTGAGGGCGAAATCGAGGTCCTCGACGGCCAGGATGGGCTGGGCAACAACATAGGACAGGAGCGCGGCGGCGGCTCCGATCAGGAATGAGACGGCGGCGACGATAACGTTCTTCGCCAGCAGGGCCGGCACCCGCTTCGGCACGGCCACCATTGTCGACCGGATCATCCCGGTGGCCCACTCGGAGGCGATCAGCACCACGGCGAGGGAGGCGATGAGGAGCTGCCCGAAAATGATTCCCGAGGAGGGAGTGCCGCGGGCGAGGTCGCCGAAGTCCGGCAGGGGATCCCCCGGAGGACCCATCTGCGGCGGTGGTCCGCCGGAGTCAAGCTGGGCCTGGCCCGTCTGGAGGGACCAGGAGGCCAGGGCGGCCAGGCCGACCATCACCACGAGGGTGCTCGCGAGCAGGATCACGGTCGAGGGCACCGTGGTGACCTTGATCCATTCGGACCTCAGCACGCGCGCGAAGCTAAGCCGGGGTCCGTCGGAACGGCGGGCCCCGGCCGGAGCGGCGGGGGTTGACGTCGAGGTGCTCATGATCGGCTTCCTTCGGGGACATCCTGGGCCCGTGCGCCGAGGGGCAGGTCGTGCGAGGAGTATTCGACTTCGGAGGCGGTGAGTTCCATGTACGCCTCCTCGAGGGAGGCCTGCAGGGGGGTCAGTTCGTATACGAGCACCTGCTGGCGCAGGGCCGCCTCGGCGATCCGGCGCGGATCGGGACCCGTGATTTCGAGCAGGTCGGGCTCAAGGAGGGTCGAGGTCGTGCCGTCCCCGCCGAGCGCCGCCAGCAGCTCCGAGGGCCGGTCGGTGCGGACGCGGGTGCGAAGCTGTCCGCGGCCGGCGATGATCTCGGAGACCGGGGCATCGGCGATGATCCGGCCGCGACCGATCACGATCAGGTGGTCCGCCGTCATCGCCATTTCGGACATGAGGTGGGAAGAGAGAAAGACGGTCCGCCCCTCGGCGGCGAGGCCGCGGGCGAGGTGCCGGATCCACTGGACGCCCTCGGGGTCGAGCCCGTTGACGGGTTCGTCCAGGATGACGGTCTGCGGGTCGCCGAGCATCGCCACGGCAATCCCCAGGCGCTGGCCCATCCCCATCGAAAATCCGCCGACCCGCTTCTTGGCGACCGGCCCGAGCCCGGTCATCTCGATGACCTCGTGCACCCTGCTGTTCGGAATCCCGTGGGTGGCGGCCATGGCCCGCAGGTGGTTGTAGGCGCTGCGCTTGGTGTGGAAGGCCTTCGCCTCAAGCAGCGCGCCCACCTCCCGCAGCGGTGCCCGGTGCTCGGCGTACCGGCGGCCGTTCACGCTCACGGAGCCGGCGCTCGGCGTGTCGAGTCCGACGATCATGCGCATCGTCGTCGATTTCCCGGCGCCGTTCGGCCCTAGGAACCCTGTGACCTTGCCGGGGTGGACGGTGAAGGAGATGCCGTTGACGGCCGTCTTGTCGCCGTAGCGTTTGAACAGGCCCTGGGCCTCGATCATGGGAACGTCCTCTGGATTGCCGGGTAAGGAAGGCGCGGTCGGACAAGGCCCCCCGGTTGCCACTCTAGGGGGAGAAACCGCCCGCACCCGGTCAGGCGGATGAAACCCGCCTGACCGGGTGTGGAGACAGCGTTCAGCGGGAGCTGATCGAGGCGAACTTGCGGATGCACAGCGGAACGAAGATCAGCAGCATCAGGATCGCGCCGATCAGGACCGTCGGCACGGCGTTCTGCATGGGCCAGGCATCCGGGGTGGGCACCGAACCGACATTCCCAAAGAGCTCCCGTGCCGCCTGGACCAGCGCGGAGACCGGGTTCCAGTTCGCGAACGCCTCGAGCGGCGCCGGAAGGGTCTGGCTCTGGACGAAGGCGTTGGAGATGAACGTGAGCGGAAACAGGATCATGAAGGAGGCGTTGTTGATGACCTCCGGTGACTTCACGCTCATGCCCAGCAGTGCCATGACCCAGCTGAAGGCATAGGAGAACAGCAGCAGCAGCCCGATGCCGGCAAGGAAACTGCTGAAGGGGGCGTTCACCCGCCAGCCGACGACGAACCCGGTCGCCATCATGATGAGCATGGAGATGCCGTTGAGCACCAGGTCGCTGTTCGTGCGTCCGACCAGAACCGCCGAAGAGCTCATCGGCAGGGTCCGGAACCGGTCGATGATGCCGTCCTTGAGGTCCTGGGCCATCGCCGAGCCGGAGAAGGTCGAGCCGAAGATCACGGTCTGGGCGAAGATCCCGGCCATGAGGTACTGGGTGTAGTCGGTGCCCTGGACCTGGATGGAGCCGCCGTAGATCTGGCTGAACAGCAGCACGAACATGATCGGCTGCAGCACGGCGAACACAAGCATGTCCGGGGACCGCTTGAGCTTGGTCAGGTTGCGCTTGGTGACCGTCCATCCGTCGGACAGCCACATCGAGGCGGCACCGGGCTCGGGCGCGGGCCGGGCCTGCCGGTTTTCGGGGGCCAGGACGCTCATTTCGCGTTCTCCTTCTCAGCAGGGGCGTTCTCATCGGTGTTCTCGGCGTGCCGGCCCGTGAGCTTGAGGAAGACATCATCGAGGCTGGGGCGCCGCATGCCGGCGTCGTGGAGTTCGACCCCTGCCTGCCCCAGGTCGCCGAGGACGTACTGCAGGGCCCGCGGCCCGTTGATCACGCCCACCTCGACCGTGCGGCCGTCGGTTCCGACGGTGGCCTCCCCGTCACCGTGGCGGCCGAGGATTTCCCGCGCCGCTCCGGCGTCGGCCGGGTTCACCAGGGTGACCACCACCCGGTGGCCGCCGATCTGCGCCTTGAGTTCATCTGCCGTTCCCTCGGCGATGACACGCCCGCCGTCGATCACGGCGATGTCGTCGGAGAGCTGGTCCGCCTCCTCGAGGTACTGCGTGGTCAGCAGCAGCGTGGTGCCGTCGCTGACCAGGTTCTTGATAATCCCCCAGAGCGAGAGGCGGCTGCGCGGATCGAGTCCCGTGGTGGGTTCGTCGAGGAAGAGCACCTTGGGGTTGATCACCAGTGCCCCGGCGAGGTCGATCCGGCGGCGCATGCCGCCCGAGAAACCCTTTACCGGCCGGTTGCCCGCCTCGGTGAGTTCGAACTGTTCGATCAGGTCCTGGGCCCTGCGCTTGGCCTCGCGGGCGCTCAGGTGGTAGAGCCGGCCCACCATTTCAAGGTTCTCGAAGCCGGTGAGGTTCTCGTCGACGGCCGCATACTGGCCCGAGACCCCGATGATGCGGCGGGCCGCTTTCGGGTTCGAGAGGACGTCGATTCCGTCGACGAGGGCGGTGCCCTCGGTGGGCCGGATCAGCGTGGTCAGCACCTTGACCACTGTGGTCTTCCCGGCGCCGTTCGGGCCGAGCAGCGCCTTCACCGTTCCGCGGGGCACGGATAGGTCCATCCCGGCAAGGGCATGGACCGGGCCGCTCTTTGAGCGGTAGGTCTTCTTCAGACCGGAGGCCTCAATCATTGTCATGCGGAAAAGCTTAGGCGCGCACTCCCACGACCCCGCACCAATCAGGTCAGGTTCTGTCCTTATCCAAAATTGCCGTGTGCTCTTCGCTGGCCCGTTCGCGGGCGGCGGGGGCGACGAGGAACGACGCGAG
This sequence comes from uncultured Arthrobacter sp., assembly GCF_902805515.1. GTDB lineage: Bacteria > Actinomycetota > Actinomycetes > Actinomycetales > Micrococcaceae > Arthrobacter_D. The sequence goes on along the minus strand of NZ_CADCTE010000001.1, from coordinate 24,065 downwards.
CACTGCGGCGCCGACGGCGAGCAGGGCGGTGCGGATCCCCACGAGGTCACCGAGGAAGCCCAGCAGGGGCGGGCCCGCGAGGAAGGCCGTGTAGCCGATCGTCGAGACGACGGAGACCCGCAGCGCGGCGTGGCGCGGGTCATCGGCGGCCGCGGACATGCCCATGGGGAAGCCCAGTGCGGCCCCGGCACCCCACAGCACGGCCCCCACCCCCGCCAGGAGGACATTGGGGGCGAGCACGAACAGGAGGAGGCCCGCGAGGGAGGTTCCCAGGCTCGCCTGAAGCACCCGGACCCGCCCGTGGCGGTCGATGTATCCCCCGCCGACGAAGCGGACGAGGGTCATTGCGGCGACGAAGACGGCGAACATGAGGGCCCCGACGCTTTCACTGCTGCCCAGCCCGTCAACGGTGGCCTTGGCCACCCAGTCGTTGGCGGCGCCCTCCGTCAGCGCTGCACCCAGCACCACGAGTCCGATCAGCAGCGTGCGCGGCTCACGCCAGGCGGAGAACCTGCCGCCCGCCACCGGCACCTGCGCGGTGTGCCCGGGCGCAGCCACGGGCAGGAAATACCGGGGCATCCACAGAGACACGGCGAGGGACAGGACCGCAACGGCCACCAGGTGCGCCGGCAGGTCGACGTCGACGGCGGCAAGGCCGGCGCCCAGCAGCGCCCCGAGGAACGCGCCGCCGCTGAAGGCGGCGTGGAAGCGCGGCATGATGGTGCGCCGCAGCCGGCGTTCGACGTCGGCGCCCTCGATGTTCTGGGCGACGTCCCAGAGCGCCACGCCCGAACCGAAGAGGAACAGTCCCGCCCCGGTCAGCGGCACCGACTGGAACTGCAGGCCGGCGGCGACGGTGACCGCGGCGAGCGCCGCTGCAGCTCCTCCGATCCGCACGGTGTTCGCCGTGCCGACGCGTGCCGAGATCAAACCGGCAAGGGGCAGGGACAGCACCGAACCCACCGCCCCAACCAGCAGCAGCGCACCCATCTGGCCCGAGCTGAGCTCAAGCGCTGCCGAAGCAGCGGGGATCCGGGCGGCCCAGCTCGCGAAGACAAGGCCGTTGAGCCCGAAGATGGCGAAGGTGGCCCAGACGGCGGACTTCAGGTTGGGGTTCACCCTGCCACCGTAGCCGCGTCCTTCGGTGGCTTTCAAACCGGTCCGCCCTCCGTCCCGGCCCGGACGAAACCCGCCGGCAGGGACGAACCGGCCGCCGGCGTCCGGTGCCCGGCTCAGCGGGCCCGGGCGACCCGCCCCTCATCCCAGACGGGTTCCTTGCTTTCATAGACCTTCCCATCGGAGCCGAAGACGAGGAACCGGTCAAAGCTGCGGGCGAACCACCGGTCGTGGGTGACGGCGAGGACGGTTCCCTCGAAGGCGTCGATGGCGTGTTCGAGCGCTTCGGCCGAGTGCAGGTCGAGGTTGTCGGTCGGCTCGTCGAGCAGCAGCAGGGTGGCGCCGGAGAGTTCGAGCAGCAGGATCTGCAGCCGCGCCTGCTGCCCGCCGGAGAGCGAGTCGTACCGCTGTTCGGCCTGTCCCGCCAGGCCGTACCGGTCGAGAACGGCCGAAGCCGCCTCCCGTCCCAGGCCCGAGCGGTGCTCATCGCCGCGGTGCAGGATATCGAGGAGGGTCCGGCCCAGCAGGTCCGGACGCGAATGGGTCTGGGCGAAAAATCCCGGACGGATGCGCGCCCCGAGCTTGACCGTCCCCTCGTGCGGCACTTCTGCGATGTCGACGTCGGACACCGGCTGGTGTTCCTTGTCCGGGTCGGTCCCCCCGCCTGCGAGCAGCCGCAGGAAGTGGGACTTGCCGGACCCGTTGGAGCCCAGGACGCCGACCCGGTCGCCGAACCAGATCTCGGTGCTGAACGGCTTCATCAGGCCCGTCAGTTCCAGTTTCGAGGCCACCACCGCCCGCTTCGCCGTCCGTCCTCCGCGCAGCCGCATCGACACGTTCTGTTCCATGGGGAGGGCCTCCGGCGGGCCCGCCTCAAGGAATTTCGCCAGCCGCGTCTGCGCCGCGTGGTAACGGTTGGCCATATCGGAGCGGAACGCGGCCTTGTTCTTGTACATGTTCACGAGTTCCTTGAGCTTCAGGTGCTCCTCATCCCACCGGCGCCGCAGCTCCTCGAACCGGGCGTTCCGGTCCTGCCGGGCCTTGAGGTAGGTTTCGAATCCTCCGCCGTGGGTCCAGGCGGACGCCCCGAGGACGCCGGGCTCAAGGGTGACGATGCGGGTGGCGGCGTTGGCCAGCAGCTCCCGGTCGTGGCTGACGAAGAGCACCGACTTGCGCGACTCGGCCAGTTTCGTCTCGAGCCAGCGCTTGCCTGGCACATCGAGGTAGTTGTCCGGCTCATCGAGCAGGAGCAGTTCGTCCGGCCCGGAGAAGAGCGCCTCGAGGACCAGGCGTTTTTGTTCACCTCCGGAGAGGGTGGATGCCGCCCGGTGCTGGGCGCGGTCGAACGGAATGCCGAGGGCCGCCATGGTCACCTCGTCCCAGGTGGTCTCCAGTTCATACCCGCCGCCGTCCCCCCAGTCGGCGATCGCCTGGGCGTAGCGCATCTGGGTGGGTTCGTCATCGGTTTCCATCATGGCCAGCTCGGCGTCATCGACGGCCTTCGCCGCCCGCGCGAGGGCCGGCGGCGCGGCGGAGACCAGGAGGTCGCGGACGGTGGTGTCATCACGCACCTGCCCCACGAACTGGCGCATGATGCCCAGGGCGCCCGAGCGGGTGACCGCCCCTTCATCGGCGGTCAGGTCTCCGGCGATGATCCGCAGCAGCGTTGTCTTGCCCGTGCCGTTGGGCCCGATCAGGGCGGTCTTGTGGCCTTCCCCGACCCGGAAGGAGACCGCATTGAGCAGCTGCCGTCCGTCGGAGAGGAAATAATCAATGTTGGAAACGTCAAGGTGAGCCACCCCTAAAGCTTAGCGGCGGTCCCCGCGGCGGCCCGCTGGGCCTAGAGTGGTTCGGTAAATGCTCCGCTGGCGGCCCACCGACGCGCGCTCCGGGGCTCCGGAGACCCGAAGGGATACGCGAGATGTACATGGCCAAGCGGATCGGGCGCTCAACCGGCGCGCCCGAAACCCGCGTGCCATCGGCGCCCTTTCCCCTGCGGACATCCCTGCGCAAGGCCCTGACCGAGGCGCTCAGGGGGTTCCTCCCCCTTCAGCTCGCCTCCCTGGTCCTCAACGGCGCCACCATCCTGCTGGCGCTCCCGGCCCTGTCGGCACTCTTCCGCCTCGTCCTGGCCGCATCGGGCCTGCCCCGCATCAGTGACCAGAACCTCGGGATGGTGCTGGCGCACCCCGTGGCGCTGCTGCTGATGATCCTGCTGGTGGTCGCGGCCCTCGCGGTGGTGAGCGTGCAGCTTGTCACCCTGATCGTGCTGGTCCACCGCCAGCAGTGCGCCCTGCCCCTGCAGCTGCGGCCGGTGATCGAGGACGTGGCCCGGGCCATCCGGGCGGTGGTCCACTACCAGTCCCCCCTGCTGATCGTCTATGTCCTGCTGGTCATGCCCCTGGGCGGATTCGGCCTGTTCTCCACGGTCACCCGGGGCATCGCCGTGCCGCTGTTCGTCAGCGGCGAGATGCTCAAGGCGCCGGTGAGCGCCGCCCTGTACGGCACGGTCCTCGCCGTACTCCTGTACGTGAATCTCCGCCTGATCTTCACCTTCCCGCTGCTGGTGATCGAAGGAAAGTCTCCGGGCCGCGCCGTGGCCGGCAGCCTGGCGGCGACCCGACGCCAGTCCTGGCGGATTGCCGCCGTCATCGGAATCGTCGCCGCCGGCGCCGGTGCGCTCTCGACCCTGCTGACCGAGGCGGTGGTGTTCGGCGCCGCCCTTGCGGACCGCTTCGCCCCGCCCATCGCCCCCGCCGTGGCGGCCGCCGGCTACGGCATCGCCAATGTCGGCTCCGCGGTGGTGCTGAGTTTCGCGCTCGTCGTGATCCTCCACGCCCTGACCGCCGCCTACAGCCACCGGCGCACTGGCCTTCCCGACGGGGCACCGCCGCCTGCCCCGGCGCCCCCGGAACCCCACCGGCGGGGCCGCTCCAGGCGGCGGCAGGCGGCCCTCGTGGTCCTCGGCCTGACGGTGATGGGAGCCACGGCCGTCCAGTCGGCGTCGATCCTCCCGGCGGCCGGAAGCGTGCCCGCGGACTCCGGGTCCACCAAGATCATCGCCCACCGCGGGTTCGTCGGCGGAGGCGTGGAAAACACGATCGGCGCCCTCGAGGCGGCGGCGCGGGTGCGCCCGGATTTCGTCGAGATCGACGCCCAGGAGACCCGGGACGGGCGCTTTATCCTCAGCCACGACGTCAACCTGTGGATCGTCTCGGGGCTCAACGTGAACACCTACGAGCTGACCCTCGCCGAGGCCGAGGCGATCGACGTGAGTGTCGGCGGGTACAGCGATTCGATGGTTTCCCTCATTGACTACGTCCTCCGGGCCGAGGAGCTCGGCGTGAAGCTCCTGATCGAACTCAAGCTGCACGGGCACGAATCGCCCCAGGTGGTGGACCGGCTCCTGGCGGAGCTCGATTCGATCGGCGCGACCGGTCATCACATCTACCATTCCCTGAGCAGCGAGGTGGTCCGGGAGATCGAGGAGAAGCGGCCCGCGCTTCGGGTGGGCTACACCGTGGCCGCCAATGTCGGCACCCTGGAGGGGGAGCCGGGCGATTTCCTCGTGGTGGAGCAGTCCTTCTTCACCGAGGAACTCGCCGCCCTCGCGCGCGGCCGCGGCAAGGAGCTGTGGGTGTGGACGGTGAACGACCCCGATGCGATCCGGACGTTCCTGCGGGTGCCGGTCGACGGAATCATCACCGACCGGCCCGATGTCGTTCAAAGCGAACGGAAAAGCATCGATGACGAGCGGGGAAGCGCGCCGGGGCTGCGTGATGCCCTCGACGAGCTCAGCCTGCTGTAGAGCTGGTCGGCCGCGGCGGCCTCAGCGCACCGGTGTCAGCGGAATCAACCGGTACCCGACGCCCCGGACCGTGCGGATGAACCGCGGATTGCTGGTGTCGTCGCTGAGCTTCCGGCGGAGGTTCCGGATGTGCACCTCCACGAGGTGGTGGTCGAGCGCCCAGCCGTCCCCCCAGACCCGGTCGAGGAGTGCCTCGCGGGACCACACCCGCGACGCGCCGTCGAGCAGGGCCTCGAGGAGGTCGAACTCGATCCTCGTCAGGGCCAGCTCCTCGCCGTCGAGGCTCACGGTGCGACCCTCGACATCCATCAGCAGTCCGTCGTGGCGCAGCAATGGGGAGCTGCCGTTGCCGGCCACGCCGGGGCCTGTGCGCGGCCGGCGGAACATGGCCGAGACGCGGGCCGTGAACTCGCGCGGGCTGAACGGTTTGCCGATGAAATCGTCGGCGCCGGTCTCCAGGCCCAGCAGCCGGTCGATCTCGTCCTGGCGCGCGGTCACCATCACGATATAGGCATCACTCATCGCCCTTGACTGGCGGCAGACCTCGACCCCGTCGAGGTCGGGGAGGTTCAAATCCAGGGTGATCAGGTCGGGCTGATGCTCGCGCACCTTCGCCAGGCCCTCGTGCCCGGTCGCCGCCTCGAGGATCGAAAATCCCTTCAACCGCAGTGCCGTGCCCAGCAGCTCCCGGATGTCCTCGTCGTCCTCGACGATGAGGGCGGTGCGTGGTTCATGGATATCGGGCATAGCAATACCTTGCCAGAAAATCCGGGGAACCGCTGTCCAAACTTGAGGATTCCTTGAACTTTGGCGGATGGAAGGCCGGGCTACACTCGCCAAATGGTCTCCCGCACTGTCTCGACTGTCCGCCTGCGCGGGCACATCCTCCGCATCCACTTTTCCCCCGGGCCCACGGGCAGCACAGAACCGCCGTTTATCCTGATCCACGGCATCGGAATGTCGCACCGCTACCTTGACCGCCTGCATGCCGAACTCACAGCGACGGCCGACACCTATGCCGTGGACCTGCCGGGCTTCGGGCCCAACCCGTCCCCCGGCCCCGCGCTCTCCGTGGAGGACCATGCCGCCGTCCTGCTGGACGCCCTGGCCGGGGCTGGGGTAGCCAACTGCGTGCTGATCGGCCATTCCATGGGAGCGCAGATCGTCACCGCGGCCGCACTTCAGGACCCCGAGCGGGTTGCCGGGATCGTGCTGATCGGCCCGGTGGTGGACAAGAGGCGCCGCTCGGTCTGGCGGCAGGCGGCGGACCTTGCGCTCGACACCCTTCGAGAACCACCGGCAGTAAACCTCATGGTCTTCACCGACTACCTGCGGACCGGCCCGCGCTGGTACCTGCAGGAGCTGCGACCCATGATGGCATACGCCTTGGAGGAGGCGGTCCGGGCCGTTGAATGTCCCGTCCTGGTGATGCGCGGCTCACGGGATCCCGTGGCACGGGAGCCCTGGTGCCGGGAACTCGCCGCGGCCGCGCGCCTTGGGTCGCTTGTGCAGATTGCAGGTAAGCCCCACGTCGTCCAGCACACCGCTCCTGATCAGGTACGTGGAGCCATCGAGACCTTCCTCACACATCACCGGCGCGGGCTCGACGATGGTCGGGGGAAATTCAGGCCCAGGCATCCCGCTTCCTAAGCACCCTTGCTTAAAGCTTTGGGCGGATCACAGGGAAAACTTGAAGATTTAGGTTCATAGTGGAGAGACAGGGATCAACTAGCGTCTGGAAGAAGTACCGTCATGCCGAACCTGAACGAGTGGTCAACAAGCCGCCTCCTCACCACCGCCGCCCGGCTGGTGGACCATGCGTGGAACGAGCGACTCCTCGATATCGGCATCACCCACGCTGGCTACACCACCCTGGGCGTCCTGTCCCGTGAGGGCACCATGACCGGAGCGCGGCTCGCCCTGGCCGTGCATGTCCAGGCCCAGACCATCGGCAAGACCCTTGAGAAGCTCGAGCGGCAGGGCTTCATCTCCCGCATCCGAGACACCCGCGACCGCCGCAGCCAGCGCATCACCATCACCGAAGCCGGGCTGATGGCCCTCGCCCAGGCGCAGGACATCGAGCGGTCCCTCATGACCGGCGAGGGCCTTGAGTCCGAGGAGCTGCGCGGACTCCTGCGCGACATCGTGATCGAACTCGCCCCGCAGCGGAGCAAATCGGTCCAGGCCGCCGTCCAGACCGCCGTCTAGTCCCTGCCGTCCAGTCCCTGCCGTCTAGTCCCTGCCGTCTAGCATCTTGGGGGCGGCCGAGCGGAACCTTCCCGCTCAGCACTCCACCACATTCAGGGCGAGCCCGCCCCGGGCCGTCTCCTTGTATTTGTCCATCATGTCCGCCCCGGTGTCGCGCATCGTCTTGATGGCGATATCGAGCGAGACGTGGTGCTGCCCATCGCCGCGGACCGCCATCCGCGCGGCGGTGATGGCCTTGATCGCGCCGACCGCGTTGCGTTCGATGCAGGGGATCTGCACCAGCCCGCCGACCGGATCACAGGTCAGACCGAGGTTGTGCTCGATCCCGATCTCCGCGGCGTTTTCCACCTGCTCCGGAGTGCCCCCGAGCACCTCGGCCAGGGCGCCGGCCGCCATGGCGCAGGCGGAGCCGACCTCGCCCTGGCATCCCACCTCCGCACCGGAAATGGACGCGTTTTTCTTGAACAGGGCCCCGACGGCGGTGGCGGCCAGCAGGAAGCGTACGACGCCGTCGTCGCTGGCGCCGGGAACGAAGTCGACGTAGTACTTGAGGACGGCCGGGATGATGCCGGCGGCGCCGTTGGTGGGCGCGGTGACCACACGGCCGCCGGCCGCGTTCTCCTCATTGACCGCCAGAGCGAACAGGGTCACCCATTCCATGGTTCCGAGCCGGTCCTCGGGGTCGTTGGCCTTCTCGAGGAGTTCCAGCTGGCGGGCGGCCCGCCGCCGTACGGCAAGCCCTCCGGGCAGGACGCCGCCGGTGCTGGTTCCCCGGCGGATGGTGTCCTGCATGACCTCCCAGATCTGCAGCAGGCCCGCCCGGACCTCCTCCTCGCTCCGGAAGGCCTTCTCATTGGCGAGCACGATCTCGGAAAACGACATATCGTGCTTGCGGCATAGTTCAAGCAGCTGGTCGGCTGTATTGAACGGGAAGGGCACGACGACCTCGGGTCCGGGCTGCGTCTCGACGCCGATCTGGTTCTCGTCGAGGACGAATCCGCCTCCCACCGAGAAGTAGTCGCGCGCCCGAAGCAGGGTTCCCTCGGCGTCCCAGGCCTGGAAGCGCATTCCGTTGGTGTGATATTCAAGCCGCTGACGCCGGTGCAGGATGAGGTCCCGGTCGGGATCGAAGCCGATGGTACGTTCTCCGGCAAGGCGCAGCGACTTCAGCTCGCCGATGCGTCCCACCCGTTCATCGGCGGTGGCCGGATCGACGAGATGGGGCTGGCTGCCCTCAAGACCAAGCAGGATCGCCTTCACCGTGCCGTGACCGTGCCCGGTGACGCCGAGCGATCCGAAGAGCTCGACCTGGAGGCGGTCGACCCGCTCGAGCAGGTCCTCTCCCCGCAGCAGTTCCGTGTACAGGTAGGCGGCCGTCATCGGCCCGCCGGTGTGTGAACTGGACGGGCCGATGCCGATCTTGAACAGGTCGAATGCGCTGATGGTCACTGAAGTCCCCCTGGTGCGATGGAGCCGTCGATCGGCGTCACTTGGCGCGCTTGTAGAACGGTGTCTCCACGACGGTGAAGGGCTCAGGGCGGCCACGGAGGTCGACCTGGACTTCGGTGCCGGGCTCCGCGAGGGCCGAGTCGACGTAGGCCAGCGCCACCGGGTAGCCGAGGGTGGGGCTGGGCAGCCCCGACGTCACCGTGCCCACGGCCGCGCCGTCAATGACGACGTCGTACCCGGCGCGCGCGGAGCGCCGGCCGGTGCCGCGCAGCCCGACCAGGCGGCGTGCCGGCCCGGCGGCCTTCAGCGGCTCCAGGACGGAGCGGCCCACGAAGTCCTCGGTCTTCTTGAGGCTCACCACCGGACCGAGACCGGCCTCGAAGGGGTTGGTTGAGAGGCCTAGCTCGTTTCCGTAGAGCGGCATGCCGGCCTCGAGGCGGAGGGAGTCCCGGGAGGCAAGGCCGCACGGGATCAGGCCGTGGCCCGCACCCGCCTCAAGGGCCGCGTCCCAGACGCGCACCGCGAAGGAGTTGCCGACAAACAGCTCGAATCCGTCCTCACCGGTGTACCCGGTGCGGGCCAGCAGGACCGGCACCCCGACCAGTTCGACCTCGACGGCGGCGTAGTAGCGCAGCGAGGTGATGGCCTCGGCGTCGCCAGGGGCCGCCATTGCCAGCAGGATCGCCTCTGCGTTGGGCCCCTGGACGGCCACCAGGGCGGTGGACTCCGACTGGTCCTCCACCACGGCGTCGAAGTCGGCGGCGCGGTCGCGCAGCTCCGAAGCGACGGTGTCGGCGTTGGAGGCGTTGGGCACCACGAGGAAGCGGTCCTCAGCCAGGCGGTAGGTGATGAGGTCATCGATCACGCCGCCGTCGGCGTTGCAGATGAGGGAGTACTTCGCCTTCCCCACCGGCATCACCGCCAGGTTGCCCACGAGCGCGTAGTTGAGGAACTCGGCCGCCTGGGGTCCGGTGACCAGGACCTCACCCATGTGGGAGAGGTCGAACAGGCCGGCGGCTCGGCGGACCGTGTGGTGTTCTTCGAGCTCGCTGCCGTACTTCAGCGGCATCTGCCAGCCACCGAAATCGGTGAAGGAGGCACCGAGGGCTTCGTGCCGGGTGTAGAGCGGGGTCTGCTTGGGCATTGGGTTTAGTCCTCGAAGGCTTCGATGGGAGGGCAGGAGCACACCAGGTTGCGGTCACCGTGGGCGCCGTCGATGCGCCGCACGGGCGGGAAGTACTTGTCGTGCCGCAGGGAGCGCAGCGGGTACGCGGCGAGCTCGCGCGGGTAGGACTGCCTCCAGTCGTCTCCGATGAGCGTGGTGGCGGTGTGCGGGGCCTGGCGCAGCGGGCTTTCCTCGACGGTCCACTCGCCGTCGGCAACCCGGTCGATCTCGCCCTTGATGGCGATCATGGCGTCGATGAACCGGTCGAGCTCGGCGAGGTTTTCCGACTCGGTGGGCTCCACCATCAGCGTTCCCGCGACCGGGAAGGACAGCGTGGGCGCGTGGAAGCCGTAGTCGATGAGCCGCTTGGCGACGTCCTCGGCGGTGACCCCGGTCTTCGCGGTGAGCGGGCGCAGGTCCAGGATGCACTCGTGCGCCACCAGCCCCTGGGCGCCGGTGTACAGCACGGGGAAGTGCCCGTCGAGGCGTGCGGCGATGTAGTTCGCGGCGAGCAGGGCGTGCGCGGTGGCGCTGGTCAGGCCCTCCGCGCCCATCAGGGCCACGTACGCCCAGGAGATGGGAAGGACTCCGGCCGAGCCGTACATCGACGCCGACACGGGGGCGCCGCCGGCGGCCTCGTCGGTGGTGATGTCCCGGTTCGCGTCCCCGGGCAGGAAGTCGATGAGGTGCTCAGCCACGGCGACCGGCCCGACGCCGGGGCCGCCGCCGCCGTGCGGGATGCAGAACGTCTTGTGCAGGTTCAGGTGCGAGACGTCACCGCCGAACTCACCCGGCTTGGCCAGCCCCACGAGGGCGTTAAGGTTCGCGCCGTCGATGTAGACCTGTCCGCCGGCCGCGTGCACCTGCTCGCAGACCCAGCGGACATCCTCCTCGAACACACCGTGGGTCGAGGGGTAGGTGATCATGATCGCGGAGAGGTTCTCGGCGTGCTGCTCGATCTTCGCCTTGAGGTCGTCGTGGTCGATATTGCCGTTGGCGGCCGTGGCCACGACAACCACTTTCATACCGGCGAGGACGGCGGAGGCGGCGTTGGTGCCGTGCGCCGAGGAGGGGATCAGGCACACCGTGCGGTTCTCGTCGCCGCGTGAGCGGTGGTAGCCGCGGATGGCGAGCAGGCCCGCGAGCTCACCCTGCGAGCCGGCGTTGGGCTGCAGGGACACCTTGGCGTAACCGGTGATCTCGGCCAGGCGCTCCTCGAGATCGGTGATGAGTTCGCGCCATCCCTCGGTCTGCGCGGCGGGCGCAAACGGGTGGATCGAGGCAAACTCGGGCCAGGAGATCGCTTCCATCTCCACCGTGGCGTTGAGCTTCATGGTGCACGAGCCCAGCGGGATCATGGTCCGGTCGAGGGCCAGGTCGCGGTCGGAGAGGCGGCGCAGGTAGCGCAGCATCGCCGTTTCCGAACGGTGCAGCGAGAACACCGGGTGGGTCATGTAGGCCGAGGTGCGGCGCAGTCCGGCCGGGATCCGGGTCCGGGTGTCCGCTGCCCCGGAACCGGCGTCGCTGCCGGCGCCGAACACGCCGGCGACGGCGGCGATGTGGTCCTCGGTGGTGGTCTCATCGCAGGAAATGCCGAGGTGGTCCGCGTCGACGCGGCGCAGGTTGTAGCCGAGCTCCTCGGCGCGGTCCGCGAGTTCAGCGGCCCGGCCGGGCACGCTGACCAGCAGGGTGTCGAAGAAGGTGTCGTGGACGATCTTCACTCCGGTGGCGGTCAGCCGGCCGGCGAGGTCGACGGCACGTCGGTGGGTCTGCTCGGCGATCGCCTTCAGGCCCTCGGGGCCGTGGTAGACCCCGTACATGCTGGCGGTGATGGCCAGCAGCGCCTGGGCGGTGCAGATGTTCGACGTCGCCTTTTCGCGGCGGATGTGCTGCTCGCGGGTCTGGAGGGCCAGCCGGTAGGCGGGGGCGCCGTCGGCGTCCTTGGACACCCCGACCAGGCGGCCGGGCAGCATGCGCTCGAGGCCCTTGCGCACCGCCATGTAGGCGGCGTGCGGTCCGCCGAAGAACAGCGGAACGCCAAGGCGCTGGGCGGAGCCGACCGCGATGTCGGCGCCCTGCTCGCCCGGGGCGGTGATCAGGGTCAGGGCCAGCAGGTCGGCGGCGACCGTGACGAGGACCCCGCGCTCCTTGGCGGCGGCGATGACCGCGGTGGAGTCGCGCAGGGCACCGGAGGCACCGGGCTGCTGGAGGACGACGCCGTTGATGTCGCCGTCGGGCAGGCCCTGGGCGAGGTCGGCGATCTCGACCTCGAAGCCGAGCGCCTCGGCGCGGCCGCGGACCACGGCGATGGTCTGCGGGAGGCAGTCGGCGTCGAGGACGGTGCGGCCTGACTTGTTCTTGCCCGAGCGGCGCATCAGCAGCACGGCCTCGGCGACGGCCGAGGCTTCATCGAGCAGCGACGCGTTGGCGATGTCCAGGGCGGTGAGGTCCTGGACCATGGTCTGGAAGTTGAGGAGGGCCTCGAGGCGGCCCTGGGAGATTTCCGGCTGGTAGGGCGTGTAGGCGGTGTACCAGGCGGGGGATTCGAGGACATTGCGGCGGATCACCGGAGGAGTGACGGTGTCGAAGTAGCCCTGGCCGATCATCTGCACAGCGGTCCGGTTGCGGCCGGCGATCCGGCGCAGCTGCGCCAGCACCTCGGGTTCGCTGAGCGCAGCAGGAAGATCAAGGGCCTTGGCGGACCGGATGCTTGCCGGAACGGCGACGTCGACGAGCTTGTCGATGCTGGGGTATCCGAGGACCGACAGCATCTGCGCGGCGTCGGAGGTGCGCGGACCGATGTGGCGGTCGGCGAAGGTGGAAGCCAGGTCGGCATGGGCGGTCATGGAAACTCCGTACGTTCAAGCGCTGGAAGCGCGTCCCTTTTCGAGTTCCTCCCCGCTCTGTGTCTTGGACCTGAGAGTTTCCGCAGGGCTCCGTGCCTGCTTGCACCTTCGGTGAGCGCTGCCTGCCCTCGGGGCCGGTGCGCTGCTTTCCAGAGTTGCCTAACCGCAGCGGTACTGGGCCTGAGAGATTCCTGGGGAGGATTTGCTCCTACGGCGCCTGCCGAGTGGATATTCGCGGCAGGACTCTCCCGCTGCAGGTCAAAGGCATATGAAATTGTGGTCGAAACCACATCGATCTTACCTTGGCAACCCCGGCCGGGCAAAGGCGCCCGCCGGCCGGCGGCGCTGCCCAGGATCACTGTTTAGAGGCGTTCGTCGGTGGCGGTGTCGGGCTGGAGGTCGAAGTACTTTGCGAGGAGGTCGGAAAACACCGGCTCGCCGGGGGCGGTCCGGTGGAAGAGGGTCGCGCTCGAATGCAGTTTCCGGGCGTCGATGCCGCCGAAGACGGCTTCCGCGCTCTGCCCCGGCAGCGCGGCGGCCGCGGCGGCGCATTCGAGCAGCCGGGGCCCGAGCACGGGGTGGGCGAGATAGGCCTGCGCCTCGGCGAGGGAGGAGATGGCAAACTCGCGGGCCGTCGCGCTGCTCCCGAGGCCCTGGATCTGGGGAAAGACGAACCACATCCAGTGGCTCTGCTTGCGCCCGGCCCGGATTTCGCGGAGGGCCCGCGGGTAGGTGCCGCCCACGTCCTGGGCGGTGACGAAGCGTTCCAGGCGGTAGGGGTCGCCTGCTGTCTGAGTGTCCATCGGTGCCTCCTAGGGCGGTGTCCCGGACCGCGGCGGGCACGCCGGGCATCCCGGGTCCAACACCGGGCCTGTGACAGAATGCACACGACCGGCGGACCCGCCTCGGGCGGTCTCATCCGCACAAGGTATCAACAGTTAGGACCCCTGGTCGATGGCGACTACCGGCGGCACTCCCCCCACTCCCACTGAGCACGAGGACAGGATCGACGACGACGGCGGTGCTCCCGCGAAATGGAAGCTCGTCGGGCCAGGACTCGTGGTTGCCGCCACGGGGGTCGGCGCGGCGGACATGGTGGCCACGCTCGTCGCCGGCTCCCGCTTCGGATACGGCCTGCTGTGGGCCGTGGTGCTCGGCGTGGTCCTGAAGATCATCCTGGTGGAGGGCGTCGGACGGTTCACTCTCGCCACCGGACGAACGATCTTTGAGGGGTGGCGGTCGCTGGGGCGGTGGACCACGTGGTACTTCGGCCCCTACATCATGATCTGGGGTTTCGTGTACGGAGCCACCGCCATGTCCTCGGCGGCGCTGCCCCTGGCCGCCGTCTTCCCGGTGCTGCCGCTGTGGGCCTGGGCGATTGCCATGGGCCTGCTCGGATTCGTGATGGTCTGGTTCGGCAAGTATGCGACCTTCGAGAAGATCACCGCCGTCCTGGTGGGGCTGATGTTCATCACCGTCGTGGGACTGGCCGTCATCGCGCTGCCCAACATTCCGGCGATGTTCACCGGCCTGCTCCCGAGAATTCCGGACGGCGGGGTCCTCTACACCCTCGCCCTCGCCGGCGGCGTCGGTGGAACCATCACCCTGGCCGCCTACGGCTACTGGCTGCGGGAAAAAGGCTGGTACACCCCGAAATGGATGCGGGTGATGCGCATCGACAACTCAATGGCCTATGTGATGACCGGTATCTTCGTCGTCGCCATGCTCATCGTCGGCGCGGAGGTGGTGCGTTCGGCGGGCGTCTCGATCAGCGCAGGGGACGAGGGCCTGCTGGACCTGTACGGAGTGCTGAAGGACGAATACGGCGACGTCGTCGGCACCGGATTCCTCGTCGGTTTCTGGGCCGCATCCTTCTCCTCGATCCTCGGCGTATGGAACGGCGTCTCCCTCATGTTCGCCGACTTCTGGGGAAATATGCGCGGTAAGGAATCGGGCCATCCCGACACCCGGGTGGGAGGGAAATACTTCCGGTTCTATGTGCTGTGGCTGACCTTCCCGCCGATGATCCTGTTCGCCCTGGGCCAGCCGATCGGCCTGATCCTCGCCTACGGCGTCCTGGGTTCGCTGTTCATGCCGTTCCTCGCGGTGACCCTGCTCGGACTGCTGAACGGGAAACGCATTCCCGCCCGCTGGGCCAACAAGCCGTCGACGAATATCGCCCTGGGCATTACGGCGCTGCTCTTCCTCGTCCTCGGCGGCCAGCAGCTCGTGAAGGCACTCGCGCCGCTGCTGGGCGGCTGAGCCTTCAGCCGATTCCCAGTTCGGGCATTCCCAGCCCGAACTCGCGCCGCAGGGCAAGCTTCGCGGCGTGGAATCCGGCCATGCCGTGGACGCCGGGTCCGGGCGGGGCCGACTGGGAGCAGAGGTAGACCCCCTTCAGCGGGGTCGCCCACGGGTGGGCCGCCAGCACCGGGCGGGCAATCATCTGGCGGAGGTCGACGGCGCCCGAGCCGAAGTCGCCGCCGACATAATTTTCGTTGTACTCCCCGAGCTGGGCGGCCGTCGAGGAGTGCGAGTCGACAATCAGGTCGCGGAAGCCGGGGGCGAAGCGTTCGATCTGGGCGGTGATGGCCTCGGTCATGTCCGTCGTGGAGCCGCGGGGCACGTGGCAGTAGGTCCAGAGGGTGTGCCGGCCGGCCGGCGCCCGGGTCGGGTCGAACAGCGACGGCTGGGAGACAAGGACGTAGGGGCGCTCCGGGTGGCGTCCGGCGTTGACGTCCGCCTCGGCCGCCGCCACCTCGGCCCGGGTTCCGCCAAGGTGGACGGTGCCGGCCCGGGCCACCTCGGAATTGGTCCACGGCACGGGGCCGGAGAGCAGGAAATCGACCTTGCAGGCGGCGTTGCCGAAGCGGAACCTGCGCAGCGCCCGCGCGTACCCTCCCGGAAGCCGTCCCCGCGCCATCTCCACCAGTGCGGGCGGGGCAACGTCCAGCAGGACCGCCCGGGCACCGCCGAGCTCCGCGAGGGAGCGCACCCGGGAGCCGGTGAGGATCTCGCCGCCGTGGTCTTCGATGTCCCGGGCCATGGCGTCGGCAATCGCCTGGGAGCCGCCGACGGGGATGGCCCAGCCGCCGGCGTGCGCAAGCAGGCCGAGGACCATGCCGGCTCCGGCGGCCGTGAGCGAGGGAAGCGGTCCGACGGGGTGCGCCATGACCCCGGTCAGCATCGCCGGGGCCTCCTCGCCCCGGAACCGCCGGTTCCAGGCCGGCGAGCCCTGGTCGAGGACGGCCGCCGCGAGCCGTGCCGCGGCCCGCGGGTTCTTCGGCACGCGCAGCAGGTGATTCAGCGTCAGCGCGAGGATGCCGTCCCGGGAATCGATGAGGGGCTGCATCAGCCGCCGGTACGCCGGGCCGTCAACACCCAGTTCCGCCACGGTCCGCTCCAGGCTGCGATAGGCGATTCCTGCCCGCCCGGAATCGAGCGGGTGCGCGTAGGAAACCTCGGGGATGGCGAACCCGATGCGGCGGCGAAGTTCGAAGGAGGTGAAGAACTCCGAGACAAGCGCCATGGGGTGGACCGCCGAGCAGACGTCGTGGACCGCCCCCTCCTCCATCAGCGGGAGGGTGCGCGATCCGCCTCCGATGGTCGCCGCCGATTCGTGCACGCGTACGCTCAGACCCGCCCGGGCCAACACCACGCCCGCTGCCAGCCCGTTGGGCCCGGAACCGACAACCTCGACGTCAACCATCGGTTCTCACTTTCCTCAGGCGGGCCGTGCGTCAGTAGCGGGCTGGACAGTGCCGGGCTGGGCGGGCGCGGCGGTGGCCGGCCTGACCTTGGCGGCGATGGTGCCGCGCGCGGCGGCCAGCGCCTTCCGTGCAGCCCGTACCTGTCCCGGCAGGCTCCGCCGGGCGCGGAGGGCCGCAGCGAGGGTGCGGTACTGCAGCGGCTTCACGGGGAGGTCATACGTCGTGGGCACCACGACGACGTTCTTGGAGAAGTTCCGCTTGAAGGTGGTGACGTTTGCGAGCTGCGGGTAGTTCTCGCTGACGATGCCGGTCAGGGCGCAGGTGCCGTTGCCCGCGGCCTTGAGCTCCCGGAAGGCTTCCCAGAGCAGGAGGTAGGGCGCGAAGATCTTGCGCGCCTGCTGGGTGCTGCCGGCGAAGTAGTAAACCGCGGAGCCCCGGTACTCGCTGGTGATGAGCCAGCTCACCGGCTTTCCGTCGAGGTAGGCGACGAGCAGGCGGAGGTAGTCGCCCAGTTCGGCCAGGAGTGTCTCGTAGTAGTCGGACGCGAAGCTTTCGAATCCATCGCGTTCGGCGGTCTCCCTCATGATCGGGAAAAGCTCCTGCCGGAAGGTCTCGCTCCATAACTCGCGGGGAATACTTCGGACTTCCACCCCGGATTTCTGGGCCCGACGGATGCTGTTGCGGGCGTTGGGCTTGAAGCTCCGGAACAGGTCCTTTTCTTCCGGCGTGAGATCGACGACAATCTCCCGCTCGAACCAGCCGTGCTCCAGGGGGCCCTCCGCCGGTGGCTGTGGTGTCGATACCTGCATCCGTATATACAGCGGGTCGACCCCGGGATCGGCCGCGAACTGCGAAAGGACAGTCGTCATCAGGGTGCGTTCGGCGGCCGGCGTCCGTTCCGCGAACCACACAGGCCCGTTGACCACCACAAGGGAAGTCCTCAGACGCCGTTGGATGAGGAGGTAGCTGGCGATGGCAACGAGTGTTTCGCCGTCGTAGTACCCCCAGATCCCGTAGGGGCGGCGACCGAGGGCGGTCTCGAACCCGGCCCAGTCCGGGGTCTGCTCAAGCGGAACAACCACGTCGGGGTGCCCGCCGGCGATCCGGTCGAAGTCCTCCGGGCCAAGTTTTTCGTATCGGAATGAAGCTGCGCTCACGTGGGTTCTTTCGCTGGGAATCCGTGCTCGCCCCAGCCTACCCGAGCCATCCGCGGCATCGACGGGGCCCGCACCGGAACCTCGAGGACAGGATCCGGCAGTGGCCTTCGACCCCGCCGCGGCCCGCCCGGACCGGGTGCGGTGAACGGGGACCCTGCAAGGTTGATAGAGTCCAACCGGCATACGCCCAAATGGACGTAGACTGGACACTCTCTGCCCGACCCTCTATTACGGGGCTGAACGGGCCTATTACACTTCAGCGTGCTTTTTGAGGAGAACTGTGGGAACTAACCCCATCCGGGTGGCAATCATCGGCGTCGGCAACTGTGCCGCGTCCCTTGTACAGGGCGTGCACTACTACCGGGACGCGGATCCGTCGGCCAAGGTCCCCGGCCTGATGCACGTCAAGTTCGGCGATTACCACGTCAGCGACGTGCAGTTCGTCGCGGCCTTCGACGTCGACGGCAAGAAGGTCGGCCACGATCTCGCCGAAGCGATCGGCGCCAGCGAGAACAACACCATCAAGATCGCCGACGTCCCCCCGACCGGCGTGATCGTCCAGCGCGGCCACACGCTCGACGGCCTGGGCAAGTACTACCGCGAGACCATCGTGGAATCCGACGAGGAACCGGTCGACATCGTGGGCCAGCTCAAGGCCACCAAGGCCGATGTCCTCGTCTGCTACCTGCCGGTGGGCTCGGAGCACGCCGCGAAGTACTACGCCCAGTGCGCCATCGACGCCGGCGTGGCCTTCGTCAACGCGCTGCCCGTCTTCATCGCCGGCACCAAGGAATGGGCCGACAAGTTCACCGCCGCCGGCGTGCCGATCGTCGGCGACGACATCAAGAGCCAGATCGGCGCAACCATCACGCACCGCGTGATGGCGAAGCTCTTCGAAGACCGCGGCGTGACCCTGGACCGCACGTACCAGCTGAACGTCGGCGGCAACATGGACTTCAAGAACATGCTCGAGCGCGACCGCCTGGAGTCCAAGAAAATTTCAAAGACCCAGGCCGTCACCTCGAACGTGAAGGCCGAACTTCACGCCGACGATGTGCACATCGGCCCCTCGGACTACGTGGCCTGGCTCGATGACCGGAAGTGGGCGTTCGTCCGCCTCGAGGGCCGCAACTTCGGCGACGCCCCCGTGTCGCTCGAATACAAGCTCGAGGTGTGGGATTCCCCCAACTCCGCCGGTGTCATCATCGACGCCATCCGGGCGGCGAAGATCGCCCTCGACCGTGGCGTCGGCGGTCCGATCCTGTCGGCGTCGAGCTACTTCATGAAGTCCCCGCCTGAGCAGTACGCGGATGACATTGCCCACGAAAAGGTCGAGGCGTTCATCCGCGGCGACCTCGAGCGTTAGGCTCCGCCCGAGGCAGGTTCCGGCCGTCTTCCTGGTTCAGGCAGGCGGCCGGACCGTTTAAGGCACGGCCGGCGGCTTTCCATCCGGCCCGCTTCCGGCCACCGAGCGCCGCCGATTGCTGGGCAGCTCCGGCGACGCGGCCCGCCGATCGGCCCGGTCGGCGGGCAGGGGCCTAGAAGAGCCCGACCGCGTTGCCGTCGGCGTCGACGTCCATGCCGAGGGCTCCGGGGACCTTCGGCAGCCCCGGCATCGTCATGATTGCTCCGGTGAGGGCGATGATGAATCCGGCGCCGGTCCTTGGGATGAGGTCCCGGACGTGCACCGTGAATCCGGTGGGTGCTCCGACCCGGGTTGCGTCATCGGAGAACGAGTATTGGGTCTTGGCCATGCACACCGGCAGTTCCCCCCAGCCGTTCGCCTCGATCTCGGCGAGGCGGCGCAGCGCAGGCACCGAGAAGTCGACGTTGTCGGCTCCGTAGATCTCCTGCACAATGGTCCGGATTTTTTCTTCCACCGGCTGCTCCAGCGGGTACAGATGGTGGAAGTCCGCCGGCTGGTCGAGGGCGGCCAGGACGGCCGCGGCCAGGTCGTCTCCCCCGGGTCCGCCGCCGCCCTGGCCCCACACGTCGGCGACGGCGGCGGCGATGCCCTGCGAGGCGCACCAGCCCAGCAGCCAGTCGAGCTCGGCGTCGCCGTCGGTGGCGAAGCGGTTGATCGCCACGACCGGGGAGTATCCGAACTTCTCCACATTGCGTACGTGCCGCAGCAGGTTGGCGGTGCCCGCCTCGAGCGCCGCGGAATTCGGTTCAGCCAGGTCTGCCTTGTCCACGCCGCCGTGCATCTTAAGTGCCCGGATGGTGGCCACGATCACGACGGCGTCGGGTGCGACGTCGGCCGAGCGGGCCTTGATGTCGAGAAACTTTTCGGCGCCCAGGTCGGCCCCAAAACCGGCCTCGGTGACGACGATGTCGGCCAGGCGCCGGGCGGTCTGGGTGGCAACCACGGAGTTGCAGCCGTGGGCGATATTGGCGAACGGCCCGCCATGCACCAGGGCGGGGGTTCCAGCGATCGTCTGGACGAGGTTCGGCTTGAAGGCGTCCTTCAGCAGCAGGGTCAGCGCCCCCTCGACCCCCAACTGGGCGACGGTGAGCGGCTTGCGGTCGTAGGAGTAGCCGAAGGTGATGCGCGAGAGCCGCTCCCGCAGGTCGGCGAGGTCGGTGGCCAGGCAGAACACCGCCATGATCTCGGAGGCGGCCGTGATGTCGAAGCCGTCCTGACGGGGCGTGCCCTCCGCCGGACCGCCGAGGCCCACCACGACGCTGCGCAGGGCCCGGTCGTTCATATCGAGGACCCTCCGGAAGGTAATCCGCCGCGGGTCGATGTTCAGCGGGTTGCCCTGGTGGATTGAGTTGTCCACGAGCGCCGCGAGCGCGTTGTTTGCCGACGTGATGGCGTGGAAGTCCCCGGTGAAGTGAAGGTTGATCTCGTCCATGGGCAGCACCTGGGAGTATCCGCCGCCCGCGGCGCCTCCCTTCATCCCAAGCACCGGGCCGAGGGAAGGCTCCCGCAGGGCGATCATCACGTGCTGACCTGCCCGGGCGAGGGAGTCGGCGAGCCCCACGGTGCAGGTCGACTTCCCCTCGCCGGCGGGGGTTGGGCTCATGGCGCTCACCAGCACAACCCGCCCGGGGCGCCCGGGGCGGTCCGCGAGGCGGGTGGGATCGATCTTCGCCTTGTACCGGCCGTAGGGCTCCAGGGCATCCCGCGGGACCCCCGCCGCATCGGCAATTTCCTCGATGGGTCGGATCGCCGCGCGGCGCGCAATCTCAAGGTCGCTCATGGGGCCAACCTATCAGCGCAGTGCCGGCGCTCCGGCAAGCCCTGCCCGCTCCAATACATATTCCGTTAGTGGCACATACAGGACGGGCGGCACGTTGTCGTCGAGGGGGACGGCCACCTCGAGCTGGCCTTCGGCTTCGGAAACAAAGAGGCCGGGGTCGTTGCAGTCGGCGAATCCGAGTGCCGGCACGCCGGCGGCCGCGGCTTCTCCCGCCCAGCCGTGGTCGGCGACCACCAGCTCGGGCCCCGGCCTGCCGGCGGCAGCGAGGGACGCAAGCACGAGGCGCATCGGCTGCGGGTAGTGGGTGTGCATCAGGTTCCCGTGCTGGTGCCAGGCCAGGACCCTCTGGACCTGGCGGACGTCGCCCTCCCGAAACCGGATTCCGTGCGGGATCTCCATCACCTCGGCGCCGGCCTGTGCGGCGGCGGACGCGAGGGCCGCGTGGACCGGAAGGAGACCACCGGGATGGCCCGTGGCGAAGAGGATGCGTTCCCCGGCCCGGACCGAGCGGCCCAGCCGATCGGCGAATCGGTCGAGTGCGGCCACGCACTTGGCGGCGTCGATGGTGTCCTGGCCGGTGGTGTGGGACGGGTCGGCGCTGGTGCCGACCTTCTCATGCATCAGGGTGAAGACCTCGTCGAAGGTCCAGGGGTGCGTGGTGCGCACGCCGAACTCGAGGTGCTCATTCCCGTCGAGGAATCGGCGCATGTGGTCGAGGTTGTTCTCCCGCGGGGTGGCCACCTCCCCGGTGATGCGGACGGAATCAAGGTAGCTGGCAAGTTCGTCGCGGTTCACGGTCCTATCCTAGGGCGGCCGGATCACCGCGCCGCAACGGAGGAGAATCGCTCCACGGCGGTGCGGTAGCTCTGGGCCGTCAGCAGGGCGGTGCGCTGCCAGCCAAAGGCAAGCGCATGCACGGCGGCACCGCGCCCGAGCGCCTCCCGGTAGGCGGTGTCGTCGAACAGCTTTTCAAGGGCGGCCGACCACCCCCCGGCGGAGTGGCCCTCAACGAGCAGGCCCGTTCGGCCGTCGCTCACGGCCTGGGGCAGCCCGCCCACATTGGCGGCGAGGACCGGTGTGCCGCAGGCCTGCGCCTCGAGCGCCACAAGTCCGAAGGATTCGCTGAAGGAGGGCATGACGACGACGTCGGCCGCACGGAACCAGTGGGCGAGCTGGGCGGCCTTGACCGGCGGATACAGCCGCACTATGTCGTGGAGCCCGGCGTCATCGATCAGCGGCTGCAGCTTCAGGGCGTCGGAGCCGCTGCGGGAGCCGAGGATGCTGACGGTCAGGGGGATGTCGGGACGGCGCTCCACGAGTTCGCGCACGGCGGCCACAAGCACCTGCGGTCCCTTAAGCTTCTGGATTCGTCCCGCGAACACGACATGGAAGGAACGCTGGGGGAACTGCAGCAGGGACCGGGAGACCTCACGCGAGCCGGGATTGAAGGTTTCGAGATCGACGCCGGGGGCCACCACGTCGATCCTCTCGGCGTGCGCCCCGTAGAGGGATTCAAGCTCCGAGGCCTCCGTCGAGGTGTTCGCGATCAGGCGCGCGGCTCCGGAGACGACGGCCTGCTCACCACTGACCCGGACCGGCGGTTCCGCCGTGCCAAGGTTCTTCATCCTCAGGTTCTTGACCTTCGCCATGGTGTGCATCGAGTGGACGAGGGGCAGTCTCAGCTTGCGGGCGACGGTCAGGCCCACCGTTCCGGACACCCAGTAGTGGGAGTGAAGCACGTCGACGCCGCCGCCGGCCAGGGCGCCGGCGACGTCGGCCAGGGCCGCTGTGAAGGTTCCGGTCAGCTGGGGAAGGGCTTCCTTCGGAATGCGGTGTGGCGGGCCGGCGGCCAGGTGATGCACCCGGACGCCGTCCGCCATCTCTTCCCAGGAGGGCCGCTCCTCGCCCGTCCTTCGGGTGAAGATGTCGACTTCGACACCCACCCTCGCCAACTCCAGCGCCACGGAACGCACGTAGACGTTCATGCCGCCGGCGTCACCGGCTCCCGGCTGTTCGAGGGGGGAGGTATGGAGGGACAACATCGCCACACGTCTCACGGGGGGCATCGTTCCTCCTCTCCCCATGGTCCGCTTGCGACTAGCGTCTTGAACGATACAACGCCGCGGGGCGCCTCCACATTCCTCCGGCCGGGAGGCCGGTGCTCACCGGATGTTCAGGAAGTGCTGGGGCAGGAGGAGGCGGTCCGCACTTTCGCGTGCGGATCCCGCTTCGGGGCCCTGGATCTGCTGCCAGCGGGCGAAATTCCGCCGGAGCGCCCTCAGCGTACGCTTCACCTTCCGCTTCCGATGGAAGCCCGGCATGGCCGTGGCGTCCTGTCCGCCACCCAGGGAGGTGCGGCTGACCGCGTCGGATGGCACAGCGGGAAGGACGGTGAATGATCCGGACATGATGAATTGTCCAGCGTTGGGTATTTCTACATTCGAGGGTAATTGGCCATAAAGGGATTGGGACTTTGACACGGTTATCCTTCGGCAAGGGGAATTAAGAGGAAAGAATTAATAATCCGCGGCGCGGCAATACCGGGGAGGAGCAGCGGGAGAAAGACCGCCGTTTAGGTGGTTCGGGATGCCCCGGAAGGCGCCGTGCAGGCGCAGGAGGCCGCTAGTGGCCGCGGATGACGAAGGCCGGATTGGGTCCGCGGGTCAGAAGGCCGCTCGACATGTTATTCACAATCCCTACCTCCTGTCCGAAAGATAACTAATAGAACCGTAGGCCCTGGTCCTCTCTGGGGAATGTTCTGGAGGACCAGTGGCTCGACAGTCAATCTACCCCATGCTGAGGCGTTGGCATAGGGGTCGAACTAATTAATTCAAAAATTTCTCGGTTTATTTCGCCCTAGAGATTCCACTGAACAATGGCCGGCGTGTGCTTGTCCCAGCCCAGGGAGCAGACAGCCGCCGTACCGAGGACGAACCGCCGCCCCTCCACCGGAGCAAACTCAAGCCAGCGGGCAGCCACAACGCGGAGGAAGTGTCCGTGTGCGACCAGCAGGGCGTTCTGGACCGGCGGAGCATCGGGGTCCTGGTCCGCCGGGGTGTGGCAGCCGGCCTGGACGCGCGAGATGATGCGGTCGGCCCGTGCCGCAACCTGCTCGAGACTCTCCCCGTTGGGGGCGCCGTCCTTCCAGATCAGGTAGTCGGGGTTTTCCCGGCGCACCTGGGCGCTGTTGCGGCCCTCATTGTCCCCGTAATCCCATTCGTGGGCGTGCGGAACGATCTCGGGGTTGGGGAATCCAGCCAGCTCGGCGGTCCGGACGGCACGCTGGAGCGGCGAGCTCATCACCAGGTCGAAGTCGATGCCGGCGAGGTGCCGCTTTGCCTCAAGCGCCTGGTCCTCACCGAACGGCGTCAGCGGCAGGTCCGTGAGGCCTGTGTGGTTT